>JADGBX010000009.1 GCA_015231265.1 Magnetococcales bacterium | reverse complement strand
TATGCTACAGTCTCTTCCGCCTTGCTATCATGCCCACATAGGAAAAGCGGATGCCCGAAAGCACCCGCTTTTCCCTTTCTGTTGCTTCAGCGTCCCGATGTAAATTCCGTCAGGATCTTTGCCAGTCTATCTTTGATACGGAGCTTTTCCTTCTTCATTTTCTCCACCTCCAGTTGATTAATGGAGGTGACGGGGGTGTTGGCGATCTTCTCCTTGAGTTCCCCATGTCGGTCATGCAGTCCCTTGAACTCAGGATCGGAATCCAGTAGTTCCTGCACTGCCGCCAACTGATCCTCGAACATAGGAGTCTCCTTTTCTTAAAAGTGTGGTATCAATCTCCATCATCCTGGATCAAACCGGCCGGATCCTCCTCGATCTCACCCTGACGGCCCCGATCAATCGCTTCCCTAGCGAGTTGATCAACACGTTCATTCTCAGGGTGTCCGGCGTGACCCTTGACCCAATTCCATTGAGCCCTGTGACTGCTGGCAGCCTTTTCCAGCCGCTTCCACAGTTCGACATTACGAACAGGCTTTCCATCCTTACGGCGCCAACTCTTTTTCTTCCAACCGTGAATCCAGCGTGTCATACCGTCTTTGACATAGACTGAATCAGTATAGATCTCAACATCACACGTTCTGGTCAGAGCCTCCAGAGCATGGATCACGGCGAGCATCTCCATGCGATTATTCGTGGTGTGGGATGAGTAGCCGGAGAGACTCTTCTCATGCCCCTTATAGTTCAAAAGGGCTCCCCAACCACCCGGTCCAGGATTTCCACTGCACGCCCCATCGGTGTAGATAACTACCGTACTCTCGGACATAATCACGACTCATTCGGGCATAACAGGATTAAAGATAGTTCATCGGGTTACGATGGATCTGTCAAGAAGAACCTGAGAACAGAAACGCGTTGTGGCAACTTTTCCAACAGAATTGTGCCATCGGAACAGAGCACTCTACTACTTCTCAGTGGCGCGTTTATTTCTTGATGCGGAAACCACGAGACTCCATGCACTGCTTCTGACGCTCTTTGATCGCAACGGCACGGCTTATGTCGTTACTGTGAGCATTATCATAGTGCGTAAACCGACCACTCTCCCGGTTGCACTCCTCCCAAGCCTGATCGCTTGTCATGCCATCATCATTAAAATCGTTGTAGCTTCTTGAGCTTGTATAGAGGCAACCACTCATCATCATAGCAATGATCACGAAGAGGAAGCCGTAAGAGATGGAACGTTTCATGGAGCGATGCTTTCAGCCTGGGTGAGTGCGTAACATCAATCAATCTAGTAATACCATGTCAGCACGGTGGTGAGCACGGATTCAAAGGGCGTGCGTTACGGAAAAGGGCAACAGTGACTCATTGGACCGATGTGAGATGCAATGCTGCAGAAAGAAGTTGCTGTGTATACGGGTGTTGTTGATGGGTGAATAGTTGCTCCGTAGGCCCGCTCTCTACCATTTTCCCGTTACGCATGACCAGGACATGATGGGACATGGTGCGAATCACTCTGAGATCGTGGGAGATGAAGAGGTAGGCGAGCTGGCGCCGCTCCTGAAGTGTTTTGAGAAGCGTAATGATCTGTGCCTGTACCGACAGGTCCAGAGCACTTGTGGGTTCATCCAGAATCAGCAGATCCGGCTCCATGATCAACGCACGGGCGATGGCGATGCGTTGTCGCTGCCCACCTGAGAACTGATGGGGATAGCGGCTGACCACCTCTTCGGAAAGGCCCACTTCGGAAAGAATGGTAGCGATGCGTTGCTGCCGTGTCGCAGGATCAGGATCAATCTTGTGCACCGTCAAGCCCTCTTCCAGAATCTGACCAATGGTTAACCTGGGGGAGAGAGAGGAGAAAGGGTCCTGAAACACCACCTGAATATGGCGCCGCATGGCCCGAAATCCCGTGCGTGGAAGGGCTGTGAGATCCTGACCTTTGAAAAGCAGTTGCCCGGTGCCGTCATTGAGCCGCAACAACGTTTCACCCAGCGTGGTTTTGCCACTTCCGGATTCACCGACCACTCCGACCGTCTCTCCTCGACGCAGTGCCAGAGAGACACCGTCAACCGCTTTCACATGCCCAACTGTCCGTTTGAAAAGCCCTTTTTTGATGGGAAAATAGCAGCGCACATCACGTGCGTCATAGAGAATCTCTTGATTGCCATCCGAAACCGGTGAGGTCTCATCCGGCAGACTGCTCAGAAGCTTCCGGGTGTAGGACTGGCGCTGCTGCAACTGTGTCGAATCAAAGAGTATCGATGTCTCGGCCTGCTCCACCAGAACCCCTTTCTCCATCACACACACCTCGTCGGCCACCCGCTGTACCATGGGTAGATCGTGGGTGATCAGGAGCAACCCCATACCCATTTCGTTCTGGATCTCCTGTAAGAGGTCCAAAATCTGCGCCTGAATCGTGACGTCGAGCGCTGTTGTCGGCTCATCGGCGATGAGCAGTTTCGGTGAGCACGCCAGCGCCATGGCGATCATCACGCGCTGCCGCTGGCCGCCGGAGAGTTGATGGGGGAAAACGGTGAGCAGACGTTCCGGATCACGCAGACCAACCCGATTCATCAATTGCAGGGAGCGTTGTCGCGCTTCTTTTTGGTCGAGTCCCATGTGAATCGCCATGGACTCGCCGATCTGTTTAGAGATGATGTGCAACGGGTTGAGGGCGGTCATTGGCTCCTGAAACACCATGGCGATCTCTCGACCGGTGATCGCCAACCGTTCCTTTTCAGGGAGATCGGTAATATCCCGTCCTAGAAACCGAATGCGCCCGCTCAGTTTTCTTGCCGATGGCGGCAGCAGACCGAGCGTAGACAGCGCAGCCATGGTCTTGCCACTTCCCGACTCGCCAACCAGGGCCAGCGTCTTTCCCATGGGAAGGGAGAAGGAGAGATGGCGGACCGCATCCACCGGTGCGTCATCATCCTTGCCGAAGCGTATGGTCAAATCATCGATTTCAAGCAGAGGCTCGGACATGGCTCACTCCTTTCTCGGATCCATCGCATCACGCAGAGCCTCGCCGATGAAATTGAGCAGCATCAACATGGCCACCAGAACCACAAAGGTGGAGAGAGAGAGCCACCACGCTTCAATATTGGCTTTTCCCTGTCGCAACAGCTCCCCCAGACTGGGAGTGGATGGAGGAACGCCAAGTCCGAGAAAGTCGAGGCTGGTCAGTGCCAGAATCGCCCCGGAGATACGAAATGGCAAAAAGGTGATCACCGGCGTCATGGCATTGGGAAGCAGATGTCGAAACATGATGGTTCGATCCGGCACCCCCATGGATCGAGCCGCTTTGACGTAGACCATGGTCCGCGCCCGCAGGAATTCGGCACGCACATAGTCCGACAATCCCATCCAGCCGAAGAGCGACAGGAGGATCACCAGTAGCCAGATATTCGGTGTAAACATGCCGGCGAAGATAATCAGGAGATAGAGCTCCGGCATACTGCCCCAGATCTCGATAAATCGCTGAAAGATCAGATCAACCCTGCCACCGAAATACCCTTGAACCGCCCCGGCAACAATGCCCACGACAACACCGATCACCGTCAGCCCCATGGCAAACAGAACCGAGAGCCGAAAACCGTAGATCAAACGCGCCAGAACATCCCGTCCACGATCATCGGTTCCAAGAATGTTACCAGCACCTGGTGGTGCCGGCGCAGGTTGCTCCAACTGGGTATTGATGGTGTCAAAGCTGTAGCGGTTGAGCGGAAAAAGAACCCAGTTGCCACCCTCCGTCAACATCTCCAGCACAAAAGGATCCCGATAGTCGGTTTCCGTTTCAAAGACTCCACCAAAGGTGGTTTCCGGATAGGTGCTGAACAGCGGGTAGTAGAAGCTGTCGTTATAGTGAACCAACAGTGGTTTATCGTTGGAGATCACCTCGGCGACAAGAGACAGGGAGAAGAGTGTGATGAAGATCCAGAGAGAGAGATAACCGCGCCGATGCTCCTTGAAGCGTTGCCAGCGACGGCGGGCAATGGGCGAGGGCTTCCACAGCGGCATGGGCGAGATACTCCTGCAACGACATACACGATGAATGAAAGGATGGTTATGGATACCGTGGGAGGTAGCCGTCTGTCAAAGGCCGACCATCTGCATTCTCCACAAAGTGCCACATCATCTCTTCCAGGGTGAGGGCACTATGTCAAATATCCATCCCCATCCGTCATTGTCCAAGCACCCGACAATCCCAGACTTCCCCCAGGGAAAAACCAGGGAAACCCCAGCAGACACACTCCTTTTTTCCCACACATATCTCCTTTTAACAGGGATTATCTGCCGCCTGAGCCTCCTATTCAAAAAGGCACGAAATAATTACTAAATTATTGATTTTAAAACAATAAAAAATAAAAATGAAAAATGGTCCAAGGCTTGCTTTGTTAAGTGGCAACACGACAAACGCAGTGAAAGTGATTCACGGAGAACGTCATTCATGCCGATCGAGCAAAGCAATCGCGAGCACGATGAAGACCCGATCGGTCAGGATGCCAAAGGAGAGAGCACGATGCAGCATTCCGTCGATGTCCGGGCCTATTCTGAAGTGATCCGTACCATGGAACCCCCGACGTCAGTCATGCTGCGTTCAAACAGTCATGAAGAGTCTCACTGCGGTGTCTCTCTGGATACCCCTCTCTCTGCACAGGACCTGGAGCGCCTCATCAGAGTGATCCGGCAGCCGTAACCGTCTCCGGACCTCTTCTGCGCCGAGTCGATGTGTTTCATTCACCCGCTTGAAACAGGTCAAGAGACTGCATTGCCGCGTAGAGACCATCGGGTTTGGCCATCAGTTCATCATGACAGCCACTCTCAGCCACACACCCTCCTTTGAGAACCGCGATTGTATCCGCACCCCGTATCGTTGAGAGACGGTGGGCGATAATCACTGCGGTTCGATTCTCCAGAAGCTGCTCCAAAGCCGACTGGATGCGCCGTTCACTCACCGCATCCACGGAACTGGTCGCTTCGTCCAAGACCATGATTTCAGGATCTTGAACCATAAATCGCGCCAGAGCCAGAAGCTGCTTCTGCCCACTGGAAAGTGGTGATCCCCGCTCTCCCAAAACCGTATCCAGACCATCCGGCAACCGCTTGACCACATCGGACAAACCTATGTGGTCCACCACCTGCTCTATCCGGTCCGTTTCCAGAGAGGGATCAAACAGTGTGATATTGTTCCGGAGAGTCTCAGCAAAGAGAAAGGTCTCTTGGGCAACAATACCTATCCGGCTCCGCAACACATTCAATGGAATCTGACGATGATTCACGCCATCGATCCGAATCTCGCCTATGGTGGTCTCCCAACTCCGATTGAGGAGTCGTATCAGAGTGCTCTTTCCAGATCCTGTCGGTCCGACGATAGCAACCTTGCTTCCCCCGTGAATCGTCAATGAAAGATCCGTAAGAACAGGGCTCTCCTTATCATAATGAAAACCAACCTTTTCGAACCGGATAGTTGGGGGGGCCTTCTCTACGGATGAAACCAGTTTTTTGTTCGAGTCAGGATGGGAAGCATCCTCAACCGCAGGCGTGGTATCCATCACCTCAAAGATACGCTCCAAGGCCGACATGGCTGCCTGCATGGTGGTGAACTTTGACGAAAGATCACGAATTGGTTGAAACACTCGGCGCAGATAGTCGATGAAAGCAACCAGAACTCCCAAACTCACTCCTGATGCCGGTGCACCCTGCAGACTCTCGGCAATCAAGAACCCGCCTAAGCCAAGCAGCAGGGCGATAGCAATGGTTGAAACCCCTTCAACAAAGCTGAACTGGCCCGCCTCCAACATGGTGCTTTTCAGTGAACAGTCGTGGTGTTCACGGTTGAGTGTGTTGAAGTGATCAAGATTTGCCTGCTGACGATTGAACAGGCGCACCACATCTCGCCCTTCGATCACCTCGGTGAGAAATCCGGACATACGCGCTTGCAGCACCCTGGCACGCCTCTGAACATGGCGCAGGCGCCGCGCAATAAACAGCGTTCCTGCAACAAGAACCGGGATGGTGACGACGGCAACCAGGGAGAGAGTGGGGGAGAGCAGCAACATACCGGCAAAGATGCCGATCAGTAGAATGATATCGGTAAGAAGATGGATCAACCCGGCACTCACCATCTGGGTGAGCAACTCCGTGTCATTGGTCAGACGGTTGGTTAAGGTACCGCTGGCATTTCGGGTGTGATAACCGGCATCAAGCGCAAGCATCTTTCCAAAGAGATCGCGCCGAATATCGTTGACAATACCCTGTCCCAAACGCACGTTGATCAGCGCCTGTAGATATCCCAAAACAAACTGAACAGCCACCAGAGACGCAAAGAGCCACAGCCAAAATGCCATACCCTGTGCAACTCTCGGCACCATATGCTGATCGACGACCACCTGGACAATCATCGGTTGCACAGTCTGAATCACCGTCGTCAGCGGCACACTGATCAACGCGAGAAACAGCCACTTCTTATGGGCAAGACCGTAGCGAAAGAAGCGCTGGAGAAGCTTCAGATCCAACGTCTTTTTAAAGTGAGTCTCTTCGGTCATGCCGGTGAGGGGCGCTGTCATGACTCGATCCTGGGTAGAACCGTCTTTTCCAGAGACTCCATCGCCGTCTTGCGTTGCATGGCAGTGTGCAGACTCTGAAAGAGCGGACTCTTCTCCAAGAGATCGTCATACCTGCCCGTGGCCACAATGTGCCCCTTATCCATAACCAGTATGGAATCGGCTCTCTTAAGCGTCTCGATCCGATGGGAAACCAAGACCAACGTTCGTTTGGCGACAGTGTGGTCAGAACCGATCACCGTGCCCAACAAGCGCTCCAGCATTCGAAACTCGGTTTTGGCGTCCACATGGGAAAAGATGTCGTCGAGGAGCAGAATAGCCGGGTCTACCGCCAGTGCTCTGGCATAGGTTGCCCTCTGGCGCTGACCACCGGAAAGAGTGATGCCACGCTCACCTACAAGAGTATCAAGACCATCGGGAAATGAACGAATCTCCTCATCAAAGTCAGAGAGATGCGCCATCTTCCAAGCAAGGTCATCCCGTTGTTTGAGTCGGTCAGATTCTGCTGATTGGTTCAGAACGTTGTCTACCCCGTAGAGGAGATTCTCACGGATCGATGCAGAGAAGAGATGACTCTCCTGAGGCGCCATGCTAAGCAGAGCACGCAGTTCCGATTCACTGCAGTCATTGATATCTCTGCCATCCAAGAACACTGTTGCATCAGGGGGCCGCCGTACCCTGGCCAAAACGTTTAATAAAGTACTTTTCCCAGAGCCCACCGGTCCGACCAGACCGACGAATGATCCAGGATTCAGAGTGAGCGTAATCTCCTCAATCGCCGGTTCCGAGTTATCCGCTTTTTCAGCACTCGCTACAGAATGTCCAGGGGAGTTGTAGCTGAATGTGAGCCTGCGGACTTGGATTTCCGGTGGTGACCATTCAGAAGAACGAGGACGATTGATAGTGTTGATTCGAGAGGATCTCTCCGACGTTTCAAGCACTCCGGCCAGACCGGGATCGACCGGTGCGTCAAACAACTCGACGAGACGATCCAGAGCTGCCAAACCACGCTGAAGAACCGACAGAATCCAACCAAAACCGATGGTGGGCATCACCAGCAGAGCCAGATAGCCGTTGAAAGCGACATAATCGCCGATAGTCATCGTACCGGCAACGATGCGCTCGGAGCCGAGAAAAAGAATAACAAGAGCCCCCAAACCACCGGCCAGCACCATCAACGGAGCAAAAGCGCCCTGAATTCGAGCATGATCGAGATGGGCTTTGAACAGATCATCAGCCGTAGCATCAAAGCGCTTCTGCCAGTGGGACTCCCGAGCGTGATTGCGCAGGGTTTCTATCCCTGCAAGAGACTCCTGCACAAAACCGGAAACTGTACCAAATCGATCGGCAACCACACGGCTGTAACGGTAGAGCCGTCGCGTCAAGAGTCTTGCACCGAGCAGAACAAGGGGCAGAGGAGAGAGTGCCGCCACAGCCAGAACGGGATCAAGACTCAACATCATGGGTACGACAGCCGCATAGATCAATAACGCATTGGACACCTGCAGAAAACCGGCCCCCATGAACATCCGCAAAGCAATAACGTCACGGGATCCGCGAGCAGTCAGATCTCCAATCTTGGTTCCATCCAGATAGCCCTGATCAAGAGACTGGACAGTCTGAAGAACCCGGCCCCGCAGGTCATACTCCACCCGCCGTCCGATACTGAAGATCCAGTATCGGCTACCAATGCGAAAACCGGCATGGAGCAGAGCCAACACGATTATCGCGAATACAATCCACCACATCTCGATCAGGCCGTTCCTGGTCGCCTCAGAGAGCTGATCAATCCCCATTTTGAGCAGGTAGGGGATTGAGACCGCCGTCAAACTGGTGAGAACCAGCAGTAGAAAGCCCATGATGAAAGCGAAACGATTCTTGCGATAGTGTGGCAGAAGCACCGCTAATCGCCCGGTTTTTCGTCTCTTGGCAGGGGCAAGGGTATCAGAAGCGCTGGATGAATGACCGACTCGTTCCATGAGGGATGCCTGTCAGAAATGATGTGCTCTCGTATCGTCAGGATAGCGTAACCGGGGAAAGGATGCGCGGTGCTGCATTCATGGCCAACACTTGAACGAGCACTCCTCTTTCATCTCTGGTTGTAATTTCTTAATCCTGAAAAGGTGAATATCACGTCGGTGGATTTGATTTATTGCGTAACACCCCTTCCATGGAACCCACCCTCTCTGGCATGCTGAGACCACATTAACGACGAATACTACCGATCGTTCACGGGAGTGAAGATGTGACCGCGCCGGAAGAGACTGAGATTTCACGAAGAACCTGCATGGCCGGACTTGGCGCCGGCCTCATTCTGGTGTCGGTTCCAGGATCAGTGTGTGCCCAGGGTGATATCGTTGACAAACACCCTTGGCTCATGGATTTGGTGACTAAGGATCGCTTCGATAGGGCTTGGCTCAACACCCTTCTGTCGCCGCTGCAACCCTATACACGGGTTATCCAGGCGATGAACCGCCAAGCGGAGGCGAAACCCTATCACCACTATCGAACGCTGTTTCTCACCCGCAAAGCCGTTGCAAAGGGGAGGCGGTTACTGAGACAGCACGCTGACCTGCTCTTGGAGATTGAGCAGCGCTACGGTGTACCGGGTAACGTTGTCGTTGCACTGTGGGGTATTGAGAGCCGTTTCGGCAGCTATATGGGCAAACACCCGGTGCTTCGAACACTCTTCACGCTCGCAACGGACTATCCGCGACGCGCGACTTTTTTTCGTGAACAGTTTCGCGCCTTTCTGCTCTTGTGCCGAGAGCAGGGGTGGGATCCTTCAACCATGAAGGGCTCCTATGCCGGTGCCATGGGTCAGGTACAGATGATTCCGGACACCATGCGCCGCTATGCTGTGGACCATAATGGTGACGGCTCCAGAGATGTCTTCGGCTCCACGCCCGATGTTCTGGCCTCCATTGCCAACTATCTGCATGGACATGGCTGGGTTCGAGGAGGGCGCTTTGCGACTTCCGTTGATGGATCGTCAGTGAACAGGGACATGGTTTCCTCTTCACTAAGAAAGATGAAAACCTGGAAATCGTGGGCTCGCAAGGGTGTCGGAGTCAGCCAGGGAGAGCCTCTACCTGCCCCCGAACAGAAAGCTGCACTGATCATGCTGGAAGGGAAGCGTGGTCCGGTTTATCATATGGTCTTTAACAATTTCTACGTCATCACCCGTTGGAACAATTCACGACGTTTTGCCATGGTGGTGCGTGAGTTCTCCGACAGCTTGATCGACACGACAACACCATGACGATAAACCCACGGATGGCTCACCTTTCCACCGATCAGCGTGCTCTTTGGCTGCTGGTTTTCACCATGTTTACCCTGAGCGGCTGCACGGGATGGAACCCTCTCCAGTCAGAGGAGAACGCATCGGAAAACGTGGTCGCCACCCAGGAGCGACGCTCGACACAACGCCCCTACAAGGCGTTTGGCATCACCTATACACCGCTTCTAAGCGCAAAAGGTTACCGCGCGGAAGGGATCGCCTCCTGGTACGGCAAGGCGTTTCATGGCCGCCCCACGGCCAACGGCGAGCTGTATGACATGCGGAAGCCATCGGCTGCGCACACCGTTCTTCCTCTACCCACATGGGTGCGTGTCACAAATCTGGAGAATGGTCGAACACTGGTCATCCGTGTCAATGACAGGGGCCCCTTCGTCAAGGATCGTTTGATCGACCTCTCTTATGAAGCTGCCAAGCGGCTCGATTATCTCAAAAAGGGTACAGCCAGAGTCCGGGTTGAGGCGTTGCCGAAGAACGACCCCGCCATACCAAAAAATTATCGGGTAATTCGTTATGATCCTTCCATGGGACCGGTCAAACCGGTCACAATGAAGGATGGTGCTCCGGACAGCACCATACAGACCAAGAGAGCAGCCCCGGTCGCAGCCGCCCGCGCACCTGACACTGACAGTGGTCTGTTTGTTCAGGTCGGAGCCTTCAGCCGATTAACCAACGCTCGAAGACTTGCACTCAAACTGCAATCGGTGGGACCATCCCATATTCAGCAAGTCGATGTGGATGGAACACCTTTCTATCGTGTGCGGTTGGGACCGTTTTCATCGACCCAGGAGGCTGGCACTATTCTGGAATCGTTGGCAAATCTCGGTTTCGGCGGACGGCAGGTGGTAACGAAGTGATCTCCCGTGAGAGATCATCTGCAACGATCATCATCGTGTTGAAAAATAGAAGATTGGATTGGGTTTCATGAGGCTACGAACAGAATTTCGCATGTTCCACGGCATTGTGGTGGTTATGGCTCTTATTCTGATGCTGATACCGGTATCAGAGGCGCTTTCGGAGGGCCTGCCGTTCAGGGTCAAAAGCCGGGCAGCCGTGCTCGGAGATGTTGATTCAGGCACAATCCTCTTCTCTCAGGAAGCCGACGTCCGGGTACCTCCGGCTTCACTGACCAAGGTGATGACCCTCTATCTGGTCTATGAAGCGTTGGCCAATGGTAATCTGAGCCTGGATCAACGCCTGCCGGTGAGTGAAAAAGCGTGGAGAATGGGGGGCTCCAAGACTTTTGTCCATGTTGGAGACAAAGTGCGGGTTGAGGATCTCATTCGTGGCATAGCCGTTCAGAGCGGAAATGACGCCTGCATGGTCGTCGCCGAACACATTGGTGGCTCGGAGAAGGGTTTTGCTGATCTGATGAATCAGAAAGCCAAGGATCTGGGACTGCATAACTCCAATTTCATGAACTCCTCGGGCATGCCCACGGAGGGCCACTTCTCCACGGCTCGGGACATGTTCATTCTGGCCAGCTCCATCGTTCGGCACTTTCCACAGTACGCCCATTATGCCAAAGAGAAGCAGTACACCTTCAATGGCATCCGCCAATACAACCGCAATCGCCTTCTCTGGCGTGACCCTTCCATCACCGGACTGAAAACAGGCCACACCCGCGCCGCCGGTTACTGCCTCATCGCGACCAATGAAAACGACGGCCAACGCCTGGCTGCCGTCATCATGGGAGCCGACCGCATCAAGACACGTGAAGAGGAGGCGTTGCGACTGTTGCGGTTCGGAAATCGAACCTATGAAACGGTGCGTCTGTTCGAAGCCAACTCCTTGGTGCGCCGTCTGAGAATCTGGAAAGGGGATAACGATCACGTCGAGGGTGTGATTCGCGATCCACTGTTGGTTACGGTTCCTCGTAAAGAGCGTGATACCCTGGAAGTGGGACTGCTCTATGATGATCCGATTCTCGCCCCCATTCACGATGGACAGAAAGTGGGGACACTGGTGGTCAAACTGGGTAAGGAAGAGCTCTTGAGCCGTCCAGTAGTCGCCGGAGCAGAGGTTGCGGAAGGGGGGTTCTTCAGAACACTTCTCGACTCTGTCAGACTGCAACTCGGATGGTAGTTGAATCGAGAATAAAACGCGTCACCCTCTTGCCTTACGAGTTATGAAGGCGTGCTCACCTGGATGAATCCGTACGGAGAATGATCATGTTGCTGGCTGAAGGTACATCAATTCCCGACCTGAGCTGTGAAGACCAGAACGGCGACCTGCGCAGCTTGAAAGAGTTGATCGGTGAGAAAGGGGCTGTCTTCTATTTCTATCCCAAAGACAACACCCCCGGTTGTACCACCGAAGCGAAGGATTTTCAGGAGATGTTGCAGTCATTCTCCGATGAAGGCTTGACCATCATCGGAATCTCGAAGGACTCGGTGAAATCCCATACCAACTTCTGCACCAAGCACGAACTCACTTTCACTCTGCTCAGTGACAAGGAAGGGGCGCTGTGTGAGGCGTTCGGTGTCTGGCAGGAGAAGAAGAACTACGGACGCACCTATATGGGGATCGTGCGTTCGACATTTATCGTCGATCATGAAGGCATCATTAAAAAGAGCTACGCCAAAGTCCGGGTTAAGGAGCATGTCGCCAAAGTGCGTGACGAAGCGTTCTCCCTTCTCGGTGAGTGATAGAGACGACGTTGCAGACGATGTCTACGAGGTGAACCATGGGCAGAAAGCGATCGAAATCATCAAACAAAAAGAGAAGATCTTCGCTTGCCAAAGGTGGTTCCAAGGGCAACAACTCCCTTGAAGTCTCCATGACGGACAGCATGGCAGAACTGGCATCGGAGATGGACGGGGACATTCAGAAACAGATGGGGGCCACCATGAGCGATGGGAATCAGGATGAGGCATCGGCTCCTGACGCAACCGATGACACCCTCTCGACAGAAGAGATTCTCGCTTCCTTGAATCAAGTCATGGGCGGTAAGGGGAAAGACGATGGTGAAGGACAAAACCACGTCGTACACGTTACCGGAAGCGGTGAAAACGACGTCGTAGATGAGGCAACCGTCACTGTCGATGGTCAGCCAATGGATGTTGATGTCCCCGATGAAGCAGAGATCAACGCAGAAGAGGAACGTGCTTCCCAACCTGCAGATGACGACACCTCAATAGACTCAGACCCACATTCAGCTTCCGACGATGAAGAGAATCTGGCTGACGAATCCACGCTTGAGAAGAGCGCGGAGCTTCCCATTCAGGAAGAGCTGGCCAGCATCGAAGCCGTTGATGTGCGTGACACGAAACAACGGGTTGCCGACGGCCTTGTCGATGAAGATCTCAACCATCTGGTTGATGCTCCGGTCAAGGAGATCCTGGCAGCCGATGACACGGAAGCTCAGGTTCCGGATGTTGATGAAAGTGGCGAGACACCTCTTCCCGATGAGACGGAAGTGGATGCCGCTTTGGATGAAGTGATGCAAGACGATGGCGCCGTTGACGAAGTCATGGATCCTGATCTGGAGCCCGAAGATACAGTTGAAGAGGAAGAGGCTCTATCACAAGAAGATGACACTCCGGCAGAACTCGATTCTCCGAAAGAAGCGGCTGGAGAGCTTGATGGTGATGAAGAGGAAGGAGAGCCTTTGGATCTCTCCGGCTATGAAGTCCAGCATGCAGCAGAGAGTGAGGTAAGTCCTGAAGAGCTTGAGGATGATTCAGAGCCGGATGAGCAGAAAGTAGATACTCCTGAAACACCGGAAAGTGATGAATCTTCCGAAGCTGACGACCTTGCAACAGAAAAAGAGATTCCTGAAAGCGGATCGACTGAAGATGGAGAGGAAACACCCTCTTCTGAAGAAGAGCCTCTTGGAGAAGAGAGCGAGGAAGAAGCGACAGCGTCTGAAGAAACAACCGCCGAACCTGACCTTGCTGATGACAACACGCCTGAAGACACTTCAGATGAGCCTCCTCAAGAGTCTGAACCGCTAGAGGATGACGACACTTCCGAGGAAGAAACTCCAGAAACAGAGCGTGAAGAAGAAGTTGGGGTAGTGGAAGATGCGTCGGATGACGATGACGAGGCATCAGAGACAGCAGCCGAAGAAGCTGATGAGAGCGAAAGTGAACGCCCGGATGATGCGCTCTCTTCAGGCTCCGATGATACTGCTCCCGATTCGGCTGAAGAGGATGCGTCTCAGGAGACGGAAGATCTCTCATCAGACTCTGACGACGCTGTTACGGCATCAGCTGAAGAAGATGCACCTCAGGAGCCAGTGGAGAGTGACAGCATTGAAGAAGCTCCAGCCGATGCCGAAGAGGCCACCTCTGAACCTGTCGATGAGGAACCTTTGGATGAGGAACCTTTGGATCAGGAACTGCCCGGTGACGATGATTCAGTGAGTGATGTTCCGGAATCTGAGGAACTCACCGATACTGACGACAGTTTGGAAGAGAGTGCTCAGGAATCTGAGGAACAACCTACCGGAGATGAGGCTTCTGAACCTGTTGAAGAAGAATCAGAGATCGATGGGGCTGAGGAGATCAAGGAAGAGTCCGAACTAACTGAAGAGCAATCGGAAGGTGAAGTGGCTGAAGAGAGCCTCTCTTCTGACGACACTTCAAGTGCACCAGTTATGGATGCCGAAACAGTGCGGGCCGAGTTCGGCGAACGCGTGGATGAGATCATCAATGAACTGGTCTTGGAGAAGATTGATGCTCTTCTTCCGGAATTCATCGAAAAAGCGATTCTCAATGAGATCGAACGGATCAAAGAAGATCAAAATCTCTGACCATCCTTATCCGTACGTGACGATGGGCAACAGACTAGCGACTGCATGAGAGAGAATCGAGATATGACGCCATGGAGCAGAATCATCGACTTGGGTTTGGAAGAGGACATCGGTCGTGGAGATGTCACGAGCAATGCGTTGATTCCAGCAGGAATCGAAGCTGAAGCCACTTTTGTCGCCAAGCAGGATCTCATCGTCTGCGGACTTCCAGTCGTAGCGGAAGTGTTTCGGCGCATCGACTCCCGCGTCCGGCTTCTCCCTGAAGTCTCTGATGGCAGCGGTGCGCTTCCCGGCAACTCCATCTGTGATATCCGTGGTCCTGCCCGTGCGGTGATGGCAGGTGAGCGGTTAGCCCTCAACTTGATGCAGAACCTCTCTGGTGTCGCAACACTGACCCGTCGATTCGTCGATCAGGTCCAGGGAACCGGCGTCCGAATCGCCGATACGCGAAAAACCACACCAGGTATGCGCTGGTTACAGAAATACGCAGTGCGTGTCGGTGGAGGTGTCAATCATCGTATGGGACTGGATGATGGTTTTCTGATCAAAGAGAATCATATCACCCTGGCAGGAGGGGTGAAGCAGGCTGTTCGACGTGCCCACGCCGCCACATCCCATCTCCACCGTATTGAAGTGGAGTGCGAAACCCTGACAAACGTCCGTGACGCTCTGGATGCCGGGGCCCACGTCCTGCTGCTTGATAACATGGACTTGGAAGCGATGCGGGAAGCGGTTGCTCTTGTTGATGGCAAAGCCCTGCTTGAAGCCAGCGGCAATGTGACGCTCGACACAGTACGTGCCATTGCAGAAACAGGCATCAACATGATCTCCGTCGGAGCGATTACCCACAGTGCGGGCAGTTGTGACATCTCCCTGTTGGTGGACTATAAGGAGCGCAGCCCCTTCGAAGGCGAGGAGTCCGAAAGCCAACACGCCTGGGATGAGGCGTTTCACGAACACCTCTCCCTGCCACCCGGCCCGGATATTGATTGAAGCGACACGGCATGAATCATTTCCGTTGCTTACATGTTGTTTTCTTAAATGGCTGACACCACCCTCACGGATCTCTCTCTCTTGCCGGAACGGTTTACCCCTCTTTTGACGGGAAAACTGTTTCAGCCAGAGCACTATCACTTTCTCGAAACAACACCTTCCACCAATACCCTGGCGATGGAAGCGGCCCGTGACGGTGCCTCCGAAGGAACGCTCTTCGTTGCTGACCGGCAAACCCAGGGACGTGGGCGCATGCAGCGCCGATGGGAGGCTCCGGCTGGCTCCAACCTCACATTTTCTCTCATTCTGCGTCCGAAGCTTCAGCCGCAACAGGTACCGGTTATTACGCTAATGACAGGTGTCGCCGTACTGGAAGCGCTCCACGATCACAAACTCAAAGATATCCGTCTGAAGTGGCCCAATGACCTTCTGATCCATGGCAAAAAGATCTGTGGCATCCTCAGCGAAATGTCCCTCCAGGGGAGCCATGTTTCCGCTGTGATTATCGGTGTGGGAATCAACATCAATGCTCTACCGGAGGCGTTCCCGAAACCGCTGTCGGAACAGCTCACCTCTCTGCGTCATCAACGAGGGGTCGAAGTTGCCAGGGGAGATATTTTGGCAGCGGTACTCAAGCGATTCGAACTGTGGTACGGTTCACTGTTGCAGGAGGGGGTCAGCCCCATTCGGGAAGCGTGGCTGAAGCATGGACCTGCGGTGGGAAGCCGTGTCAAACTCTCCAGCAGGCATGGAGATCGGGAAGCGTGCTTCAATGATCTTGATCAGGACGGTTTCCTGGTGGTTGAGTGTACGGATGGATCCCGAGAGCGTATCCTTGCTGGTGATGTTACGCCTCTGGAGTGATGATGAATTGAGTACTCCATGTTACTTGTGATTGATGTCGGCAATACCAACATCGTTCTCGGTGTCTACGAAGGTCCCCGTCTGGTCAGGCATTGGCGGATTGCCACACGGGTTGAACGAACGGGTGATGAATACGGCATTCTGATCGTTAACCTCTTTCGGTTGTCCGGTCTTGATCTTGGACAGGTTCAAGGTGTCATCATCGGCAGCGTCGTGCCACCGATTCAATCGGCATTGATCAGAACCTTGCGGCGCTATATGACCATTACGCCTCTGATTGTCGGTCCCGGCATCAAAACCGGGATGTCTATTCGATATGACAATCCCAAAGAGGTCGGCGCAGACAGGATCGTCAACGCTGTTGCTGCTTTCGAGTGTGTCAAGAGTGCCGCCATCGTCGTTGACTTCGGTACGGCAACAACCTTTGATCTCGTTGCCGATAACGGCGATTATCTAGGGGGAGCGATTGCCCCGGGGCCTGGACTGGCGCTGGATGCTCTGTTTGAGAAGACTGCTAAACTCCCACGTGTTGAGCTGGCAGAACCAAAAAGCGTCATCGGTCGTGATACCGTCACCTCAATGCAGTCTGGACTCTATTGGGGCTACGTCGGTATGGTGGACAGTCTGATCGACAGAATATCAGAAGAGTCTGAGCTTCCTGGTATTCAGGTGATTGCAACCGGAGGCCTTGCGCGGCTCATCACCAAGGAGACGCAGAAAATCGACCGGATTGAGGAGTTTCTCACTCTTGATGGTTTAAGGCTTCTTTATGAACGCAATCAGACATGATTCACCGTCTGATTGGAGTAATCGCATACACTGAACTGTTTTTTCTTACTATTATTTAGAAAGGGCGTCGCGTGGCTTTACGGATTCCACTGCCTCCCATCGTTCTCTCACTTCTACCCTGGATAGCGGTTGTCGTCCTTCTTGCGGCCAACATTCTGCTATTCGTCAGTGGGTCGAGCAGTGGTCCCGGAGCACTCTGGACCGGGCCGGAAATGCCCGGAAAGATCATGGCGCTTCCGGAACAGCCGGAATGGCTTGAGGCTGCCCTTTCAACCAGCACCCCTCACCAACCTGCAAAACCGGCCTCCCCGCCATCAAAGATGGTGTTAGCATCCCCATCTCAATCTGAGCAGACAACACCACCTGCCAAACTGCAAACAGCACCACAACCGAAAGCCCCGGCAGCACACCCTGTTGACACGGCTCAAACAGCCATTCAAGCCGCTCCTGAACAGCGCCCTCCACCCGTTCTCGAATCGTCAACTCCCCAGACTGCCTATGACTCTCCCCGTTATGTCGTCCAAGCTGGGAGCTTCGTTCTGGAAATGGGTGCTGACTCGTTAATGAAGCGCCTCAAGGAGAATGGATTCACCCCAATCCTTGAGAGCACCACGGAGACCATCCAGGTTAATAATGTGCAAGCCGGTCCTTTTGCTTCACTTGAACAGGCTAAGCAGGCAGAGGTTCGGCTTAAAGCCAATGGAATGGACGTTGAAGCAGAAGAGACCTGGGAAGGGTACATCATCTCTCTCAATAAGTCGTACATGCTAGGTTATGCGATTCAGGATCTCGAACTTGCAAAAAAACTTGAGATCACGCCCGTACGAATCGTTAAAGTTGCAACCGATCTTCCCGTTCGCAAAGTGATCATCGGACCATTCGACACCCACAAAGAGGCAAAAGCCATAAGCGCTGAAGTGTCACACTTGGGGTTAGCTGTTCCTGTGATCAAAAAGCGTTTTGCACCTGTTGGCCAGCAATGAGTTGAGGGACTTTTTTCAGGAGTTGACATCTTTCCCAATCTCCCTACAATAAGCACACTTTCTATGGCGGGGTAGCTCAGTTGGTTAGAGCTGTGGATTCATAATCCATGTGTCGGGAGTTCAAATCTCCCCCTCGCTACCAACAGTATCTATAGCTTGGGCAGCTTCTGTTTCGGGGAGCTGCCCAATTGCTTTTTATGGCCCCCCCTGCCATTATCACAGCGTCAATGCAACACGCATGCGCATCCATCTTTTCGAGTACACTTTGCTTTCTGTTTTGATCCGTTGGAGGGGTGGTGGACGAGTGATCAACAGGCTCACGACTGCCACTTTTTTTGAGAAATATATATATCAAATAAAATCAATACTTTGACACAAGAAACCACACGTTCGCAACAGGGAAAACAGTACACCCGTGAATCATCCGGAACGTTATTCCCATTGCCCATTGGGCAATTATCCTGTAAGAAGCGATAATTATGGATAAGATCATCGTACGGGGGGGCACACCGCTCCGCGGCTCTATTCCCATCAGTGGTGCCAAGAATGCAACGTTACCTGCACTTGCAGCATCGTTGTTGTCGGACACCAAGTTGCATCTCACCGACATCCCTCATCTGAAGGATGTGACAACCATGCTTGAGCTGTTGGGACAGCATGGTGTCTCGATCACTATTGATGAGAAGCTTGGTGTCGAGATCGATGGGGCAGGTGTCAACAACACATGCGCACCCTATAACCTCGTTCGCACCATGCGGGCATCTATTCTGGTCATGGGACCGCTTCTTGCCCGTCATGGACGCGCTGAGATCTCCATGCCCGGTGGTTGTGCCATCGGTTCTCGACCCGTTGACCTCCATCTGCGTGGCCTCGAAGCAATGGGCGCCAAGATTGAGCTCTCAGGTGGCTACATTCGGGCAACAGCCAAAAAACTGCATGGGGCGCACTTCGTATTCGATCTGGTGACCGTTACCGGCACTGAGAATCTCATGATGGCCGCCACGCTGGCCGATGGTCTGACCATCCTGGAAAATGCGGCCTGTGAGCCCGAAGTGGTCGATTTGGCAACCTGTCTCAATAAAATGGGCGCAAAAATCGAGGGAGCGGGCACCAGTACCTTGCGTATTGAAGGCGTCGAACGTCTCATCAGAGCCAAACACACCATTCTTCCTGACAGAATCGAAGCGGCAACATTCATGGTCGCTGCGGCCCTGACGGATGGCGATGTGGTGCTTACCAATACGGATCCGACGATTCTGGAGTCTCCCATCGCCAAACTACGTGATGCCGGCGCTCTCGTCGATGTGGATCTGGACGCAAGAACCATTCGTACCCGCAGCTCCGGTCGTCTGCGCGCCATTGATATCAAGACCTTCCCCTATCCCGGATTTCCTACCGACCTCCAGGCACAGATGCTGGTCCTGATGAGCCTTTCGGAAGGATCGGGCTCAGTGACCGAGACTATCTTTGAAAACCGCTTCATGCATGTCTCCGAGCTACGGCGTCTGGGGGCGGATATCCAGGTACGAGGCAACACAGCTTCCGTAAGAGGTGTCGGTGGCCTTCGTGGGGCGCCGGTGATGGCAACCGACCTTCGTGCTTCTGCCTCGCTGGTTCTCGCTGGACTGGCTGCAGAGGGTGAAACCGAGATCTCCCGCGTCTACCATATTGATCGTGGGTATGAACGCATTGAAGAGAAGCTGATGACACTGGGCGCGAACATTAAACGTGTCAGTGGTTGATCATCTCTTTTTCAATGGCATGATCGGCCGATCAGAATCCACTCTCTCGTATCACTGCTGATCCTATCTGTCTTACGATACGTTGCAGTGGGATTATGTAGTGTCCCGGCTGCACCAGCGTGCCGCGAATGATGGCCGGCAGCGCTCTTTTCTTCTCTGATTTTGTAATCAAACATCTGGCCACATGGATTGCCTGCAACGGTTTGAACCGTTCGTTGGTGATATCCGGCTCTACAGGGATTCCACCTCCATGGTGCGCTGCAAGAAGCGGCGACTCCAGCGCCGGAGAGGGTAGGGGTGTTGGCGTCTGAACACTGCAGTGTTGAAGAGGAAACGCTTCTGTTTCCGGCACGAAGCGGGCAGATTCGGCATGGTTGATGGCAGAGATCGTCTCTTGTGGAAAGAAAGCGAGAATCTCGGCAGAGTCTGGGTCGATTATGGTGAAGAGCGGCTCATGCTCTGCAACCATGGAGCCGACGGTACGGCTCTCATCCCAGGCGGCAATCGTCCCGGAAAAGGGAGCCAGAACTCTCCTTCGTTGCCATTGCTGATGGAGGATTTCCTGCTCTGCCAGTGTTTGCATATACGTTTCACGGGCAACCAAGGCCTGATCCTGTAATCCCTCAGATAATCCACCGACACGTACTCTCCAGCGCATCTCCTGAGCACTTTTTCTGTTCCTCTCTCGTTTATAGGCCAACTCCTCAGAATGCAGGACAAGAAGGAGATCACCTTCATGAACCTTTTGTCCATCGTGCAGGTGAATCTCCTGTAGTCGACCGGCAAACGGTGCGTGAACTTGGCTGAAATGGCCAGCTTTGAGCAGGGCAGGGACCCGTAGCGTCTCCTCCCACGGCACGAGCAATGGGAGTGTGATCAGCAGGAACAGTAATACCGTCCGCAGAAGCGTCCGTATCTTAAGAGGATGTTTCATTTGATAGAGAACCCGAAACTCGATCAGAATGGGCGCGATAATGAATCGAACCACCACTGCCCCGGCCAAGAGGATACCGGCAAGCTTGAAGAACCAATGATAGAGAATCAGGGCGATTCCCAGGTAGAGAAAGAGCCGATAGAGGGCTACGGCAAGACCGAACAGCAAAAAACGGCGCTGCCGGGAAGGTGAAAGATATTCAGAAGGTGGAAGGTTCGCCCCAAAAAGATGAATTCTAATCCACCCTTTCAGCAGGGCCGCTGCGCGTGGACGAAGATTGGGTGTGTTGGTGAGATCGCAGAGGGCAAAATACCCATCGAACGGCAGGAGTGGATTCAGATTGACAACAAGCGTGGTGATCCATGTAACGGATGCCAGGATGAAGGCGATATCACGCAACACCCCTGGTGAACTCATCGCCCACACAAGCGTTGCACATCCTGCCAAAGCCAACTCCACCCGGATACCCGCCAGATCCACATGCACGCGGGATTTGGATCGTGGCAACCGCCACGCTTCCGAAGTCTCCGTATAGAGCACAGGCCAGAAGACCAGCAAAGCCACACCCATCGCCGGCACCCTGACACCATAGTGGGTAGCAACAAAGGCATGTCCCAGTTCATGCAGCGCTTTGGCTACGAAGACCGTCCCCCAGAAGAGCGCCACGCCTCGAACGGTAAAGAGGTCAGGCATGGTGTGAGTGAACGACTCCCACTGTCTGACCAGCAAGAGAAAACCAACGATCGTCACAACCAGCATCAGAATCCTGGCTGCAATAGAAGCGAGAGGTCTTACCCATGGCAGGGTCCGCTCCAGAAAGGGCGCGGGATTGATCAACGGGATCTTCAGGAACAGAAACCGACCGAGCAGTCCGGAACCGGAGTGACTCTTTCGAGCACTCTTAATCGTATTCTTCCACTGGTGTCGTCCCTCTTCACCCTCCATATCAAGAAGATGCAGTTGCCCCAAGCGGGCAGAGATAGCCATCACCTCTTCAGGTGAAGGACGCAGAGATGTTTCAACATGAAGAGCGTGATGAATCGCTGCCGTGCTCTTGAGGTGAAGCCGGCAGAGCACCTCAAAACTGAGCCAATCGATGCGTAAATGGCGACCTGAAGGCGCATCGTGAATCACCCAGGTAGGGTGCCCCTTTTCATCCATGGCACCAGGGTGAAGATCCAGAGATTCACGGGGCAGCATGATTGTCGCCGAAGGCGTCATGAAGAGGTCCAAAACCAAGGACGCAGAAGATTCAGAGGACGACGGAAGAGATAACGGAACAGAGTGACCGGTTCATGGAGCAGTTTTGCCGTCCCACGCGTGCCGATAGGCAGAGGCTCTTTCCGGTTAAAATCAGCATGCAGACGGTAGGCGAGACGCCCCTCTTGCACGAGATGTGGAGTAAATCCCACTTGGCGAACCTGACCAAGATATGAATAGTCCGGCGCTGAAAATGGAAAGAATATCATCTCTGTACCGGTATCCAGAGTGACGGCATCGGCAACCGGCAGATGAATGCGTAACCAGACATTTGCCGGATCTGCCAGAGTAAAAAGACGTTGTCCGATACCTACCGGTTGACCATCGAGAGCGTCGGGATCATCCAGAATCACCACCCCGGGTTTCGGAGCAACGATCCTGACCTTATTCAATTGATCCCGGACATACTGCATCTCAGCCTTTTTCTGATCCAGCTTTCTTCTTAATAGCGGGACGGTACCACTCTCTCCACCTCCACGCACATGACGCTGTGCAGCCTGATGATACTCTGCACGAACGATGTCCACCTGTTTCTCAAGAACCACAAGGGCGTTTCGAAGGTACGTGTCGTCTAGAGTCAGAAGAAGATCCCCTTTTTCGACGACTTGATTAGGCTGCACATGCACGCTCTCGACCACTCCTTCAAGTGGTGATCGCAGCGTGATGGGTCGATAGGGAACCACCTCCCCAGGGGCAAGAATCGATTGACGAACCGGCACAAGAAACAGAATCACCACGACGAGAGTGGCAAGAAACCAACGCCAGAGAACCGGAAAAGAGTCTCTGACAGCTGCCATCATCCCCCGAGCATCCAGAAAATTACCCCAAGCCGCCCCCATGGATGCGGCAACAGCGTGCATCAACTCCAGTTCGGAATCACTCCATGCGTGGCTGCGACTGAGTAGAAGCGCACCCAACCGACGACCATCTGCCGTCTTCAACTCGACGATCAACAAACTCTGTGGCAGCCAGTCGTCCCACTGTTTCGCGAAGCGTTCAGGAACATCTCTTTTCTGGAGTGCACGTAACACTCTCTGCAGGGTAGGGGATGCATCATCGTGATTAGAAGAAGCATACTCATCAGCTGTCAGAACATGATGGCATAGAGCACCGACCCAGCGACAATAGGGCGCCTTGGTGTCAGGAACCGGTAGTCCGGAAACGGCGACTACCTTGCCATCCCTGCCGGAGTCCCTCCAGAGGAGCGCTTGATGGAAGGGGATAAGGTGATGAAGCTCATTGACGGCAATAAAGGTGAATGCCTCTTCCGAAGCCGCATTCAGCAGATTCTGCTCAAGGGTCAGCAGGGAGCCAAGCATCCACCGCTCGGCTGCTGACTGATTCTGCTGAGGGCTCGATTGTTGCGTCAATCGCTAATCCTCTTCAACCGGGATTCTCAATGGGGGGTCGAATTACCAGTTTTCCTTGAAGATCTCGAAGTAGCTTTTCGAATGGGCACATGCAGGACAGACATCCGGTGCCTCTTTTCCCTCATGAAGATAACCACACTTGATACAGTGCCACGTCTGGCTCTCTTCACGGGAGAATGTCGTTCCGTTGGCAATGGCGTCGGCCAGAGCAAGAAAGCGCTGACCATGCATCCGTTCTGCGATACCGATGGTCTCGAAAATCACGGCAATGGAGTCGAATCCCTCCTCCCTTGCCACCTTGGCAAAAGCGGGATACATCTCTTGATCCTCATACATCTCCCCTTTGGCTGCTGCCCTGAGATTCTCTTCCGTGGTTCCGTTGACTCCAAAGGGGAACGAAGCCTGCACCTCGACATCACCACCCTGCATCAGTTTGAACAACCGACTTGCATGTGCCTGTTCCTGGCGGGCGGTCTCCAAAAAGATGTAATGGATCTGAACAAATCCCTCTTTTTTCGCCTTTTTGGCAAAATACTCGTACCGCGTCCTCGCCTGACACTCGCCGATAAAGGCCGTCAGGATATTCTGTTCCGTTCGTGTACTCTTCAAGGGCTTGGTGGGCATCGCGCATTTCCTTTGCTATCTGTCACTTCAGTAAATAACGATTACTCTTCCTGAACAACTGTATTGACAACAATCTCCGGGGGATCCTGCAGAACCTGTTTGACAGCACACTTATTGGCCACTTTGACAAGGGCTCCGTGATACTTCTCAGGAAAGGTTGCTGGAACGTTGACGTCTATCTCCACAGTGGCTAACCGCATGCTATTGGGTTTCTCTCCTGGAGCAAACGCGTGACGCTGCGTCAGTGTAATCCCTTCAGTGGGAAGGTTGCGATTTTGACAGAAGCTGAGCACAAAGATCCCGGCGCAGGTTCCCAAGGAGGTTAAAAACATCAGAAACGGAGCTGGAGCGGAGTTTTCACCTCCATCCTTAACCGGTTGATCAGTGTTGACGGTAAATTGCCAGAAATTGGCATCCACTTTTTTCCCACCGGGAAACGTCACTGTGATATCGGGCAATCCCACGCCTGCCATATCGATTCTCCTCGTCTATTTGAAATTCTCTAGTCCAGTGTTGGGTTGCAATGGTGTGCCAACCACCTTCTTATCAGCAATCTCCTGAGCAGTACGCCGCAACTTCATGATACGAATAGTCGTTGATGGGTGCACCTCTCTGCCCTCCAGGCGCAGTCCCTCTGGATCTTCCGCCCCGAGACGTTCCCAAAAATCGATAATCTCTACTGGATCATATCCGGCTCGAGCAGTGAAGTAGGAGGCAACATAGTCGGCATAGTACTCCCCTTTGAAGCCCATATTGTTTAATCCATAAACATTATGGGCAAGCTCATGTGCCAAGATCCACGCTAACTGATCGTCGTTCTTGAGAAAACGCAGCATACCAGCAGTGATGGACACCCTTTTCCCATCTGCATAAGCGTTGATCAGATCATCGCTCATCACGAATATCCCGTAATTGCACGCCTTAGTTGGTGTTACGGAAAGGGTAATAGGCGTGGTAACATCTGGTCGATTCAGAACCAACTGCACCATTTGACCACGTTGTATCGGTCGATAGAGAGTGTCATCGGTCCATTCACTCAGTTCATCCCGTTTGGTGAGTGTATCTCCATTCACCTGTATCACACTGTCACCAACCTGTATGCCAGCCTTGGCAGCAGGGCCTCCACCAACGACATGAATGAATTGTGGAGCACGAATATGACCTGTTCTCCGCCTATAAGCCCCACGCAACGACTCCGGAAGCATCTCTGCATGGAGTATGCCCACATTAAGGCTTCCATGAACATCTTTGCCACAGAACGAAACATTGGCACGTTTCAAACGTGTCCAAACATCAACAACCCGCTGCAATCGACGTATCTGAAGATCAACCGCCCGATCTTGCAGTTTCTCCGACTCCACCTTGGCTTCTGCATCCAGAACTTCAGGAGGCTCCAGAGCCGGTGCACAGGCCGCAAGAAGAAAGAGAGCGATGAACAGAGAGAATCCTCTGTAGCACATTTTCATACAGTTATCTAAACCTTTCCAAGAATGCTTATGGATCATAACACTACGATGACTACTTGATACGCATTCCAGGGTTTGCTCCTGAGTCCGGTGAAAGAATAAAGAGCTCTTTGCCGCCAGAACCAGCAGCCAGCACCATTCCTTCAGAGTTGCCGAATTTCATTTTCCTCGGAGCGAGATTTGCGACACAAACCGTCATCCTTCCCACAAGATCTTCAGGTGAATAGGATGATTTTATACCAGCAAAAACAGTACGCTCTCCATACTTTCCAAGATCTAGTGTCAACTGGAGAAGTTTATCAGCTCCTTCCACATGACTCGCCTCTTTGATGCGCGCTACCCTGAGATCAACCTTGAAGAAGTCGTCTATCCCGATCTCTTCAGCAATATCATCGGTATCATTTCTCTGCTTATCCTTCTTTTTGCTACCTTTTCCAGTTGCAGCTTGCGGGGCAGGGGAGGGGGGTGTGGACTCTTTCGAATCCTCAATCATCGCTGCCACCTTCTTTGGATCTACACGCTGCATCATATGTTTGAATTTATTGATAGATCTTCCTGAATACGGTGTACTTACCGCATCCCAAGAAAGAGTCTCCTCATTCATAAAGGCTGCAACCTTATCGGACAAAGTAGGCAGTACCGGCGTTAGATAAGTAACCAAAATTCGAAACAGGTTGAGGGTTATTGTGCAAACATCTTGAAGACGCTCGGTCTTCTCAGGATCTTTTGCCAGTGTCCACGGCGCATTATTCTCAACGAACTGATTAGCCCGATCTGCCAGCCGCATGATGGTGAACATTGCTTTGGCGTAGTCACGAGATTCGTAATAACCTGCAATTTCTTCGCCGGTTATCACGAAATCTTCATGCAGATTCTCATCATCCGGATACTGCTCGGAGAGATTTCCCTGAAAACGCTTATTGATGAAACCGGCAGTTCTCGAAGCCAGATTGACCACTTTACCCACAAGATCGCTGTTCACCCTGAGTGTAAAGTCCTCCATACTCAAGTCGATATCATCGACACGACTTGTCAACTTCGAGGCGTAATAGTACCGGATGTACTCAGGATCCAGATGCTTCAGATAGGTTCGGGCATTAATAAATGTACCACGGGATTTGGACATCTTCTGCCCGTTAACGGTCAGGAAGCCGTGGGCGAATACAGCTGTAGGCGTTCTGAATCCGGCGCCTTTTAACATGGCTGGCCAGAAAAGGGTGTGAAAGTAGAGAATATCCTTACCGATGAAATGATAAACCTCACTCTCGCTCTCGTTGCGCCAATAGGTATCAAAATCCCGGTCCGTCCGTTTGCACAATGCCATCGTGGACGCCATGTAACCGATCGGTGCATCCAACCAGACATAGAAATACTTACCCGGCGCATCAGGGATCTCAAATCCGAAATAGGGGCCATCACGGGAAATATCCCAGTTTTTCAACCCTGCATTCAGCCACTCATCCAATTTGTTCGCCATCTCATCCTGGAGTGTCCCAGAGCGTGTCCATTTCTTGAGAAACTCTTCAAAATCGCCAAGTTTAAAGAAATAGTGTTCAGACTCCCGTTCGACTGGTGGTTTTCCGCACAGGGCACAACCCGCGTCCTTCAAATCAACCGGTGCATAGGTTGCACTACACACCTCACAGGAGTCACCGTACTGGTCCTCGGCTCCACAGGATGGGCAAGTACCTCGGATATAGCGGTCGGGAAGAAACATGGCATCATGTTCACAGAAGGCTTGACGAACCGTCTCCTGGGCAATGTGTCCTGCTTCGCGATTTTTTAGATACACCTCCTCTGAAAGGAGACGATTCTCTTCGGAGTTGGTACTGAAATAGTTGTCAAACTCTACATAAAATCCTTTAAAATCATCAACATGGTCTTTATGCATCTGCTCGACGAGTTCTTCAGGGGAAATACCTTCCCGTTGGGCACGCAGCATGATGGGGGTACCATGCGTATCATCCGCACAGACATAGAGACAGTCATTACCACGCATCTTTTGATAACGGACCCAGACATCTGTCTGGATATATTCAACCAGATGTCCAAGATGGATGTGCCCATTTGCGTATGGAAGAGCACTCGTGACAAGGATACGACGACGATTGGAAGAGTCTGTGCTGGTCATGTTATCCAGTGAGATCGACAAAGGTTGGTGAAGCGTTGATTATGAACTGCGCATCGTTGCAGCCCCGAGAATCACAATTCTAGGCGTCACCTTGGCAAGGAGCAATAGGGCGTACCCAGAACAATGGAGATATCCGGTTCTGAAAGAGAGAATGGAATAGCATAGGGTGTGGACACAGTGCTTTGAATATCTTGATGATATCTTTTTTTACATAATATATCTTATGCGACATCTGCGCTGATCTCTGAAATTCTATGCTGATCTCTGAAATAGTCAGACAGTCGGTCTCTTCACATAACATAATCCAACTGGGATCTCCTCCCTGGGTCATGGATCGATGATCACGACATCCTCTTGTGTTGATGCCTTCTGCTTCTGACGCAGCATGGCAACGTGAATCACACTTGGTATGGTCACCCTGAACGCTGGTCCGGCAATATCAACAATGGTCCACAGGCCTGTAATCACCCAACCGATTGGTCCGGTGAGTGCTCCGACTGTGCGCGTGAGTGCGGCGTTGGCACCCATACGTAAACCGTGACCAAGAACTCTCTTCGCCATGGCGTTGGCGACAAGAATAGCGATTTGATAGGCAGAAAACCCCGACATGCGTATGGCAGCCTGCACGGCAATCGTTGGAAATATCGACGGGATCTTCTGTGCGCCCTTCACTCCTAAACTCTTAAAAAAGCTTCTCTTTTCATCATCAGAAAACGTCGTCCACGCATCATCGACGATCTTGAGAAGAATGGACATCTCCATCTCTTCCGTCGTGGCTTTCCTGGCATGATCGGTTTTGAGTTTTTTGGCAACATCGCGCACGACTGAACGGTAGGATGGCCCCCCTCCCCTGATCACATTGGCAATTGAGTTGCCACCATATGAGCGAATTTCTTCTGCAATTTCCTTAATATATAATGAATGAAACGGCGCATGACGCTTGTAGACATCGCTCACTTTTAGCCGAGATGTCAGCGCTCCCCCCTTAACCAGATACTCCACAAGTGGATCAAGATCCGAATCACTCGCGTGAAGGAGAATCGGTGAAAGATCAGGGTCGTGGCCCATCAACTTGGCTCAATGGTGTGAGGAATGACAAATAGACGCTCAGATTTTGACCTTCTGGACCAATTTCTTCAGCTCTGAGGAGGTTCGCACCAGGACCAGAGATTGCTCGTTCAACTGTTCCCCTGATTTCAGAGTTTCCTGAGCGCCGGTATTGACATGTTGCATGCGCTCAGCAATCAAAGAAGCCTGCTCGGATGTTGAAGAGACGTTATTGTTGATCTCGTGGCTGCTTTCTGCAGCTTCAGAAATCTTCGATGACATACCCTGAACACCCTGAGAGGCCTCCATAACTTCTGAACTGACCTGGGTAATGCCATTGGAAATCTCGCCGACTGTCGTCGTTACCGCTTGAATTCTCTGGAAAGAGTGGTCGATCTTCTCCGTCATCTGACGAATATCGACAGCGATCGACTCCATGCGCCCATCAATCTCATTCAACAGATCTGACTGTGAGTCAACGGAGTAGCGAATACTCTCTGTCGAATCACCAATCTTACCGATGATATCCAACATATGGTTGGAAGAAGCTCCCACCTCTGATGCTCGATTCTGAATATCAAGAATATTTTTTGAGATGGTTCTGGTGGCTTCAGACGTCTGCACAGCAAGGGTTTTAACGGAATTGGCGACCACTGAGAAACCTTTGCCGGCATCTCCGGCTCCTGCCGCCTCAATAGCCGCATTTAAGGCCAGCATATTGGTCTGATCCGCAATGTCGTTGATCATATCCAGAACCTTACCGATGTTCCGGATCGCTTTTTCAAGATTGTCCATCAAATCGGCATTGCTGGTGACCAGATCATTTGCCTGACCGGATTGGATATTGGCGGTTTCACATTCTCGTCGAACCGCACCGATATCATCCGTGATTTCTGCCAGTGAGGTGACCACTTTTTCCAATTGATCGCTGTTTTCATGCTTTGACTGAATCAACTCGGAAATCGCACCGAAAGCCATCTGCGATGCCTCGGCCAAGACAGCGAGTGAGGCCCCTGACTCTTCTGCTGCTTGCGCCATCTTGTGCATGTTGCCTTCGATGACCGAGCTTGAGTCGATCACATCCGACATCCTTGACACCATCTGACCCGTGAGATCGGTAATCGACTCCATAGAGTGCTTCACGTCGTCGGTGACCTCATTGACGCTCTGCACTGTCTCCTGAAGATCGCCGGAGTTGGCATTCATCTGGACGGAGATGGTACCGACTCCTTCTGAAATCTCATCAAGAAGCACTGTTCGATCGGTAATCTGAGTGAGCATGGCGTGCAACTGTTTGCGCATGCGTTTAAAAGCGATCTGAGCGCGGTAGATCTCTGCAAAACGGGTAGGCTTGAACTCAATGGAGCGCAGATCAAGCCGTCCGACTCTCTGAGCCTGGGAAGAGAGTGCATCGATGGGACGCGCCAGTTTGATACCGACAAAAGCACCGACTCCGATCACCAGGATGACAACGGCCAGCGTCAAACTGAGCGTCATCAACATATTCTCTTCAACGCGTCCTAAAAAGTCACTCTGTGGGGCGACAATGCCGATGGTCCAATCAACATCGTAGACCGGTTTAAATGATTGGAAAAACCCGTAAAACGGCTCCCCATCGTGCTCGAACTCAAGCAACACCGGTTTGGAAAAGGGTTTGATCTCACCCTGAGGAGTGCTGTTGAAATGGCTCTGCAGGGCATGAAAGGCAGCAACCATCCCTTTGTCCGACACAGTACCAATCGTGTTTCTGGAAACCTCATTCGGATTCTGTTCCGATATATTCAGAACCTCTTCATAGTTCGGCAACCCAACGATATCTCCCTTGGCATCGACGATGAACGGACGCCCATTCTCACTGATTGTGAGCGTTGCCAGGAAATCGGAAATATCTTTGAGAACGATATCAACCGCTGTCACCCCCAGCAGTTTGGATCCATCTTTGACGGGAGCCGAAACCGTTATACCAAGTTGATAGCGGGATTCACCCTCATACTCATCCAACCACGAATAGACAGTGTGCCAGTAGAGACCATCCTTATTTTTCGCACCCCTATACCAGGGACGAAGCCGGGGATCATAGGCAAAATAGTGATCTCTATCAGGAGCTTTATGCCGACCGACATGGTCATGCTTGTACCAGCTTGTCTCCAAAACTGGTGCGACAAGCGATGCAATTCTATTCCGAGTTCTTGAATCTTTTGTACTCTGATAGCTTTTTTGCAGCTTCAGCGCTTCACCAAGTGCAGAGCGACTGCGGGCAGAATCGTCCAATCTCCGGATGACCCGTGTTCGGATGCTGCCATCACGCTCCCTCTTGTTTACCCAGTGATTTCCTTGCTCGTCACCATAATAGATCAAACTGAAATGGTCGTGCGTCACCAATTGGTTCCAGGTAACGCTATTGAAGTGTGGCAAGTAATGATTCAACGCGTGCGTTCTTTTTGGATGCAAAAGCCCTTGATTGACACGCACGACATTTGCAGCTGTTTCAAGAAAATCGACGGTCTTATCCAAGGTACGGCGACTGGTTCTCTCCATTGTCGTTCGAGAGAGTTCTTTGAAGGCTTCCATTGCCGTCAAGTGTGTCGGCAACAGGTTGATCAAGGTCGTTATACCAATCAGAACGACGAAAGCCAGAGGCAGAAGAAGATTGATACGGAAAAGACGACGGCTCTTATCAGAACCGGACATGCTTTTTTTTGTTTTTGCCATTATACGTCTTTCCGGAGGTCACACACTAATGGATCACAAACTCCATCCCCACGCTAGTCTACCACTGGTTGAAAGAGGGCGAAACAATCAACCATCGAGTGACTGTTTTCGCTCACGTTGCGGCCGAACAAAAAGAGGCTTGTTTGACGATGCCACCAAAGCAAGACCGTTTATCGATGGAACAGTTTTTCAATCTCTTTTTTTGAGAGCGTAATATAGGTTGGTCGACCGTGATTGCATTGACCGGAGAGGTTTGTACTCTCCATCTCCCGCAGAAGCTGGTTCATCTCCTGAGGTTTCAGACGACGATTGGCACGTACGGAACCGTGACACGCCATCGTCGCCAGAATTTCAAACTGCTTCTCTTGAACCTGATGGCTTTCACCAAACCGCTCCAAAGCATCCACCATATCGAAAACCAACCCTCTCGCCGACGAGGAGGCAAGGAGTTCAGGAAGCTCTCTTACGGCCATAACATCTGTGCCAAACGGTTCGACCACAACACTGTAACGTTTGAGTGTTTCACAATGTGCCGAAATCCGTTCAAACTCAGTTGTCGAGCAGTTGATCAACTCGGGCATCAGCAGAAGCTGCGTCGTTATTCCCGAGGAGGTATAGGCAGTTTTCAAACGTTCATAGACGATGCGCTCATGGGCCGCATGCTGATCGACCAAAATGACACCATCTGATGTTTGCGCAAGGATGAAGGTACCGTGTATTTGAGCCAGTGCTTGACCAAGAGGTCCATCAACATCAATTGAACGAGAGTGAGGTACCGCAGGAGATTTCCCATCTGAAAATTCAAGTGGATCACACTGGTCCCCAACAATGGGACCAGTGCGGTCCCTCATCTGTTTGTAGGTCAGTTTCAGGCCCGGTTGCAGAACATCAACCGGCGTTGTTTCTTCAGGAAGAGGAGGATCTTTTTCTCGCTCTAGATCACAATTCCTTAAGGTTTCCTGTGAAGTAACGTCAACAGACTCCCCCTCTGGTGAGCTTTCTTCATGCAGAACGCAAGACGCTATCGTGGTGCCCTCCCCTGCCCTCCCTCCAGCTTTCCGTAACGGCACCTCTCTCTGTATAGATGTTGCCATCTTTGGTTCTTTCGATGGATTATCCGTTCCTGGTGAGGGCGACTCTGATCCGTCCACGTGTGATGGGCTCGGCTTTTTTTTCCAGCTATCCGGAACAGTTGCTTTATTCTCTCTCACACCTGCGGGCAACATCACTCTATTCGGATCAAGGCGCTGCTTGTGATCAAGGGAAGGTGAAGCGGTGCTAGAAACCGTGTGGCTACTCTCCGTTTTCGACACAACACTTTGATTTTTATGATGTATGTTTGATGAAACATATCCCTGTTCAATACCAACACGAGGCTGCCGCCCTCCTCCTGTCAGAGAGGATTTAATGTTTGCTGCACGACTGCCTAACCCATCAAAGGCGCGTTTCAATGCCTCTTTCACCAAAGAATAGACAGCATGCTGGTTCCGGAAACGCACCTCTTGTTTGGTTGGATGCACATTAACATCTACAGAATCCGGTGCGACGTTCACAAAAAGTGCGACGACAGGATAGCGGTTCCGTTCCAACACATCTCTGTAAGCGTCTCGGGTGGCATGCAGAATCACTTTGTCGCGTACCCAGCGATTGTTCACGAAGATATTGATGCCTGCAGTGTTCGAACGACTCAAAGCTGGAAGCCCTACCCAACCAAACACCTGGCTATCATTGTGGCCAACGTCGATTTCCAAGCAGTTATCAGGAAAATCGGCTCCTAAGACGAGTGCCATCCTTTCTCGGGCAAAACGGTCGTTATGTGCTGGCTGAACATGGAAAAGCGAACGTCCGTTGGAGCTCATACGGAAATTGACCATGGGAAAGGAGAGGATGAATCGATGCATCATTTCAACTACATGGCCTATCTCAGTACGGTCCGCCCGCATGAACTTCAAACGCGCCGGTGTATTATAGAAGAGACTCCGTACCGTAATCCTTGTTCCTTGAGGCATGGCAATGCGCCGCACTGTACCCTCTTTCCCTCCCCTGATCCGTACTTTTGCACCATCAGGCTCAGAGCGGATTCTGCTCTCAATTTCAAACTCCGAGACACTGGCTATGGAGGGCAAAGCCTCACCTCGGAACCCCAGACTGGCGAGAGAGAAAAGCTCTTCCTTGGAACGAATTTTTGATGTGGCATGACGCTTCACCGCAAGAAGAAGCTGCTCTTCAGGAATGCCATGCCCATCGTCAGCGATACGGATGAGCCGCTTGCCGCCCTGTTCGATCTCCAGACGGATGTGACGTGCTCCGGCATCTATACTGTTCTCAACCAACTCTTTAATCACGGAGGCCGGACGTTCCACCACCTCACCTGCGGCTATCTGATCTGCAAGCATTTCGGGAAGTATCCGGATAGAGCGTCCCGGAACAGGATCAGCGTAAAGCTCCTGTTTTAGTAACTGCTGCTCATTTTCTTGGTTTTGACGACTCTGCGTCACAAGGACTCTCCTCGCGGAAATGGGCAGTTGAGAGGGGGTTGCTTCAACACACACTGCACACAAAGTGGCTTTTTGCGGCACACCTCCTTGCAATGGACCACAATGAGACCATGCAACTCACCAAGCTGCTCCATCACACCATTGAACGACTGTTCGACACTCTTTCTCAAAAGATCATACTCTGCATCGTGATGTTGCCACTGCAAACGTTTTGCCAATCTCCGAGCGTAAGCGTCCACAACGAATACCGGATAACCCGCTCCATAACAGACGATGGAATCGGCTGTCTCCTTGCCAATCCCGTTAACTGCCAAGAGCGTTTTACGCAATTCAGGAGCTTTCTGGGAAAAGAGCCGGTCCAAGTCATAATCATAGCGCTCAAGTAGTGCGAGAAGATTTCTTAGCCTTTGGCTTTTGACACGGAAAAAACCGGCCGGTTTCAATAGCTCCTGCATTCTCGAAATCGGGACCGTTGAGAACGTGACAGGATCTAATAGTGAATGATCCCGCAATCTGTCAATCACCTGCGAAGCTTGCCGCCATGTCGTATTTTGCACCAGAAGCGCACCAACCATCATTTCAAATCTTGATGATGCTGGCCACCACATTTGCGGTCCATAATGATCTATGAGGCATGAAAAGAGTGCCGGCCATTCAGGAGAACGGGCAGAGGAACACATACTTCAGAACCAGAAAGTGGGGAAATCAATCCAGAGAGGAACAGTGAAGGGTATCACCAATTCAGAAAGGATAGCAATCAATTCATACTGCCCAGAAACAAAGGCAGTGGTCATGCACCACCAAGGTACATTTTTCGCACATCGGTATTGTTCAATAGAGCCTGACCAGTATCGGAGAAACGATTCTTACCCAACTCAAGAGCATAGGCGTGATCAGAGACCGATAAAGCACGCGCTGCGTTCTGCTCGACCATGAGAAGTGTGCGTCCCTGCTCCTTCAAACCCATCAGCTTTTCAAAGATGATATCAACATATTTGGGAGAGAGCCCCAGAGAGGGTTCATCCAGAATCACCAATTCTGGGTCGAGCATCAAGGCACGACCTATCGCCAACATCTGCTGCTCACCACCACTCAGGCGACCGGCGTTCTGTTTTCGTCTCTCATGAAGCCTGGGAAATTCGCTAAACACCCGGTCAACTGCGTCTCTGACCCGTTTACCATCTTTCAGCAAGAAAGCCCCCATCTCCAAATTCTCCGTCACCGTCATCTCAGCGAAGACGATGCGACCTTGAGGAACATAACCGATTCCCAGGGCAGGGATCTCATGCGCTGGCTGCCGCGTGATCTCCCGGCCTTTGAAGTGAATGGAACCGCGTTGCGCCGGGGCAATTCCGATCACCGCTTTGATAACTGTAGACTTCCCTGCCCCGTTGGGACCGATGATGGAGACGATCTCACCAGGTGTGACATCCAAGTCGATCCCGAAGAGCACTTGTACGGATCCATAGGAGACATCGAGCGCTCGAATCTTTAAGAGTTTGGAATTATTTCCGGACATGGGATCAGTTCTCCTCTTGCGCCGTACCGAAATAGGCTTCCATCACCGCTCTATCTTCACGCACTGTCTCAAAGGCACCCTGAGCGATCACTTCACCCTCATTCAGCACATACACTTCATCACAGAGATCGTCGATCACATGCATGTCATGCTCGATAATCAGTACCGTTGTGCCAAGCGCCTTCATCTGACGCACCATCTTCCAGAGTACCTTGCGCAAGGTTGGATTGACTCCCGCCGCCGGTTCATCAAGAAGCAGAAGTGACGGTTCACTCATCAAAGCGCGAATAAACTCGACAAGGCGCTGCTGCCCATAGGAGAGATCACTCCCCATCACATCAGCATAGGCGTCCATGCGCACCTGCTTGAGTAGATTCACAGCTCGATCGCGATCTCTTCGATCATGGTTTCTACCAGCGACGATCAGGTTCTCCAGAACAGTCATGGCTGGAAACACCTGACTGAGCTGAAAAGTGCGCGCCAACCCCAGTTTGTAGATCTGTGAGGGGCGTTTACCCAGAATCTCGGTCTCATTGAACAGAACAGAACCCGTACCACCTTGGTCCATGCCGGAAACCACTTGGAAAAAGGTAGTTTTACCACTGCCATTGGGGCCGATCAGACCGGTAATCTTACCTCTCTGCACATCCAGATCAGCATGACGAAGTGCGTGTACACCACCAAAATCTCGGTTCAAGCCTCGGGTCCGTAAGATCACTTCAGAGCTGGAACTCATCTCTCCACCTCCTGCATCCCTGCACTCTTGGCAGGCTCCGATGTCGGGGTGATCTGATCTGGACGGATACGTTTTCTTTTGTGAATGATCGAGAGAATTCCATTGGGAAGATAGAGTATGACCACAATCAGAAGTGTTCCCATCAGCATCATGTGAACCATGGGGAACTGAGCCCAGAAAACCTCCTGCAAGCCCGTCACGATGAACGCTCCGAGAACAGGGCCCCAGATGGTACCGCTACCACCCAACAACACGACGACGATCATCTGAATATTAAGAACCGGGGCAAAGACTGATGCCGGGTCGATGTAGCTGGTAAACATGGCATAGCCAACCCCTGCAGCCCCGGGAACAATGGCGCTGAGAACAAAAGCGATTACCTTGTTCCTGACCGTATCGACGCCCAACATCTCCGAAACATCCTCTCCTTCTCGGATGGCTCTAAGCTCCAACCCCATGCGCCCATTGTAGATCCAGGCAACCATCCCGCAAGAAATGATTGCCAGGATAAGCATCAGGGTGTAGTTGGCCGTTAATGAAGGAAGAAGATCAGGATGCAAGGCGATCCCATCCCCCCCTTCCGTCATATCCACCCAGAGGGTTGCGATGATCCTTCCCAGTTCGTTCAGACCCAACATGGCAATGGCAAAATAGGGGCCGCGCAGACGCAGCGTCAAAACGCCAAGGGGCAGAGCGACGATCCAGGCCAAAACTGCCCCGGCAACAACGGCCAGATACCAGGGCCAACCGGCAAGAATCGCGATGGCACCCGCATAGGAGCCGATACCGAAAAATGCCGCATGACCAAAAGAGACATAACCGGTCATACCCGATATCAGGTTCCAAGATTGGGCCAGCGCAATCATCATCCAGAGATTGAGAAGAAAGGTGAGATGGTACGGTGACGCCACCATGGGGGCAAACAGTGCCGGAACCACAAGAAGCGCAGCGATAATCAGGTCGTTACGCATGGGCTTTCCCCCGCAAACCGGTCGGACGGACCAGAAGGATGATCACAAGCAGCATATAGGCAACTCCCTCCGCCCACTGTGTTGAGATGAAGCCTGCGGTAAACGCCTCAACCACCCCGAGCAACAACCCGCCGAAAAAAGCACCGGCAAAGTTACCCATACCACCGATGATGATGATGGCAAAACACTTCAGAATAAAGTCGGGACCGGTCTCCGGAGAGAAGGAGTAGATCATACTCAGCATAACACCGGCCGCCCCTGCCATGGCTGCGGAAAGTCCAAAGGTGATCATGCGAATCTTCACCACATCGATACCGCATATCAGCGCCACATCCGCGTGTTCGGCCACCGCGCGAATCGCCTTGCCGATACGCGCTTTTTCAAGAAACAGATAGACCGACAGAGTCACCAGAAGGGCAACGATGCCCGCAACTCCTCTGGGTATGGAGATGATGATTTCATCCCACAGGAACCACGCTCCCTGAAGTGCAGGAACGGCCTTGAAATCGGAAGAGAAGATAAGCAAGCCGAGATTCATCATAATAATGGCCAAACCGTAGGTGACCATCAGTGATGAGAGCTCAGTCGTTCCGACGATGCGCTCGATCAGAACCCGTTGCAGGCCATAACCGAAGAAGAAAAGCACCACCATAATGAACGGTAGTGCCACAAGAGGGTGGATTTCAAAAGTGGTAAAGAGCAACCACGTGAGAAATGACCCCAACAGCATGAGTTCGGCATGAGCAAGGTTGATCACCTTCATCACACCGAATACCAGATTGAGGCCGCACGCCAGAAGTGCATAGAGCGCCCCTGCCAAGATGCCGCCCACGGCAAACTGCGTCAAGACGATGGGATCCAGAAGTTCCATCATAATCGGGCACTCCAGCAGCACTTATAAGGGTACGGTCTCTTCTCCCGACATCTGGACAGATCCAGATGTCGGGTAGGTCGTGTGCTCAAGGGAATTACCGCTTTTTCCACTGTTTGAACGGATAGCGAACCTTCTCCGTTGAAACGCTGGCCGGGAGAACGATGTGGCGTTTTCCATTCACCCACTGAATGGCATATCCAGGCTTGCCCACCTGTTTGCCAGTGGCATCCACTTTGTAGCGACCAAAAACGGTTATGCTATCCAGTTCACTCAACGCCTTACGTATAGCATCACGATCGGTCGAACCAGCAGAGCGAACCGCTTCTTCCAGAACCTGGCCGGCGCCGTAACCTCCGGCTGCATGATAGCCAGGAAGATGACCGAACTTCGCTTTGTAGCGACTGGTAAAGGATTTTGCACCGGGAATAGTCAGTGTATGCTCCCATTGGGTATTACCCATAACGCCTTCAGCATCTGCACCGAGATTCTTTCCGAAGTCAGGAAGGCCGGGTCCAACAGCGAAAGCCACCACTTTGGGGTTGAGACGGTACTCTTTTGATTGGCGAACAAACGCGACGGAGTCGGGCAGATAAGAGCCGCCGATAAGAACATCCGGGCGCTTCAGGCGCATCTTAACGATCATGGAAGCAAAATCGGTTGAGCCCTTTCCATACTCCTCCTCAAAGACGAGCGACATACCAAGCTCTTTCACCTTGGCACGTACACCTTTGGCAACGGAGCGAGGAAAAGCGGTATCGGCATAGATGAGAGCAACCCGCTTCAAGCGTTTCTTTTTTGCAAACTCCAAGACCTGATTCATATAGATCTCAGCAGGTGTGTAGAGTCCGAAAACATTCTTGTAACCCCGCGCCCAGATCTTGCTGGACGAGGCTCCCGTACTCACCATGGGAAAACTATGCTTTTCAGCGACACTGCTGGCAGAGAGCGTCACCCCGGAAGAGTAAGGGCCAAGCAGAAGATCGACGCTATCATCCGTAATCAGCTTTTCATACAGCTTGGCGCCCGTGGCCGGTTTGGACTCGTCATCGTAGTGAACAAGCTCGATGGTCTTCCCCAGCAAACCACCCCGGGCGTTGATATCCTCTACCCACATACGGTAGCCATTGAGCTGTTCTTGACCGGTGCGAGAGTATTTGCCCGTCAGCGCGACAGAAGCACCGACCTGAATCGTTGTTTCACTTGCGTGCAGAGTAGGTGCTGACACCAAGAATGCGAGAAATAAACCAAGAATAGCCACAAGGGTTGAATAAGGTTTCATGTGAGTCCCCCAAATCGTTTAGGAATGGCTCTTTGCACAGCAAACCGCGCACATTGCACATCACAAAAGGTGACAAAGAGAGAATTCAAAGCCACTCTATTCGTAATGCAACCGGCTGTCGATATGCTGCAGTTGAGAACCCAAGCACTATATAGCCATATATAGGCCAAGTCAATCATGGGTTTCCATGTTGAATACATTTCACTTCAATGATGTGTTCTATTAATAATTCAAGCCCTTATCTACTCTCCTATCAGATCGGCAATCAATTTTCCATCGACAGACGATAAAAAATAGCATAATCATCAAACTCTATTTCAATTCCTGCGCTCTGATCAGTTCCCAGAGGATACAAGCGATTCGTTTCAACGATCGCCCACTCTTAGTGGAAGTACAGGCTCTCGCTATTTCGACCCTTCTTTCTCCACACTGGATTGCTTTTTCAGATACGAATCGATTGTAGAGACAATGAAAATCTATTTCTTTTCATTAATATACAAATACATCTCCTACGTACACCGATTTCCTCTTCCCAGAAAAATCGGATTCCGTCTTCTTCTGTTCATCGTAATGTTCAGTGGCCTGATCACGCTCTCGGGTTCCGCCTTGCAACTCTACTTGGATTTTCGAAATGATATCGAACAGATAGAAGAACAACTGTCATTTATTGAAAGAAGCCAACTTGGAGGAGTAATCAGGAGTATATGGAATGTGGACAATGCGCAGTTGGATGTTCAACTTCAAGGCATCAGCAATCTGCCAGACATCGCCCATGTGCATTTAACACTGGATGATGGCACAGTTCGAGCAGTTGGCTCTCATCACATGGATGGAAAGAGAAAGATATCCCGGAGTTTCCGCCTCACACATGAGCATTTGGGTAAAACGGTTTACCTGGGAATACTTCAAGTCGAAGGAAACCTGGAACGCATCTATGCGCGAACCACCAACCGACTCATCGTCATTCTATCGACTCAAGGGGTGAGAACATTCCTAGTCTCGCTCTTCATTTTGCTGATATTCCAAAGAATGGTCACCAGACATCTGGGATCCCTCTCCGAAAGCATTGCTCGGCTAGATAAGGGTGACCTGGACACCCCTCTGCATCTGAAGAGGAGGAACGCGCCACATCTCAATGAAGATGAACTGGGTGAACTCGTCCGCGCCTTCAATACGATGCGCATCAATCTCAAACACTCCAAAGAAGAGCTTAGAGGACACAAGCAAACCCTTGAAAAGACCGTCGCACATCGCACATCGGAGTTGCAGAAGAGTAATCAAGAACTCTCTAAAGAGATCGCGAAACGCAGCAGAATGGAGAGTGATCTAAGAGCCTCCTTGCAAGAGAAGGAGATCCTTCTCAAGGAGATCAACCATCGGGTGAAAAACAACCTCCAAGTGATCTCCAGCCTAATCCGAATGCAAACAAGAACGTTGGGTGAACAAGCAGATGAAACCATCAGCAGTATCTTCAAATCGAGCCAGAACAGAATTCAGGCCATGGCTCTTGTCCATAAAGAGCTCTATGATTCGGAAAACCTCTCCCACGTTGATCTGCGTAGCTATATCCGCCAACTGACACACCATTTACAGATTTCATTCGGCCTGAACAAGAGCAGAATTTCCCTTCAAATCAATGGGGACGATGTGCAACTGGATCTTAGTAAATCCATGCCTATCGGTCTGGTGATTCAGGAACTGGTATCCAACGCTCTGCAACACGCCTTTCCTGCTGAAAAGAAAGGAAATATCATTATAGAAATGAAACAAATCGATGACATCGGGACCATCCTACTCACAGTTGAGGATGATGGAGTTGGTTTACCGGTATCGATTGACCCCTCATCTCCTCCGGACAGAAGCTTGGGATTACAACTGGTTAAAACACTCGTCACCCATCAGTTGAACGGTTCAATGCAGTTCGATGACGACTACATAGGGGTTCGCTGCCGAATCAAAATTCCGAATGGCAGTTAGGTGGGGAAATAGAGGCATCTGTTTCGGGAAAGATACAAGCGTTGGTGAGAGCGTTGAACCAACAAGCTAAATTGATTACAAGCCTTTGACTTAATTGCGTTAATTTATTTAGTCTTAGTCGTTATTATAGAGCTTCGTTTCCCATTCCATCCTTCGGCAATGGGTTGATCTTCACAGAAGCTCCAACTACCACTGAACAGTCCATCCTCTTCCATCAGAAACACAAACTGTCCCCAATGCTTACGGCCATCCCGTAGCGATGAACAAGGACGGTCAGAGAAGGACTGGGACCAGAATCCCCTGAGCACATCCCCGTTTATGGTGCCGAAGAGACGGCCTTGGAGTTTCTCGGGATAGTGCCCAACAACACTCTCTTCCCACTGCATTAAGGACAGAGTTCCCCATGAAGTGGACCACTCACCTGACCAGGAGGGATCTGCAGGCGGAAGTTGCTTGGCAACCGCACGCTCCAATCCTGGCTGTTGATACTCCGTATTTCCCACGGAAATGGAAAACAGTGCAGATATAAAACAGAGAAGAGCAACAAGGGGAATGGTATCAAGAAATCTCTGCATCACAAACCCGGTGCTTAATACTTCAAACAAGCCATGGACCCATTAGATCCCCTTTGACAGTTCCAGTGGATGGAACAGCTTCGAGTATAAAGCAAAGACTTGAGGATTACAGTAAAAAACAGACTAACAGACCCAGAAAAAACCACTGTGATCCACAACCGTCCAGGAAACGAATTGAGCAGGCCATACCCAACAAAAAACTTTACAAAACATCACTCTCAACGATTATATATCGACATTTCAATCGATCA
>JADGBX010000099.1 GCA_015231265.1 Magnetococcales bacterium | reverse complement strand
TGGCCAGAAGCCCGCATCTGCACGTGGTGATCACCGGTCGGGAGATCCTCTCCCTGGCCCGCGGCAGCGACAACCGCAAAGAGATACCCACCCTGTGCATCAAGACCTTCGACGAGGCCCGCATCACACACTGGATCTCGCGCTGGAACGGGCTTCCCCACGATGAAAAACACCCCTCGACCCTCACCTTCGATGGCCTGCAAGAGCGGGATCTTCTGGAGCTGACCAGCACGCCGCTCTTTCTGCTGATCGTTGCCTTTCTTTACGGAAAGGAGTTGTTAGAGGCGCGCACCTATCGCGGCGGTGAGGTTTTCCGGATCTTTTTTAACAAAACCGAGAGCGGCAAGTTCTACAAAGACCGCGATGCCGGCGTGCATGAGCTGCCTGAGAACTACCGTGAGATTCTGCGCACCATCGCCCTGGTGATCAGCCGGCAGGAGAAGGCGAGCGAGCAGATCGCCGTAGAGGATTTGCACCGAGGTGTGAGGTTGCATCTGACGGCCGGTCGTGCGACGGGCTGGAGGAGACTGCGTGCTCTGTTCCGCGTTCGGAAACAGAACCGCCTCGAACGGGATCTGGACCGCCTCTTCGACGCCAAAACCCATCTGGCGCTGGTGGCGCATCAGTTTCGCATCACGCACAAGAAGAAGAAGACGTACTTCGCCGAGTTCGCCCACAAGGCGTTCCGGCAGTATCTGCTGGCGGAGGCGCTGTTTGAATTTCTCATGAGCAAACAGGGTGATCCGTCGGGCGCGTTCGACTGGCAGCAGTGGTATCAGTTGGGACGGCCACCCCTGACGGCGGAGAGCGGCGACTTTCTCAGCGATCTGATCCACACCATGGAGTCGCCGGAAGAGCTTCTGGCACTGGGCCAACGGGCAGCACGGCTCACCCGCCCCTTCCCCCAGCACCAGCTCCACCCTCTCTTCAACCAATCAGGAAAGGGGGCGTGCGGCGATGCGGAGCAGGCACCACGGGTGACCGACGCGCTGCGGGTCGTGGCCTTCACAGTTCGATTGATGGTGCACAGCCGCCTGATGGGTGAAGAGCCTTTCAACGACTTCCGCACCGCCTCCAAAAAAGAGATCCAGGTGCTGCTCGAAGAGACCACCCTGGATGAGATCCACACCGTCTGCCGGGGGCTGGGTGGAGGGGATAATGTTCCTTGGGTGATACTCACTGAGCATCTCACGCGCTGTGAACAGATAGCGGGGGTTTTGCGGGGTGCCGAGTTGGGTTTTAGAGATCTAAGAGGTGGTATGCCGCTCTTCTATGCGGAAAGGTGCAGATTGGACAACGTTTCCATACGTCCCGATACCCTGTCCGGGAGGGCGCTCCTGTTCCGTCACTCTTCTTTGAATAGTGTTGTCATTGACAAGGCTAGATCCGACTCTGTTTCTCTCACGAACTGCAACGTTTATTTCGGTCATTTTGTAGGTGTCTTTCAAGAAGACCACCTAAACGATCATCGGCTCACCATGGATGAATTGGAAGTGCGGAATACTTACTATGTACGTGCTCCGGCAATTGAAGGGAGCTCATTCAGTTTCGGGTTTATGCAAGACTACCTCATGGCCAAGTCGGGGATTCAGGGGAGCGTGTTTCGTGATTTCACTATCAGTGGCAACCACTTCCTGTACTGTGATCTGAGAAGGACCGACTTCATCCGCTGCACCTTCACAAAGACGGTGTTTGAAGGGTGCGACTTCGAGCGGGTCACCTTCAGCCACTGCACCTTTAGAGAGACCCGCTTCATCGACTGCACCGGCCTCACCGCCGCCGCCTTTGACGCGCGCTGCCGAGGGGCGCCGACCTTCGACGAGCACGGCGCACTGATCCAGCCGCCGGAGGGAGACGCCGAGGTGTGAACGTCCCGTGATTACTCTGTGAATAGCCTGAGTCAGGAGGAGTGAGCAGAAGATCCATGTGAAGCTCAAAAGAGCCAGACTGGAGAAGGAGCATTGTGATCCGGATCCGGTGGAGGTCTCCTTGAAGGTGTTTCGCACCCTCAACAGACGCGCGCCGATCTTCTATAACAGAGAGGTGGAGGAGCGCTTCCGCCTGCGTCTTGAAGAGGACCGCATCAAAGCGAAACGACGCTGAAGTTGCCGCTCGTCAACCGGGGGTCATGCGGGGTGGGGCGTGTTGTAACTCTTAGTTATTACAATCAAAATGTGATAGTATCGCATGAGGATCTCGGGGTGACTTGAAAAGGAATCAATGTGATGGCAGGACACGGCGGACAACGGCCCGGCGCGGGCCGACCCAAAGGTCGGAAGGATACCCGAAAGATTGTCGGGATGGAGCGAGCAAGAGCCTACGGTGACAAGGCACTTGATACGCTGGCGGAGCTGTAGGAGTGTCAGGATGATCGGATACGACTGATGGCTGCGAAAGAGCTGGCGGATCGCGCATTCGGCAAGCCGTGTACGGCCCTACCCCCGGACAGGCAGGAAGAGGAACGTGTGGTGACGGTGACGTGGTTGAAAGAGACGCAGTGAGAAGATGCAAGCGAACCGAGAAGAAAACGCCAGCCCTGAAACATGGCCAACCCTCAGGCCGTTAGTTGAGCACACTTGAAAAAGATGTCGCCAACTTCACATGCCCACCCAGAAGCCCACCCCCAAACAAAAACAGCCCCTGCAAGAGGCGCTGAATTTCTTTATGAATCATGGAGCTGGCGAAGGGACTTGAACCCATAACCTACGGATTACAAATATTCTGGGCATGGGTTCTGTTCTTTTCTGTGACTGTCTATATCGCGCGCTATTTCACTATGTTGCAAGGGGGATGGGGTGGTTCCTGCATCCGTTAGATTCTGGAATTACCCCCTTTTTCCGTGCAGGATTACACAGGAATTACACAGGGAGAATTCATGCCCGCCCCATTTTTCTATTCTGCGGGTAAAAACACACCTACCCCAATGGTCTATCCACTGAAGGGCTCCAGGTGCCTCGTCTTCAACACCTCATACAGTTCCGGCTCTGTTTGACGCAGTGCGTTGATACAGGCATCCATGCGCTCAATCAGGTCATCGCCTGCCCGCATCACAGGACCGCCTCCATGTGAGCAATCAATCGGTACAGGCCCCAGTTCAGCAAAACGCGCCACCGCTGACCTCGTTGACCAGCCAGGGCTATCTATCTGTTGATGTCGCCATGCGCTCCACCGTGGCAGGATTTGATCAATCTCTTGTGTTTTCAAGAAGGTCTCCATACTCGCGGTCGTCTGTTTGGCATTTTGATGTAGCTTTGTTATTAGCTCGAATGTCGCAAAGTCGCAAATGTGCAAGCGTAGGGAGATTATTTGAAAATACATTTTCCCAGAATACGCTTGCGACTTTTGCGACATTGCGACACAGCGCCCAATTGGGACTTGAAACAGCTTGCCGTGCCGGTACTTGTTTTTGGAAGCTTGATCCCCAGAAATTGTTCGCAATTTTAGCAATGATCACACATCGGTTCTGAGGTGGTAGGGAGGAGAGGGCGCCAAAATCGACGCCCCCATTACAGATTGATCAGTTCGTCTTAAAACTGACGTTCTCAGAGGCTACCGGATTGATTTCCTCCGAGGTTGCTGCCTTGATGTCAGCTACCGAGACCGAACGACCTTCACGCGCTTGTGTTTCAGTTTTTCCAAGGCAGAATCCTCAATCTCCTGCATAGCTGTCAGCATTTGCGCATTCTCCGAAATCAGCCAGCCGACAGAATGGAGGTCATCTCCAACATCTGCGTCTTCACTTGCCGCTGCTTTGGCTAAGACTCGACCAATCCCATCCAGCCCCATCGCAAGGACTGTTATGGATTGATGCGCCTTGTCAGCAAGTGAGCGCAATTCAGAGTCGTTCATTGTGGTTGAAAGGCATGGCTCACCTAGGGCGTGTCCTCAATGAGCTCGAAACCGCGCTGGCGTGCCGCCAGCCCTTCGGGTTTGGCCTGAAAATGCACCATGCTGCGTTGTTCGTCGCTCATTTGGCCGTGCCAAACCGCGCTCCTCACGCCTTGCCTGCAGCATTTTCAGTCACAAACGCGGATTCGTTCTCATTGAGGACACGCCCTAGACGCGTGGATTCCGAAATAACAGCGTAGAGTGTGCCTTGTGCTTGATTCGAGGACGTGTTCTGCATGGTCTTTGCTCCTGTTCAGGGGAGTGAGTTAAGTCGGGCGGTTGAACACCGAGCAAAGATCCGGCCCCATGGACTTCCCCCGAAGGGTTTTGTATTGACCATGAGCCGCCCGACATAAGCAGGCACGCGAATAGCATGCCGATTTCAGACACAAAAATACCGCAAATCTGTCGGGTGCGGTTGCCGTCTTTACCATGGGGTGTTCAAGCCCCGTCATTTCAACCTGCCGTCACGCACAGCCCAGGGCAAGGAATCATAGGTCGGAATCTGAAAAGTCAGTGCACACGTACGACCGATCAATAACTTTTCAAGTTATTTCCTGGAATTTCCACCATATTTCGTAATATTTCTTGAGACTGTACAGGATTGAACGGCTGACTCACAGAAAAGCCCTCCAAGGTGACGGGCTCTTTGCGACCGTAGGACCCTCCGGCTCCACGTCGCGCGGCACTACCGTATCGTCGTCGTCTATATTGAACCCCATGATGCACCCACAAAAAAACCCGCCGTATAGGCGGGTGTGATGTTGTTTCCGTCTCTGTCTATTCAAACGGCAACGCAACCAGAACACCAACGACGCAGATCAGCAACAGCACCAGTTGATGCCGCACATAGAGTGACCATGTCGTTGGACTGGTCAGTTCCGTTGGCCGATCGTCCGTTTCCAGTAAAAAATCGATGATGGCTCTCTTCATGATGCGCCTCCTGTCAGGACAGTATACCCCATGTCGACCGGTTTTTTCATCTCCAAATCGTTGGTCATAAAACGATTATTAGCGACTCTGTCCTGACCTTTCATGAGCGCTTTCCTGCGCTCTCGCTCCTCACGCTTATTCTTGCCCTCCGCTTTCTTGTCCTTTCGATGCTCTGCAGATCCGGCGACCATGTGACGACATTCCCGGTGCTTTGGCTTAACAGCTCCGTCAGGCAGAAAGGCCCCGGCACCATGATTCGATAGGCCGGACGTCTCAGATTACTGGGTTTAGCTTTGCCTGCCACTCCAGCGGCGCCTTGCCTCTCCTCCATCCGTGCTTTGGTGTTACCCTGTCGGATGAGTCCGGCCACCTCGCCCGCCATCGCCTGCATGCCCCGGGCGCACTGCTGTCGGGACTAGGGCGTGTCTTCAATGAGCCCAAAACCGCGCTGGCGTGCCGCCAGCCCTTCGGGTTTGGCCTGAAAACGCACCATGCTGCGTTGTTCGTCGCTCATTTGGCCGTGCCAAACCGCGTTCCCACCAGTGACGGCAACCGTATCGGTATGACTCTGGCGAGTGCTCCAGACGCTCTCAACGAGGGGTGACGCGCCATTTCGAGATACTTGTCAGGTTGCACCATAATGGCGACGTTGAGGCATGGTTTCCGAATAATCAGCGACTCCGGGCCGTTATCTCCGCCTACTCTGTCTCGTGTGATGGTGTCGCCTGTTGTTGCCGCCAGATAGATCGCATCTCCGGTAAACCCCTTGTCCGCTCCGCGCCCCATGAGCGCGTCAACCACCTGGCGTCCGTCGCCGGACATCACTGCATAGGCGCCGCCATGCTCATGGAGTTTCTGAAACAGCCGTTGCTCCGTCGTGTCGCTGGTAAACATGCGCGGCTCCGGCGGAATGGACTGCCGTTTACACTCCTCGTCGGCGATGCGCTGAATGGTGCTCTCCCGTTCAAGTTCATTCATGTCCGGGTTTCCAGCACTGATGTTGAGTGTTTTGACCAGTCGATTGATGACCTGGTTTTCCGCTTTTACACGCTCAATATCGAGACGACGCTGCTCTTCCTGGCTCTCTGCCCACTCTTCGAGAGGAGCCGACATATATATGAATGCCGGTGACTTGCGCTCTCCGCTTTCAGCAACCAAAACGAAAAAGAGAGAGGGGTGGTGAATCAGACCCGGTCGCTCCTCGATCTGGATCTTCTTTCCCAGAGCAACGGCGATCACCGCAAGTCCGACGATGGCCGGTGAGGCCACTGGGACTTTGCAGAAGCGTGCAACCTCTTGGGCTGCACGCATGACACTTTGTGGCAAGGCGTCCATCGGGTAGTCACTTGAGCCGTAACTAATCCCGCATCCAAACGGCTCAGGCTCTGGCCAGGGATCATGTAGTTGTGCGTCATTGCGTCTTTGACAGCCTGTAGAGTCATGCCGTCACCTCTTTCTGATTGAGAACATCAAGCCAATCAATCCCTTTTCTGTTGATGGGAATCGGCACGGTGGGCGTCAGGATACGAACGGCGATCTTGCGCTGGTGGAGGCGTTTGGCTAGATGGTGCGCTGCCCCTTCTCCAGCTTTGGAACGGTCCAGGTCGGACCAGATATCCACACTCTTGATTCTCGCACTTGGTCAGCTTTGATGTGTGGATATGAGGAAAGTGCACTCATGATCGCGCCCTTTCTCATGCGATACTGGACAGATTTTGAGCAGTAGACGTGACGCGTTTTGCCTGACCAACCCCCTTATCTAAATTTTCTAGATAGTAGAAAATGCGTCCCCATTTGATGAATATATGAGATTGATGAGGGCTCTGGTCATGGAATCGATGAAGACACCATGGTCATGGAAGCGGTTGAAGATATTTGGGATGTGGATGAACCCGATCGGATCGCAAATCTTGCACTGCGTTTCCCAGAACTCCTAACCCACGAGGAGCAAATCTTATGGAAAATGATTTGCACCAACGGAGCCGTGTGGAGAGGTTGGTACCAAGACTACAACCACGGAAACACCGAGTGGCGATGGAAAATAGATAACGAATCACTCGATAGAGTTTTTCTGCGGGAGCACTGGGACACGTTTAAACAAGTAGCGAATGGAACACTCGATAAATCGGCATTGCCTACCTGGCAGAAAACCGGAACACCCACATCACCGTCTTCAGACGGCTCTGATCCCGGCGATGACATCCCATTTTAGGAGGCGAACATGGCGTTGAAGTTCTCTAAGCTCACCCGCCCAGCCATGCGCACGCTCTCCCCCGGCAAGAAGCTCATGGAGCACGGCATTCAATTCCAACGGCTTGCGAACGGCGATGGTCGCTTCACTGTCAACGTCATGGTGGACGGCCAGCGCATCCATAGGGTTATCGGAAAAGAGTCTGACGGCGTTACCCGCAAGCAGGCAGAGGAGTTCATCCAGCAGGCCCGCACAGACGCCAGAAAGGGTCGGTTAAATCTGCCACAGGGGCGAAAGGTGGTGTTGGGGTTCGGACAAGCTGCTGAAGACTATGTGGTCAAGTTGGAGAAGGAGGGCGGGAAGAATCTGAAAGAGAAGAAACGCCAGATCAAACAGCACCTGATTCCATTCTTCAAATCCAAATCCCTGTCCAAGGTCTCAACCTTAAATCCAAATCCCTGTCCAAGGTCTCAACCTTCGACATTGAGCGGTTCAAGAAAGCGCGCAAAGAGGCAGGAGTGGCCCTTGGAACGGTGAACCGAGAGTTGGCTGTGATCTCTCACCTGTTCACAAAAGCGGTAGAATGGGGTTGGATCGAGCATCGTCCGGCCACGATCAAACGATTCAAGGAGAGCGCTGGACGGATCACCTATTGATTTCATGGAGCTGGCGAAGGGACTTGAACCCATAACCTACGGATTACAAATCCGTTGCTCTACCAATTGAGCTACGCCAGCAGATGTGACATCGGTCCATGAACGCCACCAGGATAATCAAACTGAACACGCTGTCAACCCCAGCATATCCGAGGACACAGCCACCTTGAATATGAGAAGATGGGTGGCAGAGGTGCGTGTATGGATCGATGCGTCGGAGCGTGTGGCCAGACTAGCCGGGGAGTGCTGCGTGATGGGTGAGAGATATCGGGTGCCGTATGTGGATCTTCCGGGTGAGTATGCCTCCATGCGTGAGGAGCTGCTGGCGGCGGTGGATGCGGTCTTCTCCAGGGGGGCGTTCATTCTGCGGGAGGAGGTGACGCGGCTGGAGCAGCGGTTGGCGGAGCGGGCCGGGGTGGCCCATGCCATCGGCCTGGGGTCGGGCTTCGATGCGCTGCATCTGGGGTTGATCGCTCTCGGCATCGGAGCGGGGGATGAGGTGATCGTGCCCTCCTACACCTTTGCTGCATCGGTCTCGGCGATCGTTCGCACGGGGGCGACGCCGGTGTTCTGCGATATCGGGCCGGATCTCAATCTCGACGTGCAGGATCTGGCTCGACGCATCACCTCTCGGACGCGGGCGATCATGCCGGTCCATCTCAGTGGCCGTCCCTGCGATCTGGATGCGCTTCACGACCTGGCACGAACCCACACGCTGAACATAATCGAAGATGCCGCCCAGGCGATCGGGTCCACCCATCGGCAGCGCTGGCTGGGCAGCGTCGGTCAGGTGGGGTGTTTCAGTCTGCACCCGCTCAAGACGCTCTCCGTGGGGGGGGATGGGGGGATTTTGCTCTGTCACGACGACACCATCGCCCACACCGTGCGCACCCTGCGCGATCACGGCAGAGACCCCGACCATCCGGAGAAGCAGATCACCATGATGGGCGTCAACAGCCGTCTCGATACGCTCCACGCCGCGGTGGCCAACCTGAAGCTGGATCGGCTCCCTCGCATGATTCAGGAGCGACAGCGGGTGGTGGATGGCTACCGTCGCGCCCTGAGCGGATTGCCGTCCCTGCGTCTTCTGGATGCGCCGCCCCACGCCCGGGTGGCCTGGTCCACCTTTCCGGTGATCGTCGATGCGCCCTCTCTTGATGTGGCAGCGCTGGTTGCCGGACTGCGGGCGCAGGGGGTGGAGGCGTTTCGTCACTTCGAAACGCCGGTGCATCGGCTGCCCCCTTTCGCCGCGACCTCGACGTCGTTGCCACGGACGGAGGCGCTGTGCCGGAACACGCTTTACTTGCCGCTCCATCCCACCGTATCCTCTGAGCAGGTGCGCTACGTCGGTAACGTACTGGAAACCTTGATCTCCTGAGAATCGGACACGGTAACCATCATGGATCTGCGCCATAACGGACATAAGCTGCTCTACCATCTGCCCCGTGTCGTACGGTGGCAGAAGGGGGAGCGCATCCCACCGCTGCATGTGGAGCTGGGTACCGGTCCCAAGTGCAACAGCGGCTGCGTCTACTGTTTCACTTCGTTCCAGCAGAAAAAGGCGGGACGGCTGATGGATCGGCAGACGCTGCTGCATGTGATGGAGGCGTGTGGCCGTGGCCAGGTGCGCTCTGTGGCGATTCTCGGTGACGGCGAGCCCACTCTGCACCCGGATCTGGCCGAGGCGGTGGCTCTGGGGGCGCAGCAGGGGTTGGATATCGGCATGGGGTCCAACGGCATTCTGCTGGATGAGGCGTTGGCGCGACGGCTTCTCCCGCATCTGGTCTGGATCCGTTTTACCGTTTCGGCGGCCACTGCCGAGACCTATCAAAAAGTGCATCAGGGCCAGCCCGGTGAGTTCGAGCAGGTGATCGACAACATGCGTCGGGCCGTGGAGATCAAGCGTCAAGAGGGGCTTGCGGTCACCATCGGCAGTCAGACCATCCTGACGCCGGAGAATCTGCCGGAGGTGGTGGTGGCTGCACAACTCAACCGCTCTTTGGGGGTGGACTATCTGGCGCTCAAGCAGGCGAGTCTGTCACCGCAGAATGCGTTTCACATCGATTACGAAACCTATGAGGCGGCGAAACCGCTTCTGGAAGAGGCGGAGAGTTTCGGCACCGAGCAGTTCAAGGTGATGGTCTCTTGGAACAAGCTGTTGTCGCACGGTAAAAAGGGGTACGGCAAGTGTCGGGGCTGGATGTTTCTGTGGCATGTGGTCGGCAGCGGCGATGTCTACCCCTGTTCCGAGCTGGTGGGCCGGGAGGAGTACCATCTGGGCAACCTGGGCCGTCAGAGTGTGCAGGAGATTCTGGAGAGCGACCAGTATGGCAGGGTGGCGGAGGCGATGGACACGCTGCTCAATATGGATGAGGAGTGTGCTGTTTGTTGTCGTCACGACGCCATCAACGCCTTTCTCTGGGAGCTGGAGCAGCGCCCGGAGCACATCAATTTTATCTAGTCGTTCCAAGGTGGTAAATCCGTGGCCGGTCAGGTGTTTGTCCGTGGCCGTTAGGTGTTTGTCCGTGGCCGTTAGGTGGTAAATCCTTTACTGGTCGGGTGCAGGGTGCGGGGACCCTGCCGGAGTTTGAGGCAGAGCCT
>JADGBX010000098.1 GCA_015231265.1 Magnetococcales bacterium | reverse complement strand
TCGCCGGTCTCCCCGTCCGGATCGCACCCGGCGGCGTTGAAGTAGCGCAGAGAGCAGGCGCGCAGACCATAGACATCGGCATGATCGGAGATGATGCGCTCCACCGTCAATTTGGTGAAACCGTACGGATTGATGGGGTTTTGAGGGGCAGTCTCGGGAATGGGGAGCTGTTCCGCATGGCCGTAGGTGGCACAGGAGCTGGAGAAGATCAAACGGGTGACCGCATGGCGGCGCATCGCCTCCAGAAGCTGGATCGAACCCATGATGTTGCTGCGGTGGTAGCGTCCTGGATGCTCCACCGACTCCCCCACGTAGGCGAGGGCGGCAAAGTGCATCACAGCGTCGGGGCGGTGGGTTTCGAAGGCTCGGTCCAGGGCGGTGGGATCGAGGATATCCCCCTCTTCAAAGGGCCCCCACTTCACCGCCCAGCGATGGCCCCTCTCCAGATTGTCGAACACCACCGGCTGATGACCCGCCGCCGCCAACGCTTTGCAGACGTGGCTGCCGACATATCCCGCCCCTCCGGTTACCAGTATGGTGCTCATGCTCTCCCCTCGGTGGGCGTTGTCGGTTGCCCGTGCAAACGGTAGCGGTCTCTACTCCTGCATCAGTTTCAGAAGCATGTCGGTGGTGATGCGATCGGCGGCGTGGGTCCCATCCAGCAGGGTGTCGGCCAGATCGCGCTTCTGTTTATGCAGAGTGACGATCTTCTCTTCGATGGTGTCGCGGGTGACCAGACGGTAGATGGTGACCGGTCGGGTCTGACCGATTCTGTGTGCTCGATCGGAGGCTTGGTCCTCCACCGCAGGGTTCCACCAGGGATCCATGTGAATGACGTAATCGGCCCCGGTGAGGTTGAGCCCAAAGCCCCCCGCCTTGAGACTGATCAGAAAGAGATCTCCCTCGCCGGCCTGAAAGGCGTTGACCCGTTCCCGCCGTTTCTTGGTCGGGGTGGAGCCATCCAGATATTGATAGGGCACCCCCTGGCTATCCAGATGGCGACGGATGATGGAGAGATGATCGACGAACTGACTGAACACCAGTGCCCGGTGGTTGTTCTGCCGTAGATCATCGACAATATCGGCGAAGAGCCGCAGTTTCGCGCTCTCCAGCGGTGTCTCCTCCATCACCAGAGCGGGGTGACAGCAGGCGCGGCGCAGGCGGGTGATCTCCGCCAGGACGTGGATGCGCTTCTGGCCGTTGGGTCCAGTGATCTCCGACAGAGACTCCACCGCCTTCTGTCGAAGCGCTTCGTAGAAAGCCCGCTCTTCCGGCTCCGGCTCCACCTGCAGGGTGATCTCGGTGCGGGGAGGAAGGTCGTCGAGCACCTGATTCTTGGTGCGGCGAAGGATGAACGGATCCAGCAGCCGTTTCAGATGCGCGCGGGCTTCGGGATCCTTGTTCACCTCAATCGGCATCGCAAAGCGCTTGTTGAAACTCTCCCGGGAGCCCAGAAGACCGGGATTGAGAAAGCGGAAGAGAGACCAAAGCTCGCCAAGATGGTTCTCAATGGGTGTGCCTGTGGTGGCCAGACGGAACGCTCCGTTGAGGCCGAAGACGGCTTTTGCCCGCTTGGTGCTTGGATTCTTGATCGCCTGGGACTCGTCGAGAACAATGCTGCTCCACTCGACGGAGGTGAGTAGTTCTGCCTCGATGGCCATCAAACCGTAGCTGCATACGAGGACATCGAATGGTCCCAACTCGGCTATGTTCTTTTTGCGATCACCGGAGCCGAAGGGGATCAGGTTGAGCGTCGGGGAGAAGCGGCGCGCTTCATCGAGCCAGTTGAGCGTGACCGAGGTGGGGGCAACCACCAGCGCCGGACCCTGCGGGGCGCGTTGGACCAGAAGAGCGAGAGTCTGCAGCGTCTTGCCCAAACCCATATCATCGGCCAGACAGGCCCCAGCTCCCCAGTGCGCCAGGCGGGAGAGCCACTGGAAGCCCTCTTTCTGATAGGGACGAAACTCCGCTTCGAAGGTTTTGGGAACGCGGGGTTTCCGTCGTTGTGCCTCTTCGAATTGGCTGAGTCGCTGTTTCCAGTCACCATCACCGGAGAAGCTGCCCGCCTCTTCGGACAAGTTTTCCAGGATCGGGAGTGTAAGGCCGTGCCAACGGCGTCCCCGTCCCCGTTTTTCCGATAGGTTCTTCAGCTCTTCAAGACGCTTGAGGAAGGTGCGCGTGAGGGTGAGGTACTGACCGTCACCCAGGGGGACGAAGCGTCCGTGAGCCTGCTCCATCGACTCCATCAGGCTCTTGAGCGCGATCACCCGCTCGCCATCCACCTGTATCTCTCCTTCCAGGTGGAACCAGTTACCCTTGCCTTTGACGTTGAGAGAGAGCGCATCCAGAGACGCCGAGGGTGTCACGGTGAGACTCTCCCCCTCAGGCCAGAGAACGGTGGCGGCATCAGTCTCCAGGGCGTGGAGTTCGGTGAGCAGTTCCAGACACTCTACCGGGGTGTCGTAGTACCAGATGTGATTGCCGCTGTCCTGACCGGCCAGGGTGGGGCAGGCGTCGATGACGGCATGTGCGTTACGACTCTCCTGGGCTAGATCGCGATGGGTCTGATGGCGGGCTCCGGAGACGGAAGCGATCAATGTTTCGCTGCCCATGCCGGGTTGGTGCAGCGGTCCCTCCTCGCCGAGAGGGCGCACGAGCATGGAGAGCTTCAACCCTTCGTCGTGGGGAAAGAGCTGGATAACCGGTTGGCTCGATGCCTCCAGCAGGGGAATACCATCCCCGACGCTGCCCAGATTGGTCTGGATCTCCACCGATCCGGCCAGTGGGGGCAGTAGCTTTCTCACCCGCTCCTTCTCCGTTGCGGGTATCGTCAGCATCTTGTTGCCAAGAGATTGCGCCAGTGTGACATGCTCCGACGTGACAACGATCACCCTGATGCGACCGGGAAGCTCATTGATGAGGGTGGTGCCCGGCTCCGAGCACTCCTGCGAGAGTGTCAGAGTAATGGAGCCTTTCTGCTCCTGAACCACCAGTTCCGGTTCGTTTCGCACCACTTCGACAGGGTGGTTCGGCTGCTCGGGAGTGAAGACCAGCGGATGACCGACCAGCGTGGGAAAAGCCCGGTCCTGCACCACTTCGTAACTCTCCCCCCAGGAACTCTTTTTCTGGATGTGTTCGGCAATCCTTCGATCCTGATCGGTCATCCAAGGCAGGGTGTCCCCTTCAAAACAGAGACGTTTCAAGGAGACGTTTCTCCCTTTTGTCCAGCCCCCTTTTGCCGTCTGTTTCTGAAGTCGGGGTTGCAGTGTCAGGTCGTCGGAGTAGTTATCCGGCACCACGTGCCAAATCAGCCGTTCCACCCCTTGCTGAATCACTTTGTCTTGAACAGTGACCGACAGGAGCGTCCGCTCCAAGGCATTCAACGCCCGCTCCCACGGCTCGACATATTGGACCAGTTGTACCGGGTTCCAGAGAATCTTCCGAACCTTCTTTTCAGAACCACTACTCGGTTCCAGCGTTTCCATCAGGCCGGTAGCCGCCTCGGCGATCAGTCTGAAGCCGTGTTTACGCGCGCTCTGTTGGAGTTTTGGAAGATAGACGTACCGTTTCTTGCACTCGGTTGGGTAGATCCAGTAGAGGGAGAGCATCAGAAACAGCCCCTCCAGATCGTATTCAAAGGGTGTTGCGACACGCTTCAGCAGGGATCTGGTCTCTTTGATGAGATAGAAATCGCTGCGGGTCAGGTCGGAAGGCATGGCACTGGCGAGATGCTCAATCGCTTTGTCCTCCTTGTTTTGTAGAAGAAACAAGGGGATGAACAGCGCCTCATAGAGCAATCCGTAGCGTACCGGTCTCTTGATCAGCCAATTCAGGTGCCGTTCTGCCTTCTTGAGTGCTTCAGGCGTGCTCTCTTTCAAGAGGGCGAGAATGTAGAAGGGCGCACTGGGGTGGTCGAGGAATATCTGCCGCCGTCCCAACCGGCGACGGACGACCCGAAGCGCCTCTTCGAAGGTGTCGATAGCCTGTGTATTCTCACCACGAAGGTAGTGGATCCACCCCTGCAGGCAGAGGGGATAGGTGATCGATGGCTGGTCATTGAGCAGTTTCTGAGCCTGATCGATCTCTCCGGCAAAGATGTGCAGTACCGCCCGGTGGTGATGGAAGTTGTCCTGGAGTTGGGCGTGGCCGTGATCAAGGCCCGCTTCCACCAACTTGATCAGAGGGGAGAGATTGCGTAACTCCTCAATGGCGTCATCGATGAACTCGCCGAGAATCTGAAACTGCAAATTGGGAGAACGAGAGAAGAGCCACCCCTCCTGAAGAGGTGTGCCACACGCCATATGAAGAGGGGAGTGGAGATGATCCTTATCGTTGGGAAAGAAGCGGTTAGCCGCTTCCAAGAGGGTGGTAACCTGTACGGAGTCGTTGCGGAACAGCGCAAAACGGAGATCGCGCGCCATGCGCTCATAGGAGTGAAAATGGGTGATGCGTCCGCCCCATTTCTGCCCGGCGGGAACCTCACGCTCAATCAGATCCATGAAGCGGTTGAGGCTGTTTGTCGCTTCCATCTCCAATAGAATCGGCCACTCTATCTCGTTGACGGAGTGATAGCGGATGTAGTCACCGCGGTTATCTTTGACCAGAAGCCCCGATTCGATCAGGGGAGAGACGATCTTGGCGACGATGGTGGTCGTGAACGCACGTTTTCCCTGGTAGTCAAACCCCAGTACGCGAAGCAGTTTGCCCAGTGTGCTGCGGCTGGCCGGTTCGAGAAGTAGAACCACCAGCCGAACAACGGTCCTCTCCATGGCGGGCAGGGCATCAAACCGTGCGAGGAGGGGAGGGCGTTTTGAGGCTGATTGAGACGACATGCTGAAGGCTCTTTCCTCATGAGGGAGTGTGCGTGAGGAGTATACTGCGCTTTCAGTAGGCTGTCAGGGGGAGGGGAAACGTTATAGAAGGGGTTTCAGTTCACGCAGCAGTTGCGCGGAGACTTTGAGACGAAACGTCTTGTAGTCGGCGGAGAGATGGCGCGCCCTGACATCGCTGTGTTCATGGGCCTCATCGTGGTAGGTGTGGAGTTCGCTTTTGCACTCTTCTTGAAACTGTTCAAGCATGGAGTAACACGCTTGAAGAGAACGCGGGTGGTTGACGGCGATGAATTCGGTGAAGAAAGCGAGTTTGTCAACGCTGAAGGGTTCCGTCTTCTCTTCCGCTGCCAGAGCGTCCAGCCACTGGTTAAGAATTGTCGCTGAGGCGCTGTTGTTCCACACCGGTTTTCGGAGCAGAGTGAGCGCGTGATTGTGCTGGTCCGTGTCGGGAATCAGCCGTTTGATCGGTGCTGTTGCCGTAGCGGGATGATCCAGAGCCAGTAGTTCTACAAAGCGTTCGACCAGCGTCTCCGGAATGGTGAGGCCGCCGTTCTCTCCCGCACCGATGATCGGGCAGATGGGGCAGCGGCCGAGTAGGCTGTCGCGGATGGCGGTAACGGTTTCACCATCAAGGCCAGCCGCGGGAAGGTGGGGTTGGCAGCTTTTGCGCTCATCGAGTGTTGGCGTGAACATGGCGGCGAAGAAGAGATCCAACTCGTCACTCTCCATCACCTCTCGCAGAGGGAGACGGGAGAAGTCGGCCAGAGGATCATCGCAGTCGCACATCACGGCCAAGTTACCCATCTGTCGTATGCTCAGGGCGCGGGGTGTCGTGAGAAGCGTGTGGATATGGTCGGTGAGTGTCGAGGGGGTGTCGCTCATGATCGTCTACTCAACGCACAGTTCCAAGAGAGTCATGTCATCACTGCGTTCCTGATTATCGCTGAAGGCATCGATCTCCGCCAGAACATCGTCCATCGTCAGTTCGCCATGGGGTGGCAAGGTGCGGGTCAACAGCGCCTGCAGCCGTTCGGAACCGAACATGGTGTTGGTGTGATCCACAGTTTCCGTCAATCCGTCCGAGTAGACAAAGAGGCGTGAATCGCTCGACCAGTCGGTCCGTTCCCCCTCTTCGGAAAGGAGGTCCGGAACGATACCCAGTGGTGGATTGCTGGAGAAGAAGGCGTGGGATGTCCCCTCATTATTGATCAAAAGGGCATCCGGCAGGCCGCAGTTCCACACATGCAACGCATCCCGCTGCGGAGTGACCTCAACGAGCGTTGCTGCCATGAAGATGTGCAGGGGCAGTTGTTCATAGAGCACACGGTTGAACTCAAGAAGAATCTCCAGCGGGTTCACGCCGTCCTGGGTGCGGGAGTAGAAGATGTTGGAGATAAGCGGGCCTCCCACCGCTGCCGGGAGTCCGTGTCCGGTGAAATCACCCAGAAGTACGTGTTGACCGCCGTCGGGACGGAATGCCGAGAAGATCACATCGCCACTGGTTTTCTCCAACGCCTCGGTGATGAAGCGCAGATAGCGACAATCCATGTGGATATCGGTGCGCATCTTATCGACAATGGTTTCCACCAACGCGCGCTCTTCCCGCAGCAGTTGGTTCTTCTGTTCAAGCTCCTGACGCGCCTGTTTCAGGGCAAGATGGGTGGTGATGCGTGCTTTCAGGATGGCGGGTGAGATCGGTTTGGTGATGTAGTCTACCGCGCCCAGGTCCAGACCCTGCAGCTCATCCCCCTCCTGATCCATTGCAGTGACGAAGATGACGGGAATGTCCCGTGTTTCACGATCCTCTTTGAGACGTCGGCACACTTCGTAGCCATCCATCTCCGGCATCATGATGTCCAACAGGATCAGATCGGGTTTGGTGATCCGGGCGACCTTCAGAGCCATCGGACCGTTGATGGCGGCTTTCAAGCGGTAGTCCGGTGTCAGAACACCTTTGATGATATCAAGATTTTCCGGAGTGTCGTCCACCGCCAGGATGGTGATATCCTCCGGTTGATTGCCACTGCTCATTGACTGTTGTCCTCTTCATGACCCCTCTGTGCCAGCTTTCCCCCCCTCGGACCGCTGGACATGCACGGGGATTATGACGGATTCACAACCGGATGCAATGTTTCGAGTGCGCTTTCGAAGTCATACTCTTCAAGATGGATGTGCACCTGCTGAAGTGTTTCCTTTAGTGCCGTGTTGTTGCACTGTTTCTGAAGATTTTCGACCTTCTCAATCGCTTCAGCATCATAATTGTTTACCATTTCGATAATGGCGTTGAGTTCTGCCGTCACCTCCTGATCGCACAAAACGGCGCACTCTCCCGCATCGGTTTCACTGTTGCAGAAGCTGTCTTCGATTTCAGTGATCACAGTCTGAAGTTCCCGTTCCGTCTCTTCCAGGAGTGTTGCTTCGACACTATTACCGTGGTCGATGAGCGCTTTTTCCAATGTTGAAGCGACAGTGTGGAGTCTGTTTGCACTGATATTGCCGGCAACGCCCTTGAGGGTATGGGCGTGGCGAACGGCGCTCTCCATGTCCCGGTTATCCAGGTCACCGCGGATTTGGGAGATGGTCTCTCTCTGTTTTGCCGCGAATTTCCGGGCAATTTTGATGAAAGCCTGTTGGTTGCCCGCCATGCGCGCGATGCCGGACGTTACGTCGATACTCTGCATGGTGGATGGAATCTCGGGTTCAGAGCCGGTGTCACTCGCCTCGGGTGGTGTCGAGGGGAGAGGGGACGGTTCTCGTTCAATGGGGCCGATCCAGTCGCACATGGTTTTGAACATCGCGTTGGGTTCGATGGGCTTGGCGATGTGGTCGTTCATTCCGGCATCGATGCAGCGTTCACGGTCTCCGGCCATGGCGTTGGCGGTCATGGCGAGAATGGGAATCGCATCGCATCCGGGAAGAGCACGAATATGGCGGGTCGCGGTGTATCCATCCATCTCAGGCATCTGAATATCCATCAGGATACAGTCGTAACGCTCAACGCCATCACTCCGAACGCGCTCAACGGCATGCTGGCCGTTTTCTGCAATGGAGACGGTCATTCCGGCTATTTTCAGCAGCTCTGATGCCACCTGTTGGTTGATTTCATTATCCTCGACCAGAAGAATGTGGGCACCGTGCAGCGGAATCGTCTGTGCACTATCGATCTCCGTTTGACGGCTTTCCGGCAGTTGCGGCAGTGGCTCGCTGGAACTCAACAGGGAACGGATGGTTTGATGAAGGGCGTGGGGTGTGACCGGTTTGGTCAGGAATCCATCCACTGTGATCGTGTCGATGTGATTCTGCATCTCTTTCTGGTCATAAGCGGTGACCATGACAATCTTGGGCGGTGAGGTGAGAGAGATCTTTTTCAGCTTTCCAAGGGTTTCGATACCGTCCATCTTCGGCATCTTCCAGTCCATCAACACCAGCTCGAACGGCTCTCCGGCAGCATCTTGGCGTTGGATCGCTTGGAGAGCCTCCTCTCCGCTGTGGGCTTGTTCTGCCTGAAGGGACATCTGCAGAGTCATCTGTTGCAGAATCTCCCTTGCTGCAGGGCTGTCGTCGGTGATCAAAATGCGACGACCAATCAAATCGGAACTCTCGGCTACGGAGACTACCGGAATATCGTCCGACAGTGTGAAACGGGCGGTAAAGGTGAAACAGCTGCCCACTTCCGGAGTGCTTGTAACCTCGATAGTGCCTCCCATCAGCTCCACCAGCTGCCGGCAGATGGCGGTACCCAGGCCGGTGCCGCCATATTTGCGCGTGGTTGTGGAGTCTGCCTGGCTGAACGATTGGAAGAGGCGTTTCTGCTGCTCCTCGGTCATGCCGATGCCCTGATCCTCCACCGAAAAACGGAGCAGAATGGATCCATCATGGGAGGAGACAGGCTCCACACGAATGACAATCTCCCCTTCAGCGGTGAACTTCAGAGCATTGTTGACGAGATTGAGCAGGATCTGACCCAGACGTAGTGGATCGCCCTCCAGACCGTTGGGTACATCAGGGTCGGTGGCGATGAGCAGTTCAAGCCCTTTCTCTCTGGCCTTGATGGTGCTCACATCCGCCAGATGGTTCAGCACGTCACTCAGTCGAAACGGCGTGCTCTCCATCTCCAACTTGCCTGCCTCGATTTTCGAGAAATCGAGGATATCGTTGATGATGCCCAAGAGAGCATTGGCAGAGGCGTGAATCTTGTGCACATAGTCGCGCTGCTTCTCAGTCAGGTCGGTTTGCAGCGCCAGATGGCTCATGCCGATCACCGCATTCATCGGTGTGCGGATCTCATGACTCATGTTGGCGAGAAAATCGCTTTTGGCCTTGTTGGCGGCATCGGCCTCCTCGCGTGCCAGCTCCATGGCCGACTCGCTCCGTTTGCGTTCGATGACCGATGCCAGCGTATCGCACACCGACTTCAGGAGGTTCTTCTCCTCTTGCGAGGCGGTGTGGCCAGGCGTGACGTAGAGAGCGAGCACACCGGTCACCTGATCACCGAACTTGATCGGAATGCAGTAGTGGCCGTGATCCTCCATCCCCTCAAAGCGGATGGTGTGGTCATCGTCCACGTGCTTGGTGAGAATCATCGTGCCTTGGGCGGCAGCCTGACCACAGAGACACTCGCCCGGAGCGAGTCTGGAGCAGGAGTTTCGCAGTTCCGGGTCCAGGTTGTGATGGGCCACCATGCGGAGTCCACCGGTCTCCTTGTCGGTGAGGAAGATCGCGCCCTTCTCGGTCAAATCCAGCCAGGTGGTGGAGATAATATGCACAAGGGCCAGATGCAACATCTCATGCAGGTGGCTGTCCCCCATGGTCAGAGTAAGAATCTGCTTGAGAAGCCGCTGTTCATCGGAGGTGCGTTGGGTCAGCTCCTCGGCCTGCTTTCTCTTGGTGATGTCGGTGCGGATGGAGACGAAGCGCTCAGGTTTTCCCTGATCATCCACAAAGGGGACGATGGTGGCGTGCACCCAGTAGAACGGCCCCTGCTTCGTGCGGTTGCAGATCTCTCCATGCCACACTTTACCGCGGGTGATCGTAGACCACATATCAAGATAGATCTCTGGCGGATGGATGTGCGACTTGAGAATTCTGTGGTTTTGGCCGATGAGTTCCTGTTCATCATAACCACTGATTTGGCAGAATTTTTCGTTGACGTAGATGATGTTGCCGCGCACATCGGTGGCGCTGACGATGCCGTGCTGGTCCAAAGCGAAGGTCTGGAAGTTGAGTTCCCGCACCAGAGTGTTCTGTTCTTCAGCGGCCAGTTTGCGCGGGGTGATATCGGCAACGGTGCCCACCATCCGTGTCGGTTCTCCCTGATCATTCCAGGCCACCGCCTTGCCTTTGGACTCCATCCAACGCAGGGAACCGTCCTTGGCCTGGGTGCGATATTCGATCTCGTAAAGGTCGATCTTGCCGTTCTTGTAGTCCCGACCGATGCGACGCACCCGCTCCTGATCGTCAGGGTGCATCTCACGGATCCACACCGCGTGATTGACGGGAGGGTGTTCGTGCGGAGCGTAAC
>JADGBX010000097.1 GCA_015231265.1 Magnetococcales bacterium | reverse complement strand
CTGGATCACGGCTCTCGTGATTTCGGCTATGCGGTGTTCGCCCGCGTGGTTGAAGGTATGGATGTGGTGGACCAGATCCGCCGTCCGTTGGATATCCGGCACCAACTGATCCAACCGTTCCCCGGCTTGGGAAGCGATGGTGACGCTGCTGCCGGAGAGGGCGGTGATCTCACCAGCCGCACTCTGGGAGCGTTCGGCCAGTTTGCGCACCTCAGCCGCCACGACAGCGAACCCTTTGCCGTGTTCACCGGCCCGAGCTGCCTCGATGGCGGCGTTGAGTGCCAGCAGGTTGGTCTGACGGGCGATCTCCTCGATGATGGTGATCTTCTCGGCGATCTGCTGCATCGCCGTTACCGCTTCAGTCACCGCCTCACCAGTGGCCACCGCTTCCTGAGACGCTTTGTCGGAGATTCCTTCGGTGGTACGGGCGTTGTCGGTGTTCTGCTGGATACCGGAGGACATCTCCTCCATGGCCGAGGAGGTCTCCTCAATGGAGGCCGCCTGCTCCGTCGCCCCCTGGGAGAGCGTCTGAGAGGAGTCCGACAGCTCGTTGCTGCCGGAAGTAACCTGCTCTGCTGCCACCATCACCGTAGAGACCACCTCCCGCAGCTTCTCAGCCATGGTACCAATGGCATCGGTCAAGACACCGAACTCATCCTTGCGGTTGAGATTGCAGGTGATATCCAGCTGACCCTGCGCCAGCTTCTGCACATTGCCGAGACAGGATGTCAGAGGCTGGACGAAACTGGTCGCCACCAGGATGGCAATAATCGCCACAACCAGAGCGATAACACCGCCAATGATGAGAATGGCCATCTTCATGCCGTTGATCGGTTCCTGAATCTCCGCAAGATCGATTTCGGCGATGGATGCCCAGGTGAGATCCCCGATTCTCATCGGGGTGTAAGCGGAGAGTACCGGATTGCCATTGTAATCTAAAATCACCTTGGCATCAGTGTTACCCGCCAGAGCTTCGCTTGCAGCTTCCGTATCGACACCATTGTTGGCCACGTTGCCGGCAAACGAACTCTTGACTGAATGGTTGCCGGTCTTGTCAACATAGGAGTCGGAACGCATTAGCTTATCCGGTCCGACCAGATACGTTTCACCGCTCTCGCCCATGCCTTCACGTTGCTGCATGATGCTGTTGATCGCCTTCAAAGGCAGTTGCAGGGCGATGACCAGCTCCACGTTGCCTTTGTTGACCACCGGTTGTGCAACGAAGGCGGCCGGATCGCCGTTGCTGGGCGCATAGGGCGCGAAGTCGGCCATGCCGTAGCTCTTGGAGCTGATCACCCGACGGGTGAGCTGCCCCAGATTGGAGCTGGCGTACTTCCCGTTCACCATATTGGTCATGTAGTCCGCTTCACGGGTCACCGTGTAGAAGACGAAACCATCCGGATTCATCAGGAAGAGGTCATAGTATCCGTACATCTCCTGGTACTTCTTGTAGAACTCCTCCCCATTCTCATCCACCGGACTGAACGCCTCGGCAACATCGATCTCGGAGAGAATCGCCCAGGTGAGCCCCTTCAACTGCAACGGCGCATAGGAGGAGAGCACCGGGTTGCCGTTGTAGTCGATAATCACCTTGGATTCGGTCTTGCCTGCCAGGGCGTTACGGGCCGCTTCGGTGTCCACCTTGCCTTTGTTTGGATTGCCGAACGAGGTGACCACCGTGTGGTTATCAGGATCGAGATAGGAGTCGGAGCGCATCAGCAGATCGGGTCCAACCAGGTAGGATTCACCGGTCTTACCCAGGCCGCTGCGGTCGGTCATGATCTTGTTGATGGCATCCAGAGAGATCTGAAGCGCCACCACACCGATCACTTCACCATTGCGTTTCACCGGTGCACCGACAAACGAGGCGGGCGCGCCCTTGGAGGGGGCATAGGGGGCGAAATCTTCCAGGGCGGTATCACTCTGCGCCTTTCTGAACAGTTTCCCCAACCCACTGCTATTCAGAGGTCCGTTTGCTACATCTTGACCGAGATCGGGTTCACGATACGCACTCCACACAACATGACCGTTTTTGGAGATCAGGAAGAGATCGTAATATCCGTACTCCTTATTGTAGTGCTCCATCCAGGCACCGAACTGCTCGTGGACCGCACTCCATTCCGGGCCGCCGATCTTCTGCCCCTCAGCGTTGAAGGCGCGGGTGAACGCCACCATTGCGTCAACAACATTGCCGTTGGAGGAGAGCACCGAGATATCCCCGAGACGCTCGGCAAAAAAACCTTCGATCTGATTCTTCTTGATATTACGGATCGCCTCCAGCTTGCGGAACGCCTCAAGACGCAGGGTGCCCACCGTCTCCACCAGCACTCCCATGTCGCCCTGACGCTCGGCGAAGAAGCGCTCAATCTGAGATTTTTTAATCTCACGTACGGAGATCAACTGGTTGAATGCATTCTTCATCAACGCATCCGACGCCTTCTGGCTGGCAAACCACCCCACCAGAATCAACGGCAGAAGGCCGATGACCATGAAAAGCCCAATCAATTTAGGCTTCACATTGATATCTTTAAAGTTAATCATAATGCCCGGACCCCCTTGCTCACTCCTGGATTCTCACTGTTATGTGATTCGACGGGCACCCCTTTCAGGAAGCTCGACTCACGCCTCTCATCCACACCTTATTCTGCCTTGCGTCTTGAACGCATTGAGGACACGCTCTATATTTCTGCGCGGAATACGACTCCTCCCGTGCAGATCACCCTGATTCCCGCTACGTTTCACATCGACAGAATGCCCCATCGTAGTGCAAACAGCACAGATTGCAACTCATTTAATTCGCTTCTCAGTAATTACTATCTTCACTGTGCGTTTATGCACATTACCCCCCCCTTTTTATTCCGAATTCAGAGCAAATAACACCCACGCCCCTGCCGTAATCCCATCTCTTCTATCGATGACATGGATAGTGTTGGATTCTTCCACACCCTTTTGTGTATCCTGCTTACTCTTCATATCCTCTTCTGGTGGCGTGACACCCAAAACGCACACTCTGCCTGAGATCAGACCCAACACGCGAAAGCCGCCATCCATGTCCGACACCCCACCCGATACTGACGATACACCAGAGCCGGTCAAGCGCCGACGACCCACACGCAATACGATGGAGTGGTTGGGCTATGGGGCGATCATGATCGGTCTCGCTTCGGTTCTCGCACTCGCGGTAGGTGTTGGAGGGTTTTTTCTCGACTGGATGGCAGCCGGTCTTCTGATGCTGCCTCTGGGCATCTTCTTTCTCGGTCTCTACGAGGCGCAGAAGCACCGGGTTCGACATCCGGCAGCGATTCTCGGACTGGCGCTCTATTTTCTCGTGCTCAGTGTCTGGGACTTTCTGGAGATCGCGCTCACTTTCCCCTTCCTGGTGTTGAGCGTTATTGCCGGACCGATGATGGTGATCACGGTGATGGTGGGTTCCGGGCTGCTGGTGGAGTATGCACTGCGCAGTGCCGGCGTGCGCTTCGAGGGTGTGAGCGGCTTTCTGCACAGCGGCAGCGATGCGCTGATCGCACTGGTTGTGGTTGCGGTCGCCGTGGGTATTCTCTACGTACGCCGTCTCGATGATGATCCGGTGATGGAGTGGGGCTGGCGCTTCAGTGATTGGCTCTACAACACTCTGGATGCATTCTACCGTGCACTCCTCAGCCGCTACGGCGAACAACCCGACGATCCGGAGAGTTGAATCGTGCAGATCCGTCCAGGCTCCATCGCCGACATCCCCTTTTTTCTCCATCAGGAGTCCCGAGAGGCGTTTCAAGGCTGCATCCAGAGCTGGTCGCACGCCAAGCACGCCAACAGCCTGATCGACCCGGACAAGCGCTACCTGATCGCTGAAGATGAAGAGAGTATAAAGGTCGGGTACGCCATTTTTTCAGAATTCACCTCGCCCCATCACGCGCTCTATCTACAACGGCTGGTGGTGGCGGAACCGGGACGGGGTGTGGGACGTCGTTTCTTCACGGCGCTGTTGGACATGGCGTTCGGAGAGTGGGAGAAACACCGTCTCTGGCTGCACGTCTTTCCCGACAACCAGCGAGCCCGCAATTTCTACCTGCGTTACGGCTTTCAGGAAGAGGGGCTGCATCGGGATGCGGTTTTGATGAATGGCCGCTTCCACTCCTGGATCTCCATGGCGCTGCTTGCCCCGGAGTGGCACGGCGCAGAGAGGCGCGACTCCACACTCCCCGAAGCGTGAGACCTGTTACTCCTCCCGGTCGGGATCGGCCCGCTTGAGCTGTTCACGCAGGGCGGTCACCACCTGTCGTACCGACGCCTCCAGCTCCGACTCCATGCGATCAATGCGATCAAAATCCTTACTTCGTGCTGCCAGAACCAGCGCCGATGCCTGCTGTCGTACCAGATCGGCCCCCACTTCGCGCGCCAGAGTTTTCAACGCTTGCGCCAGTCGCTCCAACCGGGAAGCATCCCGCTCTCGCACCGCCTGACACAGTGTGTGCAGACGCTCATCCGCCGCATCCAGAAATGCCCGCCGCCGGGACCACAACTCGATATCCCCGGGATCGGCGACACGGAGAATCCCCCGCTGCCGTTGCGGCACCTCCTCTTCAGCGGTCCAGGGGGTGGTGGAGATCGGCTGATGTTTTGAGGTCTGATCTCGGCCACGACGACGCTGACCCAAGGTGTTGACCAACGCCAACAGCTCATCGGCACGAAACGGCTTCGCAAGATAACCATCCATGCCCACGGCCAGACACTGTGCCCTCTCCTCACGCATGGCGTTGGCGGTGACTGCGGCGATGGGAATGGCCGCATCGATACCGACCTGCTCACCCGAACGGATACGGCGCGTCACCTCCAAACCATCCATATCCGGCATCATAATATCCATCAGCACCAAATCGAATCGGGCACTCTCCAGGATGCTCAACGCCTGCCGGCCATTGACTGCCACCGTCACGAGATGCCCTGCCCCTTCAAGAATCTGCACGATCAGATCCTGGTTGAGACTGTCATCCTCGACAATCAGTATCTCCAACGCCACCGGACGCTCCGCCGAGGAGTCGTGCCAACCGTCGGCCACCACTCCACGCCGGGAATTTCGTCCCGCATTATCGAAGATATCGCTCAAGAGACGGGTCAAGGCGATGGGGTCGAGGGGCTTTTGCAGATGCATCACCCGCTTGATTGCATCACAGCGCAAGCACCCCTTGATCGCAGGAGCCGACTGGGGAGGGTGCAGAAGAATCACCTCGAACCCTGTGCCGGAACTGGCCTCCTGCGCCATCACCTCACAGTCGATCTCCTGCCGGAGTCGACAATCGATCACCACCAGATCAAAGGGGGAATCGGTGCGTGAGGCGCGACCGATCCACTGATGGAGTTCACTGCCACGCTCCACCGTTTTCCACTGGGCACCGCATTGGGAGAGCACCTGAACGATGGTGGTGCGATCACCATCGTCCCGTTCCGCCACCAGAATCCGCTTTCCGTTCAGATCGGGCCGGTCGATCATCGTCTCCGTATCCGGGGGTCCCGAAGGGGCCTCGGCCCGCTCCAACACCACCGTAAAACGGAACAGACTCCCCTTACCCGGCACGCTCTCCACGGCGATGCCGCCGCCCATCCCCCGCACCAACTCTCGGGAAACCGCCAACCCCAATCCACTCCCCTTGCCACTACCGAACGGTTGTTGCGGCTCCCAGGTGGGACGGTTGACCAGCCGTTTGCAGTCGACGGAGGTCATGCCGATACCGGTATCCTCTACCAGGAACCCCATGATCACGGTGCCCGGCGCATCCACGGGCCGTTCCGGTAACCGCTCCACCACCACCGACACCGAACCGCTACGGGTAAATCTAACGGCGTTGCCAACCAGATTGACCAACACCTGCGACAGCCGCTCCCCATCCCCTCGCACCCACTCCGGGACATTCTCCCGAATCAGGATCTCCATGGTGAGGGATTTCCGCTCCGCCTCCAGCCGCAGTGGGCCGCACACCTCCTCCACCAGACGGTGCAGAGAGAAGATCTCCCTGGTCAACACCCGGTTGCCGGGGGCATCGCTGACGGTTTCGTTGAGGGCGCGATCCAGGGTTCCGTGCAGGGCGCCGGCGGAGAGACGGATGGTCTCGACGCAACTGCGTTGTCGCGGGGTCATCTCCGTGGCGAGAAGCTGCTCGGTCATGCTGGCCAAACCGGCCAGAGTCTCTCGAATGCGACGTCCCGTTTGAACCGGATTGCGCAGATCGGTGGGTGCCCGACCGCCGGAGGCGCTCTCCATGGTAATGGCGTCCGAGGCGATGGGGTGGCAGACGGCAACAGCACCGGCCACACTCCCTTCACGATCCCGGATCAACCCTCCGGTCATCATCACCGGCAGCAGGGTGCCGTCCCGGTGCCGACAGGTCACTTCTCCGATGAAGGTGCCCCGGGTAAGCATGGTACGCAGCACCCGCCGGGCGTCATCAGGGGTGCTGTAGAGCACCTCCACATGCATTCCCCGCGCCTCTTCAACACCAAAACCGAACAGCTCCGACGCCTTGGGATTGAAACTGACCACACGGCGAGAACGATCCGCACCGACGATGGCCATGGGCATGCCGGCAAAGAGATCACGCATGTACGTAACCTCCCGCAGCATGGTCTCCCGACGACGGCAGCGATTCAGGGCGATACGGACGATACTGCGCAGCTCATAGCAGTTGACCGGCGTGCGCAGAAAACCCGCCACCCCCCGGCCCGCCACATCGGGCAGACGCGTGAGGCTCGCATCATCCACCAGCACGACTATGGAGAACCCGACATCCTGAAGTGAAAGAAGATGAGAAAGAAGATCGGGATACTCCATAGAGGGCGGAACGGTCCCGACCAAAACAAGCTCCGGCTCCTCCTGACCCAGCAAATACAACCCCTGCCGACTCTCCGTGGCATGCAGACAGTGGTAGCCATGCTGCGAGAGACAGTCGGCAACGGTCTGATAGGTCGCCGCGTCACTGTCCAGAATCAGGACAGTTCGCTGTGGATGTATCCCGTGCGATGCAGTGTGCATGACAGATTTCCCCGATGACGGCATCAACCGCCGCAACGCTCAACTCCCAAAGAAACAGTATCCGATACCCTCACCCCCCTTGGCAACGCGCTGAAGAGAGATTCTCCCACCTCCGATAAGAACCACCACCATCGACACTCCCCAGGCAGTGCGGATTTTGCTACTCTGTACCGCTGATATAGAGTGTGGGATACAGGTATCTTTATTCACTATTTTTCACGCATTGGAATGGTGGACACCCGGCAATGAGCCCCTTCAGCAAAGAGGATGACACCCAGACCACTCTGGAACACCTCGAAAACAGAGTAAGGATTCTCGACGAGACACTGCAACACCGATCCCGTGAAGTGGTCAATCGGCTGGATGCCCTGTCAGAACGCATGAACCGGCGACTGGACGCTCTGACGCCCAACAGCGATCCCGACGACGCTCTGCCGACCGCGCCACCACGCTCCTCTCGCCAAGTTGCCATCGCCTACCAGGGCATGGCCGTGCGCGCCATGCAGATCGGTGATGCCGCCGAAGCGGAGCTGGCTGCCTGCGCAGCCGTCGCCTCCAATCCTCAGAATGCCGAGATGCTCTTTACCCTGGCGTGGGTGCTGCACGACTCCGGACGTCTTGACGAAGCCGAAGCGGAGTATCGCCGCACCATCGCCCGAGCCCCTCGACACGACAAAGCGTGGAACAATCTCGGCAACGTTCTGGAGCTGCAACACCGCCTTGAAGAAGCGGTTCAGGCGTGGTCACGCGCTGCGGATCTGGGTCATGAAGGGGCTCAGGAGACGTGCCGAAACCATGGCACACCCTCGGAGCGGGCAGCCTCTTCCCCACCCGAAGCCACCAGCACGACGACCAAGACTCCAGCCCCCTCCCCTGCCGATACTCTGGAGAGTCGGACACGGGGCTCCGACTCCCCCAGACTACAGGAGACAGCGGCAGCCACCCCGGAGAATCGTCCATCTGGTCACCGCGCCTCTCCCCTACGCATGGGTACCATCATTGCACTGGTGCTGGGCGTTGTTGGGATCGGCGCGTTCGTCACGCATCGGGGCACTCAGTCACCCGCGTCCTCCACGGTTGTTTCAGCCCCTCAAGAGACAGCAGCAACAACGTCACCGACACCAATCCCGACAGCGGAGCCGAGCCAAAAAGCACCCACTTCAGGAGGCCCGGAGGCCGGAATCGAGACGCTGCGTCCTGCACCGTCAACACCATCGGAACCGCCACGATCCTTGATACCACCGGCTCCTGATAAGCCGATGGTTGCTGAAGCAACCGACCCCAAAACAGTGGACACGACACCGCCATCACCCACCATCAAGGCGATCATCCCCGATCAGGAACCCGTGCTCTCGACACCCACCGCTTCTGGGTCCGAAACGGTGCAGGAGAGCAGCCATTCGACAGCGTCCAATGAAGAGATGGCGCCAACCGCTGCCCAAAGAAGTGCACAGCCTGAATCGGAGCAAGCGCGTACGACGACCCACAGCGGCCCCGATGAACAAACGACGCCCTTCTCCGGGCAAACCGCCCTGTTCATCGACCCGACGCCTGCTGATGCCGTGGTCCGTATCATGGATATTCGGCCCGCGTATGAGCCGGGTATTCTCCTCGATCAACGGGTCTACAGGGTGCGGGTGGAGAAACCGGGATACACGCCCGTCGAACGCCCACTCTCCGTAAGTGGCAAACGGATGCAGGTGCCGATCACTCTGGAGCCGCTTCCAGGGGGGACGCTCACGGTAGAGACCCTGCCTCTCACTGCAAAAACGCAGATTCTCAATATCGTTCCACGCTACGAATCGGGCATGTTCCTCGCCCCCGGACGCTATCACGTCCGTGTCGAGGCTCCGGGATTCCGCACCGTCACCACCTGGGTGACCCTGGAGAACCGCGACCGCACCATGCGCATCGAACTGGAAGAACTACCCAGTCACGATGCATCGCTTTCCGGTGGTCAAACCCATGCGTTGACGATCAACACCATCCCTGCCGGCGGCACCGTCCGGGTGATGAACATCGCCAACCCCTTTCAGAATGGCATGCAGCTACCGCCGGACGACTACCGGGTGGAGTTGTCGAAACCCGGACACCAGACCAAGAAGATCTGGGTGCGCATCTCCGACAGAGACAGAACACTCAACATTCGACTTCAGACTGAACAGGAGTAAGAACAGCCCGATCATGGACGACACATTGACCAGAGATGGCATCCACGGCCCCCTCAAACACCCCGAGAGCTTTGCCCGCCTTATCGGTCGGGACGCTTCCATGTTGGCTCTGTTCGAGCATACCGAAGCGATTGCCCACGATACCCGGCCCGTTCTCATAAGCGGTGAGCCCGGGGTGGGCAAGACCATGCTCGCACACTCTCTTCACCATCTGAGTCGTGCACCGAAACCGATCATCAGCCTGCAGGCCGCAGGACTCGATCACAGCCTCTTTTTCGATGCCCTCTTCGGCAACCGCATGGCTCCGGATAATGCGTCACAGGGTGCGCTGGCCGTCGTTGGTGGTGGAACGCTGCTGATCAGAACCATCAATGATCTGGAAGGGGCATCACAGCAACATCTTCTTCGCCTGCTGAAACAGTCCGACCAAACCTCTTCCAGCTCCGAAAACCACGATTTCCGGCTCGTGGTCACCTGTGATATCGAACTTGAACAGAGAATGCGGCAAGGACGCTTTCTTCCAGCCCTCTATGAACGGCTCACCCATCACAAGCTGTCGGTTCCGCCCCTGCGTGAGCGGCGGGATGATATTCCCCTGTTGTTCGAACACTTCCTGCATCAGGCCGCCCTCTGCATGGGACGGGAGATTCCCGATTACCCCCCCTCCCTGCTGCCACTGCTGGACAACTTCCTGTTTCCGCACAATGTGCATGAGCTGCGCAGTCTGGTGTTCAAAGCGCTGGCCCACCATCAACCCGGCGGACCACTGTCACTGCACGGTTTCCGCCTCCACCATGTGCAGACTACGGATAGCAGCGGCCATCGTCCTCTCCTGGACCCGGCTGAGGAGGGAGCACTGATCCGTTTCAATCCGGATCAACTGCCAACGCTCAAAGAGTGTGAATCACTGCTGATCAGAGAAGCGATGCGGCGTGCCAACGGCAATCAGGGTATCGCTGCCTCCCTGATCGGGCTCTCACGCACGGCGCTTAATCGTCGTCTGAAGAAGTTGAAGCGTTCCTGACGGGTCGAGATTTGCGGCCATAACGCGCCGTCAAACCATCATGAAAGCGGCTCAACCGGTCATAGATCCAGTTGTTGCAGCGCACCCCCCACTCCATCACCGGATCGTCCAGGGACTGCACCCAGAGCAGCAGCCCGGAGCCCACGGTCACCAACAGGGTGATTACCGCCTGCATCGGACTCTCCAGACCACT
>JADGBX010000096.1 GCA_015231265.1 Magnetococcales bacterium | reverse complement strand
CTTGTCCCCCACCGGATGGCCGTAGGTGTCGTTGACGTGCTTGAAGTGGTCCAGATCGATCAGGATCAGAGTGAGCGGCAGTTTATGACGGATGGCGCGGGCGGTTTCAATCTCCATCCGGGCGTCCAGAGCACGGCGATTGGCCACTTTGGTCAGGGGGTCGGTGAGGCTTTCGGTGCGGGTGCGTTCCAGTTCGGTGACCGCCTCGACCAGGCGCGCCCGCGTCTCTTCCAGGCGCCCCTGACTGGTGGCAAGCTGCTCCTTGAGCGAGCGGGTGTGCGTTTTGAGGTCATGCGCCTCTTTGAGCAGAATCTCACGTAGGGCGGAGAGATCCTCGATACGGCGGCTATCGGAGATGCGTTTTATGGTGTTGCCCAGTTGATCATCCAGACCACCGGTACTCTGATGAATCTCATGGAGTTGTGCCGCCAATTCGGTCACCAGGGACATCACCGCCTGATGCTCCTTGCGCCGTTTGGCGGCATCGTCCGGCCAGCGGCTATCCACCAGTTTGACGAAGGCTGCCAGCCGTTTGGTGAGGGCTTCGTGATCCAGAGAAGGGAGGGCGGAGAGCAGAGTGTCGGTCTCCTGCACCAGCCAGCCGCTCTCCTCGCCCAGGGTGCGGATCGCCTTCAGCAGAGGGGTGACGGTTTCGGTCTCGGGGTGTGGCAGGGTTTTGGTTGTGGACGGTGACGACATGGACGGAGCGCTTGCCTCCGTCATCTCCATCGGCTCGCTTTCACGGATCCAGGAGGAGAGCTGGCGCATCTCGTCGAGAATATCGTCCAGATGGGTCTCGGCACGTCCACGTTGAATGTGGCGGATGAGGCGGTCGGTGAGATCGATCTTCACCTGATCGTTGCTGGCCTCGAATCCGGCCCGAAAGGTGTTGGCCAGAGCGGTGAGCAGAACCCGATTGATACGGGCGGTGTCGGGGTCGGTCTCCAGAGCCGATTTGAAGCGGGCGTCGCGGATCGCTTTGCGGGCGGCGTCGCGATCATCACTGATACCTTCGATAAAATCCAGAGCCGGGTCCAGAGGGTGACGGGTCATGGTGTCCTGGTCAGCAGTGTGGGTGAACGGGCGTCGGTCTAGGGAGTGGCAACGTGTCTGCCTGTATAACGTGTCTGCCTGTATTCAGAAGGGTCAGACTTCCAGCCCTCGGGAGCGGTTCCATATCGACAGCTCTTTCCGTTGTATCGCGAAAACGCCGCTGGTGCCAAAATGAAAATGGATCCACTCACCGGGAAAATCGGGCCAGCGCTGTTTCATGAACTGCTCACCTTCATCACCCACCTCACACAGCATCAGAGCGTTTTGGGTCATGTGGTCAGGAGCGATTTTCAGTATTATATCAACAATATCAAGACCATCTGAGCCAGCACGCAGAGCGATTTCCGGCTCGGCATGGTACTCGGGCGGCAGGGCATCGTAGGTGGCGTCGGCGACGTAGGGCGGATTGGTGAGAATCAGATCGTAGCGCCGCTCCGTCAGGTCGGAGAAGAGATCCGACGGCAGCAGAGCAACCTGCTCGGTCAGTTTCAGGCGTTTCCGGTTGCGTTCGGCAACGGCGAGGGCCTCGCGGGAGATATCGGTGGCGTCGACGGTGAGGTGGGGATAGGTGAGCGCCAGGGTGAGCCCGATGCAGCCATTGCCGGTACAGAGATCGAGCGCGGTGTGCACATCGCCCATGGGCAAGAGTCCGTCGAACCCTTCGGGATCGTCGAAGATGTTCTCCAGCCGGGAGCGTGGGATCAGGGTGCGGTTGTTCACCAGGAAGCGAAAACCGGCAAAGAAGGCCTCTCCTGTAATATAGGGCACCGGTTGCCGCGCATCGATGCGCTGTTGCAGCATGGTTTCCAGATGGGTGCGTATGGCCGGTGTCACCGGCTCTCCTTCATGCTGTTCTATGGTTTCGAAGGGGAGTTCGGCCGCATGGGCCACCAGATACTCCGCCTCGAAGGCGGCCGTCTGTAGTCCGTTGTCGTGATTGAGCCCTGCCTGTTCCAGACGCCGGGTGGTCTCTTCAATCAGATGCGAGACGGTTTGGGGGTCGGATGAGCGGGTGGAAGCCCGGGGGTGCCCGGAAGAGTGACTGGCGGACATGAATCGCTCCAGAAGGTGCGCTGGGATGGTATCTACACAGGATGCTGGAGCGCGATGAAAATGGAAAGTGGAATGTTCTCTCTCCACAAGAATGAAAAGGGAGCAATTAACACAGATGAGACGGTACGGCAATGGTTGATTTGCGATAATAGACAAAAAATGGTTGACTAAAAAAACCAATTATTTCAACCTTTAATAGAATAATTCTAAAGAAACGGGATCACGTGTTGCATCGGTGTCGATCTTTGTCGTACTCTTGCGTTAGGATTTTGACGGAGGTTCGTTTCGAGCAGAAGTCCGCCGATGAGCGGTTGTGAGAAAACGGTATGTTCGTCATGATTTTGGCGTTTTGGTCGGCTTGCATGTTGATTTTGCCCCGATTCGCCGATTCGGAAGGGCACTCTTCCGGAGAGGGCTCTCCTGCGCAACAGGAGAGACAAGCGCATGTGAATTCCCAAGGTTTTCATTCGGTCAAGACGGTGTTTTCGAGGAGGTGGCGTGTACGGAATTATCGGCAATGCGCCCTGTATGCAGAAGATGTTCAAGCTGGTGGAGCGGGTGGCGAAGACCCATGCTACCGTTCTGATCCAGGGTGAAAGCGGAACTGGCAAAGAACTGATTGCGCGTGCCATTCACCAGGTGTCACCCCGTAAGGACAAACCCCTGATTCCGGTCAACTGCGGTGCGATTCCAGAGGATCTGCTGGAGTCGGAGCTGTTCGGTCATGTGCGCGGTGCATTTACCGGTGCTGCCTATAACCGACCAGGACGGTTCGAGCTGGCCAATAAAGGGACGCTCTTCCTGGATGAGATCGGTGACATGAGCCCGAAGCTGCAGGTGAAGATGCTGCGCGTGCTTCAGGAGCGCATCATCGAACCGGTGGGCTCGGTCAAGTCGCAGAAAGTTGATGTGCGGGTAATCGCCGCGACCCATAAGGATCTGGAGAAGGAGGTGGCGGAGGGTCGATTCCGCGAGGATCTCTTCTATCGCCTCAACGTCTTTCCCATCGTTTCGCCGCCGTTACGGGAACGGGGGCAGGACATCGCCACCCTGATCAAACACTTCTTCGAACGCACCGCCAAGGATATGGGGATGGTTCCGGTGATCATCAACGAAGCGGTGATGTCGGCCTTTCTGCAGTACACTTGGCCCGGTAATGTGCGTGAGCTGGAGAATCTCAGCGAGAGACTCTGCATCCTCTCCGACGACAAAGTGGCCATGGAGGATCTGCCGGAGAAGCTGCTGGATGGCAAGAATCGTCACGATGGTGAGACCGTTACCGGCCAGATTCCGGCGGTGGATTTCAAGGTAAGGCCCGTGACGGAAGAGGAGTCGCGCGACTTTAATAAGGAGGTTGAGAGTTTTGAGAATCAGCTGATTCTCTCGGCACTGGATCGCACCAACTGGAACAAGAACAAGGCCGCAAAACTCCTGAATCTCAATAGAACTACCCTGGTTGAAAAGATCAAGAAAAAGGGCCTGGAACGCACGGAGAAGCCATGAAAGCGTCGAGGTTGCGCGGGATACTCTTCCTGGTTGTCTGGTTGGTGTCGGGATCGGCGCACGCCTTCTACACCTCCCTTGAGTATGCATCGGAAGAGAAGGGGCGTCGCGAACGCCTCTCTTTTGTCCTGCCCGCCGACGTGGACGCACCGACTCTGACGCTTCTCAGCCCCCGCACCCTTCAGATCACCATACCCGGCATCGTCTCTCTCCCGGCACACAACGTCCACCCCGCGACAACCCGCTATCTTGAAGCGATGCGGATCGAAGAGATCCCCGGTGGAAAACTGGGGCTGCTGCTTACGGTTCGTCTCAAAAAGCCCTACCTCCATTTTCGCGGCAACTACACCCCCGGTGTTGAAGGGAAGAGCGACGCCCGCTACGGCCTCTCCATCGAGACCTATCCCGACCAGTCCGCCTCCGGACCGACACGGCTGCTTGAAGGGCGCGTGCTACCCGGACGCGATGCGACGTTGGTGGTGTTTTCATTCACCGGCAGTGGCTGGGTGAACGGTCTGGACGATCGACCCGAAGGCAAGGGGCCGCCGAAACAGGTGGGGCTCAGCTCATCCGTGGACTACGGTGCCCGGACGGTGCGTCTGATCTGGCCCGATGCCTCTCTCGATCCCAACTGGCGGCCTGTGAAGCCGGCAGGTTTGGCGGAACGGGTGCTGCCTCGGGGGCTCTCCTCCCGTTTTCTGGCCTACTCGTTCGGCAAGCTGGTGGAGATGGAGATCGGCTTCGACAAGAGTGTTGCCGAGGTGCATTTTCACCGCAGCGCCGAAGCGGGAACCTTCATCATCGAGCTGCGTCCCGCCTGGAGCAGCGATCGGGGGCGTAATCGCTCCGGACCTGTGGTGATGGATGGCCGCTCCGACGAGGCTCGAGTGATCATTCAGGCCAGGAAAGAGGCGCGGGATAGAAAGAAACCGCTGCCGCTCAACCGGCTGACCCCCGTCTTCATCAACCGTCCCATCACCGTCCCTGTTCAGGATATGAATGTGGATGAAGGGTTTTTCTGGGCCTCGGCCATGGGGGCGGAACGGGACTTCAAGTTTGGCAAGGCGCGCGCCTATCTGGACAATCTCATCCACAACTTTCCCGACACGCCCAACAGGGAGATGGTGGATCTCTACCGCTTCGATCTGGCGACCAAAATGGGGTGGAAGTCGGGGTGGTTGCTGCACGAGCTGGTGGCCACGCTGGAGAAGCATCCCAACACCCACCGCTATCCGGAATTGATCGCGCTGAAGTTGCGGTTGCTCAATGATGCCCTCCTCTTCGAGTCGTCCATTGGCTTGATGGATGATCCCAACCTGCCGAAAAATGATCCCAAGGTGGCACTGGAGCGGGGACGGGCGTTGATGGGGATCTCCTTGATGCTGCCCTCCAAACCGCGCTGGCGTGAGGCCGAGAACCATCTGAAGCGCGTCTTCTCTCTCGACCCGGACAACGGTGCCGTCAGTGCCAAGGCCCATTTCCAACTTGCCAAGCTCTCCTCCTATAAAGCGTGCGGTGATCAGAGAGATGTCCCGGTGACGCTCTGGGGTCGCTGGCGTCGTCCCTGTGACCTGGATCCGGCCACCGCCATTCTCGACAGCCTGATTCCCGAACACCTGGGCCTGATCGCCAACGAACCCGCCTGGTTGCTGGAAATGGGTGATCTCTACTTCAAGAATCGCCGTTTTCCCCAGGCGCTGCGCAGCTACGCCACGCTGATTTCCAACTTCCCCACTTTTCGGGAAGTGCCTTGGGCGCTGTTGCGAGCGGCGGAGTCTCACCGCTATATGGGCGAGACCGCCGAAGCCAAACGTCTGTTCGAGCGGATCAAGGTGGATCATCCCAAATCGGAAGCGACACCGTGGGCTCGGATCTTCGCCATTCAGCTCGATACCGAGAAACCTCTGGACGAACGGCTGAAAACACTGGACACTCTGATTGAACGCTCCGCTCTCACCGATGCGGTCGTGGAAGCGCATATGACGGCAGCCACTCTTCGGGGTGAGGATGGCCGCTTTCGGGAGACGCTGGCGAATCTCAACGCCCTGCTGACACTGACCCAACGCTCTGCCGTGGTGGAGCGGACCAATCAGCTCAAGCTGAAATATATGGTCGAGGGACAGAACAAGGCACTCAAGGAGGGTCGGCCCGAGTACGCTCTGTTGCTGGGTGAGGCTCATGGTGGTGACTGGCGATCGGCGCCGGGTCACGATGAGGCACGGCTTAATCTGGTAGAAGCGTTGATGCGTTTGGGGTCGCTGGACGAGGCCAACCGGACTATCGACCTGCTGGAGCAGGAACCGGAGTCGGAAGTGCGCGAACTTGGCCGGGCATTGGCCATGGGCACACCACTGGGTCTCACGAGCATTGCCCGCTCCATTCAAGGACGAGTAACGCCGGCGACGGCAAGAATTCGGCTTGCGCAAGCGCACCGTCTTGCCGATAAGAGCGAATGGGAGGGGATTCTCATGCTGTTGGAGAATCTGGATTCCACCCTGCTCAACCCCGAGGAGAAGCTGGAGCGGTTGCGTCTGATGGCCAAGGCGGAGTCGGAAAGGGGCCGTTTTCCCCAGGCGGTGATCCACTTGGAGATGATGCTTTACGAGCAGCCCATCGGAGATGGTCGGGACTACTACTGGTATGCGACCATACTCAACGAATGGCGGGGCGGGGGTCGGGCACTGCCGGTGTTTAGACGAGTAGCCACCGAGGCGACGGAGCAGGAGATCCAGCTGATGTCACGCATCCGGATCGGTGATATCCTGCAGTTGGAAGGTGACCTGGAGGGCGCACGCGCCGCCTATCAGGAGATCGTGGCATTGAATCCCGACTCGCCTTGGGCCAAAATAGCGCGTGAAAATGCAGCTCAACTGGATTTGGTCCAGAACATGGTTAACTGATGAAGAGCCAACACGATGGGAAATGAGGTCATAATCATAGGCCGTGTCACACCCGAGATCACGGCGCTCTCCACGCAGATCCGCAGGGCCGGCATGGAGTCGACGATCATCGCCGATGTCAAGAAGGCCAAAAAGCGGCTCAACGACTCCATCCCAGGTCTGGCGGTGGTTGCGGTGGAAGGTGTTGCCGATCCTCTGGAGTTGGTGCGGGAGATGACCTTTCTGTTCCGAGGTCTGCCTGTTCTTGCGGCTACCACCAAGGGCAGTGTCAATGAGGCTCGCGAGGCGATTCAGGTGGGTGCGGCGGAGTATCTGCTTCTGCCGGTGGAGAAGGAGGTGCTCTCCGCCCATCTCAAGCGCTACGTCAACCAGTATTTCGATCCGGAGTTGGGCCGTGGCCGCCATCTGATCACCGGCGATTCCATGATGCTCCGTCTTCTGACCCAGATCCGTCGTGTTGCGGGTTCGAAGGCGACGGTGCTTATCGAGGGAGAGAGTGGCACCGGTAAAGAGCTGGTGGCACGCTATGTCCATCAGGTCTCCGACCGCTCCGACCGTCCTTTCGTCGCCATCAACTGTGCGGCGCTGCCCGAAAACCTTCTGGAGTCCGAGCTGTTCGGGCATGCCAAAGGGGCGTTTACCGGCGCCATGGCCGACCGAAAGGGGAAATTTCAGCAGGCCAACTCCGGCACCATCTTTCTGGATGAGATCTCGGAGATGACCCTCAACCTTCAGGCCAAGCTGCTGCGTGTGCTGCAGGAGGGAGAGGTGGATCCGGTGGGTGGTAAGAGTCCCATCTCGTTGGATGTTCGTGTCGTCGCCTCCACCAACCGTGATCTCAAAACCTATGCCCAGGAAGGTAATTTCCGCGAGGATCTCTACTATCGCCTCAACGTCTTCCCAGTTCAGTTGCCGCCGTTACGCAAGCGTCCCACGGATGTGGTCCTGTTGGCGGAGCATTTCCGTAAGCGCTTCGTCCAGGAGTTGGGGCGCAACGACATTCCCTTCGATGACAGCGCCCTTCAGGCATTGAAATCGTGCGCGTGGCGCGGCAATGTCCGAGAACTGGAGAATGTGATTCAACGCTGCCTTCTGGTGGCTGAGGGTGGAGCGATCACAGCCGATGATCTGATGATCGATACCAGCTCCGCGCCTGCCGGTGACAACGGAAGCAGCGCAGCCGATGCCGGGGATACCATCTCCATGCCGGTCGGCACCACCGTCAAGGAGATGGAGGAGATTCTGATCCGCCACACCTTGGATGAGGTGGACGGCAATCGCACGCGCGCTGCCGAGATTCTCGGTATCTCCATCCGAACACTGCGCAACAAGCTGAACGAATACGCAGCTCGTGTCTCCTGATTACGCGCGAGGGGTGAGCCGTTATTCTCTTTTATTAATCGGTTTCTTCGCCTCTCTTTCCCTTCTGCTGTCCGGCTGTTCCGATGACTCCGGATATCCCCCCTATGATCCTGCTCTGATCGCTGGTGACAGTTTCACCGCCTCCGTTGCCCGCCGGTTACAGCCGCGCTCCTATTGGCATGGTAAATGGGAGCGGATGGAGGAGGAGGTGCGTGCTGCCGAGGCATCATTCAACACAGCCAGGAAGGCGTATCACCAACTTCTCATGGCACGGCGTGAAGCCATGGGTAAGGCGATGGAGCAGGCTCTGCGTGAGGGGAAGGATCTTCGCAAGGCTCGCAGTGATGCGTTGGCCGAGCGTCGTGGGGAGCTTGATGATCTACGGCAGGCCAGTCGGCAGGCTGCCAAGGTTTGGCGGCTGAAGCGGACCTTGCGGGATCAGGCGCGGCAAGTCTATTTTGCAACCTTGCGGTAATATTTTGCAACCTTGCGGTAAGGGGTGGGTCTCTATTGCGGTGCTTTTCCGTTGTCTTGCGTCTTTTCCATTGAAATTCCACTAAAAAAATAAATCTATCGAGGATCGTGGAGCCACTATTTCAAAAGAAATAGATGGGTGGATTGGGTGCGCTTAGTCCAGTCCGGCTGGGAAATCCGGGTTTATCTACACTGCTATCCACTGATACATCACATGGGCGTCCACCAATCCTTGGCGCGGGTGTCGAAATGCGCGAGGTAGCGTACCGACGATCTCAAAGCCCATCTGTTGCCAAAGACGAAGCGCTCCCGTGTTGGTGCTGACGACAAGATTGAACTGCATGGCCAGAAAACCCAATCGCCGTGCTTCGTCGATGGAGTGTTGGCAGAGACGGCGCGCAATACCCCGGCGACGGGCATGCGCGGCGACCATGTATCCGGCATTGCAGACGTGGGCACCAAGAAAAGCCTGATTGGGTTTCAGATAGTAGGTACCGAGACATCTCCCTTCCTGCTCTGCCAGATAGGTGGCTGAGGGGAGTTCCATCCAGAGGTGTCGTGCCTCGGAGCGGGAGATGTCGGGATCCATGGGGTAGCTCTCTCCGGTCCGGAAGGTCTCCTTCAGGATCGGCCAGAGCGTGGGAAAATCATCCATGACTGCCGGACGGATCTCCACGGCTTCGCTCATCGACGCAACCTCTCCGCTGCATAGAGCGCGTGGTAGGTGAGGATCATGTCGGCCCCGGCGCGGCGAAAGGCGGTGAGTGTCTCCATGACGATGCGTTCTTCGTCAATCCAGCCCCGCTCAGCCGCCGCTTTGATCATGGAGTACTCGCCGCTGACGTGATAGGCCGCCAAGGGCAGGTCGAAGCGTTCCCGAACATCACGGATGATATCCAGATAGGCAAGTCCCGGTTTGACCATCAACATATCCGCCCCCTCATCCACGTCCAGGGCCACTTCGCGCAGAGCTTCCAGTCGGTTGGCGGGGTCCATCTGGTAGGTGCGACGATCGCCGAAGGAGGGGCTGCTCTCGGCAGCATCGCGAAACGGACCGTAGTAGGCGGAGGCGTACTTGGCGGCATAGGAGAGGATGGGAATCGTTGTATGACCCGCCTTATCCAGAGCCCGGCGAATGGCGGAGACCATGCCATCCATCATGCCGGAAGGCGCAACGATGTCGACACCGGCATCGGCATAGGTGATGCAGGAGCGCCCCAGAATCTTGAGCGTTGCGTCGTTGTCCACATCATGATCGGAGGTGAGAATACCGCAGTGGCCGTGATCGGTGTATTCACAGAAGCAGGCGTCGGCTATGATCAACAGGGTGGGATGCGCCTTGCGCAGCGCCCGAATTGCCGTCTGAACGATGCCTCCGTGGTCGCAAGCGTCGCTTCCCACCGCATCCTTGGCTTTGGGGATTCCAAACAGAATCACCCCACCCACACCCAACTCCAGAGCACGCCCCGCCTCCTTGATCGCCTGATCGATGGAGAGCTGAAAAACGCCCGGCATGGAGATCACCTCAGTGCGAATCTTCTTACCGGGAACGATAAAGAGGGGTAGAATCAACTGCTCTGGATGAAGGTGCGTCTCCCGAACCATGGTACGGAGCGCTTCGGAACGGCGCAGGCGGCGAGGACGTTTGATCAGATTCGGACGTTTCATCTTTTTCTCCACGTACGTGTCAAGGCGATGGTCCCCTTGATGGCTCATTCCTGGTGTACTGGTTGGAGTGCGAGCATGCCACGATGGCGTGCTCATCGCAAACATGACCGCCGCCGAGGGGTTCGACACTCTTTTTTAGCAGAAAAATGGCAAGTTTCCCTTGGCAGTTGGACATGACTGTCATAGTCTAGGTCGAGTTGAGGGAGTTCCGCTACAGCTCACGGTCGAGACAGTGGATATGTATTGTCCATCCGAGTGCTGTATCTTAAAAGGATAGTTAGGGACCATCTCCGTCAGTGTCACGATGTTCATGACCAGTATGCGGTGTGGAGGAAGGGGCGTTACCAACGTGGCATAGCTTTTTCATGTCTCTTGGGAACGCAACGCAGCACCGTCTGCACGGAGACCCGGATGCCGTTTGCTACGGATACCGGTGTCGGATTTTCGAACTGTTTTTCTAGGGGACGGGCCTT
>JADGBX010000095.1 GCA_015231265.1 Magnetococcales bacterium | reverse complement strand
ACCGGAACCTGAGCCGACACCGGAACCTGAGCCGACACCGGAACCTGAGCCGACACCGGAACCTGAGCCGACACCGGCGCCAGAGCCGACACCGGAACCTGAGCCGACACCGGCGCCAGAGCCGACACTCGAATCTGAACGGGTGGCCGAAGAGTCGGAACCGGCTCCCCGTCGTCGTGCCAGTGGCCGCATCAAGATGCGCGATCCTCGGCAGCGGGGCATGGAGCGTCTGGCGCAGCTTCTGGCCGGCAGCGATGGCGAGAGCCCGGACGCCACCACCGAAGAGGGGGCCGTGGGTGGAAGCATCGACGTGGCGGAGATCGAGGATGATGAGAAGTCCGCCGAGGTGAGCAGCGCCATGGGCGCCTTCCTGGAGGAGCAGAACGCCGGCGTGAAACCCGCCCCGACCCTGCCCGCCGAGGATGCCCGTAGTCGGCGTGACGGCTCCGTCACCCGTCTGGCACGGCAGTACTACGAAGGGAGTGGTACCGTGCGTCTGGCACCGGTGGTTGAGGTCTCCTACACCCCGGACAGACCGACGGTGGAGACGCCACCTGTCGCCTCTGGTGTCGAGACGGGCCACGTTCCGGATGCGCCGATGCCCCGGCAGAGTCCGGCTCAGTCGGCACCAACCCAGACTTCGACCCATCAGGAGAACCTGATTCCCATGGCCGGATCCGAGGAGGCGTCCGGATTGATGCCGCCGGTGACCGGTCACAACCCGGTGTTCGACATGAGCTGGAGCGGTTCGGCACCGACCACGGCGACCACGACGGAGGAGGATCTTGAGGTTCCCCAGGATCTGTTCGCCACCGGTGAGCAGATGGTACGGGAGGGGTCGGCCGAGGCGGATCTCGAAGAGGCGGCGTGGAACGATTTCGTCTCCATGCTGGATGAGGATGCGGATTCCAACGGTGCTGCAACACCTGCAACACCCGCCGCACCCGCTGCGCCTGCCGCCGAGAGTGACGGATTGGATGCCCTCTCCGAGGAGTTCGACGAGCTGCGGAACATGCTGGACTCCTTCATGGATGAGATGGATGAACCGGAGCAGTAATGGGAGCGCTTTCTCACCCACGATCACGGGGTGCGCGCAGCAGGCGGGTTGCAGCGGCAGACGACGCCTTGACCCGCAGGCGTTCCCCCTTTCAAATGGAGAGAGATTTCATGCAGCCGATGACAACGGTTCGAACCCCACCATGACGAAAGGCCCGGGAGATATTGGATAGAAAGCTGCCACTGATTCTGATCGAACTGGTGATGGGGTTTCTGTTTCTATTCGTGGTGGTGATCACGGTGGGAAACTTCAGTAATCGGTACAAGGATCAGAGCTTTACCCTTCCACCCGACGCCCACTCCGTGGCGTCGGTAAAGGAGGCCTATCGCGAATCGCGCACCATGCTGCGTGCCCTGGCCGACAACAACAGCCGCCTACTGCATCAAGTTGACCAGTTGAAACGCTCCCTGGCGGAGCGTCCCGACTCCCCGCCGTCCGATACCGAAACCCCCGCCACAGACAGTGTGGAGCTTGCCCGACTCAAAGGGCTCAACACCGAGCTGCAGAGTCGTTTGGACGACCACACCCGCCGCTTGGAGTCGCTACGGGATCGCAACAGCGATCTTGAGCACGCCTTTGCCAATCTGGAGGGGCTCTCCGACGATGCCCGGGTGCAGGAGATCAGCCGCCATCTGGAGGAGAAGCGTACCGAGATCACCGCACTGCAGACGGATATGGCAGCGCTGACCAAGACGCTGGCGGCGCAGGAGGGTGAGATCGCCCGTCTGCGAGAGATCGAGCGGGCGGTGGCGGATTTGGATGCGATGCAGGAGGCGAATCAGATTCTGCTGGCCGATCTGGCCCAAGCCCGCAACGCCCTGGCCGATGCCCGACGCCAGGGGACGGGCAGTACGTCGGAGCTGGTTCGGGTTTCGGAAGCGCTGGAGGCGGAACAGCAGCGTGTTGCCGCCCTGGATCGGCAACTGGCGGAGCGGCAGAAGGCGCTGGAGGCGATGGATGGTCGCCGGGCGGCGCTGGCGACGAAGTACGCCGAGATGGCGGAGCGGCTGACGGTCTCCGACGATCGGGTGAAGAGCCTTACGGCGACGCTGGCGGAGCGTGGTCAGGCGCTGGAGGCACTGCAGCAGGAGAAGAGTCGTCTCACCGGTCTGGTGGCGAGCCAGCGCACGGAGATCGCCCGACTCACCGGCGAGGTGCGGGGTCAGAAGAGCGAGATCGCCCGCCTGGAGCAGGTGGAGCGGTCCGTGGCGGAGCTGAAGAGCGTGCGCGCCATCAACGAGCAGCTCAACGCCCAGCTTACCGCCATGCGGGAGGAGCTGGCCAAAAGCGAGACCGAGGGCCACGCTCTGCAGGGGGCTCTGGCCGGTCAGGATGACGGCATCAAAGCGCTCAACGCCCGTAATATCGAACTGACGGGGCAGTTGGCCTCCCAGGGGCGGGAGCTGGCGCAACTGGGTGAGAAACACGCGACGCTGACCAGCCGTTTTACCGCCCTGCAGAGCCGTCTGCACGAGGCGGAAGCGCGTGGCAGCCAGCAGGTTGGTGAGCAGGAGCAGCGGGATGGCGAGCTGGCGCGACTGCGGCAGGCGTCGGCACAACTGGCCGAGGAGAGCAGCCGCCGTCAGCAGGAGATCAACGCTCTCTCCAGCCAGGTGGCGGAGCAGCGCGTGGAGATCGCTCGCTTGCGTCAGATTGAACGGGCCATGGCCGATTTGAAGGCGGTGCAGACGCGCAACGCCACCCTGACTGCCCGGGTCGACGAACTTCAGAACAGTCTGCAGGAGAGCCGCAAACGTCTCAGCAGCGACCGGGAGAAACTGGCCAGTCGCGGCAGCGATCTGGCGGCGTTGCGGCAGCAGGAGACGCAACTGCGCGACCGTTTGAGTACGGTGCAGAAAGCGCTGGCCGAACAGCGGCAGCAGTTGGCCGCTTCTCGCACCACCGGTGCCGATCTGCAGCAGCGGCTCGGACGCATGACCGCCCGTGTCGAGCAGGCGGAACAGCGCACGGCCACATTGGATCAGCGCCTGAAACAGCGCACGCAGGAGGCGGTGGGACTGCGCCGACAGGTGGCGACGCTGCGGGATAGCGGCGAACGTCAAAGCCGTGAGATCGCCCGGCTCTCCGGTCTTGAGCAGGTGTCGCGGGAACTGGTGGAGGTGCGCAGTCGGAACGGCACGCTGCAACAGCAGGTGGCCGCCCTGCAGAAGAGCCTGAGCCAGAGGGAACGGGCCCACGCCGAGGCGCTGCGTCTCGCTTCGGAGAAGAGCAGCACCCATCACGCCGGTTCCGAGGAGAGCAGCCAACTGACGACGTTGAAGGCGCTGCTGGCGGATCGGCAGCGGGAGCTGGCGGAGATGAGCGGCAGCCATGCGGCGTTGACCGGACGGCTGGCAGCACTGATGGCCCGACTGGCCACCGCCTCCGATACCGGCAGTGACGACACCACCGCTGCTCTGGTCGCCAAGGAGCAGGAGCTGGTCTCCCTGCAGCAGGATGTGTCGCGACTGCGCGGCGTTGTGGAGCAGCGCAACGGTGAGATCGCCCGCTTGCAGCAGATCGAGCAGTCGGTGGCCGGTCTTCAGGAGGTACAGGCGACCAATCGCCGTCTGATGGATCAACTACAGGCGATGCGTTCCGAGCTGACCTTCAGTCGCAGCAGCGGCAGCCAGGGCATCAAGGCGCTCAACGCCCGCAACGCCGAACTCTCCGGTCAACTGGCCGCCAAAGGGCGGGAGCTGGCCCAGCTCAACAGCGCGCACAGCCGTCTCACCGCTCTGTTCAGCGCTCTGGAGCGGGATCTGGTCTCCAGCCGCAATCAAGAGCGCGCCCAGGCGGAGCTGCTGGTTGCAAAAGAGAAGAGTCTCAACCAGTTGCAGCAGCAGGCAGAGCGCCTGAGCGATGAGAGCCGACGCCGTCACGGCGAGATTCGGCGTCTGACTGCTCAGGTGGAGGAGAAACGGACCGAGATCGCCCGCCTGAAGGAGATCGAACGCTCCGTGGCGAGTCTGAAAGGGGTGGAGGCGAACAATCGACAACTGTTGGCGCAGTTGGAGGCGATGCGCTCCGAGCTGGAGAGCAGCGTGAAGAGCGGCAGCCAGAGCAGCGACATGCTCACCAGCCGCAACGCCGATCTGGTGGGCCGACTGGCGGCCCGAGAGCAGGAGCTGGCCCAGGCGATGGAGAAACACGCCGCTCTGACTGCCCGCTTTGCGTCGCTGGAGTCGATGCTGCTTTCGGTCCAGAAACAGGATCGCCAGCGTGCTGCAACCTTGATCAGCACCAAGCAGGCCCTGGAGAAGCTGCAACAGCGCGCCGCCCGCATCAGCGACGAGAGCCGACGGCGACACGGCGAGATCGTACGTCTCACGGCAGTGGTTGAGGAGAAACGGACCGAGATCGCTCGCCTGCAAGAGATCGAACGCTCCATGACGGCGCTCAGCGGCGTCAAAGCGAGCAATCGCCAACTGCTGGATCAACTGGAGGCGATGCGCTCCGAACTGGCCACGGTTCAGAGCAGCGATGCGGCCGGTCACGCCGCCTTGCACGCCCGCAATGCCGAGCTGTCGGGCCAGTTGGCAGCCAAGTCGCGACAACTCGCCACCCTCAACGATACCCACACCGCTCTGACCAGCCGCTACGCCGGCTTGGAGAAGGCGCTGACATCGGCGCGGGAGGAGGAGCGGCGTCTGGTGGCGCAAGAGGTGGAGCGTGGTGATCTTCTGGCCGATCTGCGGCGGCGCAGTCAGCGTCTGAGCGAGCAGAGCGCTCGGCGGCAGACGGAGATCGCCCGACTCGGCAAGCTGGTGGAGAGGCAACGCACCGATCTGGCCCGTCTGAAAGAGATCAAACGCACTCTGGCAGCGCTTCAGGAGGTGGAGGCGACCAATCGGCGTCTGATGGCTCAACTCGACGCCATGGGTAACGAACTGGCAGCGACCCGGAACAGTGGGGATCGCTCTCTATCCGATCTCACCGCCCGCAACGCCGAGCTCTCCGGTCAGCTTGCGGCGAAAACCGAGCAGTTGGCGCAGCTCTCTCGCACGAAAACCGCTCTGACCGAACAGTTGAACGCCCTGAAAGAGGGGCTTGCCACCACGCAAGGCACGGAGCAGGCGCAGAGAGTTCACGCTACCGAGCAGGCTCGGCAGTTGCAACAGCTTCAGGAGCAAACGGCACAGTTGACCGAGCTGGGCAGTCAGAATCAACAGGAGATCGTAACCCTGCGGCAACGACTCGTTGCGCAGAACAGTGAGATCGCCCGTCTGCGCACCATCGAGCAGTCGATGGCGGCGGTGCAGGAGAGCGCCGAGCGTGCCGATTCTCTGCAGAAGCAGCTCGTAGCCCTACAGAGCGATCTGACGGCAGCACGCAGCGAGAGCACGGCGCTGAAAAAGGCGCTCTCCGGTCGGGGCGATGGACTCAAGGCGTTGACGGAGCGTACCACCACTCTGGCGGCTCAACTGACGGCCAAAGGGCAGGAGCTGACCACTCTGGATGAGAAGCACATCGCCTTGAAGCGCGACTATGGTGATCTTGAGCAGGATCTCCTGTCGGCCAAGGCCGAAGATCGCAGGCGCGCCGCAGAGTTGATCGAGAAACAGGCAGCGCTGACGCAGTTGAACAGTCGATTGGCGGCGCTGAACGAACAGAGCCGACAACGACAGACCGAGATGTCCGGTCTCCGGACCCAGGTGACGGAGCAGCGCACGGAGATTGCCCGTCTCAAGGAGATCGAACAGTCGCTGGCGGGTGTCGTGGAGAGCTCTGGCCACACCGAGACGTTGCAGAAGCAGCTTGCTGCCCTGCAGAGCGATCTGAACGCAGCACGACGTGAGAGCACGGCGCTGAAAGAGGTGCTGGCGGGGCGGGGTGATGGACTCTCGGTTCTGACCAAACGCAACACCGTCCTGGCGAAACAGTTGGCGATCAAAGGGCGACAACTCACCGCCCTGGAGGAGAAACACACCGCTCTGAACCGCGCCTATGGAGATCTTGAGCAGGATCTCCTGTCGGCCAAGGCCGAAGATCGCCAACGCGCCGCGGCGTTGATCGAGAAGAAGAGTGCATTGGAACGTTTGCGCAGCGAATCGGCCCAGCTGGCCGAGCAGGGTAAACAGCGTGAACAGGAGCTGAGCACTCTCCAGCAACGGATCGCGGAGCAGAGTACGGAAATCGCCCGCCTACGCACCATTGAACGCTCTCTGGCGTCGCTGCAGTCGGTGGAGGCGGATAACACCGCCCTGCTGGCCACGGTGAGCTCTCTGGAGACCCGTCTGGCAGCAGGAGATGCGATTCGGGCCAAAGCGCTGGAGAGCCTGAAGCAGAGTGAGACGCAACAGCTGGCAACGCTGCGCGACCGTGACCGTTTGCAGCAGCGCTTTGCCGATGTTGAAGCGGCGCTGACGGAGAAACGCGCCCAGCTTAAGGCGGCACGCGTCCACGCCGAAACGGTGGAGAAACGCCTAGAATCCTTGATCAGCCAGCAGCAGAGCCGTTCTCCGGCCCGAGCTGATCGCAGTACCGAGATCGCTGCTCTTGAGCAACAGATCACCACACTGCGAGCCGATACAGCCCGCCAACAGGCGGAGATCACACGCCTGAGCGCTTTCGAAACAGCGGCCACGGAGTTGGAAGCAGCCGGACGCCGCCAGGCCGCACTGCAACAGCAGCTGGAGCAGCTCCAGAGCCGTCTCACCTGGCAGGAGAAGGCCCACGCCGAGGCGCTGGCAGCGGCTCGCATCACTGCCGAGGGGGGTTCCGAGTCCGTCTCCGGTTCATCTCAGGCGGAGAGTGCCGCCGTGGCGGCGTTGAAAGCGCTGGTCGCCTCGGGTGAGGCGCAGGTGGCAACCCTTGAGACGCGCAATCGGGAGCTGGAGTCGCAACTGGCTGCTTTGGAATCCGACAACAGACAGAACACCGCCAGGAGTGCTGATCTTAACCGTCGTCTCGCGGAGAAGAGCGCCGGAATCTCTGCACTACAGACGCGTATCCGCGCACTCTCCGCCCGCCTTGATGGTGCCGAGCAGGCGCTCACCAAAGTGCAGCAACACGAAGAGACCATCGCCTCTCTGCAGGAGGTTCAGACACGAAATCGCACGCTTCTGTCCCAACTCGGGGTGATGAAGGATGAGCTGGCCATTCTCCGCGAGCAGGAGACGCATCGTGGGGATCATACCCAGACGCAGAACCGGGCCAATCAGGCGGAGATGGCCCGTCTCAACACACTGAATGGCGCGCTCTCTCGTCAGATCGATGCGCACCAGAAGGATCTGATGCGTCTGAGCAGTCGCAACACCCTTCTGGAGGCGCGTCTGATCGAGATGAGCGCCGAACCGGACAGGAGTTCCGATCAGAGTTCCGACCAGAGTGCCACGGCAGGGAGTGAAGAGCAGAGTCGGGCGCTGCTGCAGCGTCTCACCGCCCAGTCGCAGGCAACGGCGGCACTGCGAGAGGATCTACAGCAGCTTGAGAAACGGCTGCTGGCCAAAGCGGATCAGATCGAACGACTCATGGTGGAGAAGCGGTCGCTGGAGTCCCGTCTGGCCAGTGGCCGAGGCGACTCTCCGGAGCTGCTGCGCGCCACGGTTGCCCGCAATCGTCTGCTGAAACGGATCGAATCCCGGCTGGCGGGAAGAGCGATCACCGCCCGGGCCGATCTTAGTCAGGGTGCGCTCCATCTGCCGGAGTTGATGCGTTTTCCCCACGGCTCCTCCCACATCGATGCCAGCCGCCGGGCCGGATTGGAGACCCTGGCGGATGTGCTGCTGCAGGTTCTGCCGTGCCACACCGAGGCTGCGGCGGCAGAGGATCGGCGCGGATGTCTGGAGGGGGATGGTGCCTTCCCCCTGGCCTGGATCACCATCGAAGGCTCCTCACGCACCGCACCGGTGGGAGCACACCGTTTCCGCTCCAACTGGCTGCTGGCTTCGGAGCGGGCGATGCGGGTTCTGCACGCTTTGATGCAGCAGCGTCCTCGCCTGAATCTACTGCAGAATCACGAAGGGCGTTCGCTCTTTCGCATCGCCGCCAACGTCACCGAGAAGCGCGATCCCGGCTCCTACAACCGGGCGCTTTTGCGCCTCTCTCTGGCGACCGCTGCCGGAGAGACTACCGGACCGGAGCTGACCGTTACCGATCCCAATCCCAATCCCAATGCCGACGCTCGAACAGCCGATCCTCTGAGCACGCTCGACAGTGCGCTGACGCATCATCAACAGCAGGTGGCTGAGACATTGAGGGCGCCCACCGAGTCCGAACCGACGTTGGGAGATGCCGAGCGGGCGGAGATTCAGCGGAGAAATGCCCAGCTCACCGCCCAGCTTCAGGAGAAGGCCGATCTTCTCAAGACGATGCGCCAGGAGCAGGAGCGGCTGGCAGAAGCGGCCGAACAGCTTGCCCGCGCAACCGCCCGGGCCGAGAGCGACGCTGCTGAAGCCACTCTGCCTGCCACGACTCCGCCTGCCGAGCCTGTCGGGAGTACCGCGGCCACCACCTCCGAGAGTATGGCGTCGCCGCAACCGCCGCAGCTCTCCCCCCGCCCCGTGGGTGCACTCGGTGCGTCGGATCTCAGCGCCGACTCCGGCGATCCCGCCGTCACTGCTCCGGAGAGGATACTTCCCGATGATGGCGATCCGGTTCAGGAACCACCGGTCATCGATCCACGGCCACGACCTGATGATTCAATGAGCGATGTATTGCCGGCTGTTGTCGAGGCACCGATTCCTACCCCGCGCCTGAGCACCGGCTCGGTACCCCGCATGGTGGAAGCACCGGCAACCGCGCACACCACCCGCACCATCACCGGCATCGACATGGCCCGCTCCGCTCTGCTGGAGCATCTGGGTGACAGCCTGCTGAAACGGGGCATTGCCGTGCGCATCGATCACGTGCGCGGCACGCTGCATCTGCCGCGGATCTTCGATTTCGATGCCGGCTCCTGGCGCATCGAAGCACCGGTTCGGCGGCGGGGATTGCAGCAGCTTGCCGATGTTCTCGCCACCGTGCTTCCCTGTTACACCTCGGAGGATAGAGGTCGCCGCGCCACTGCTTGCCCTGTAGGCCACGAAGCGATGGAGTTGCGTCGGGTGCAGATCGTCGGTCGTGCAGCACCGGCCCACATCGGTGGTGCCCGCTTCCGGGATAACTGGCGCCTGGCCCACACCCGCGCCATGGTGCTGAACAATCGCCTGATCAGCCACCGCCCGGAACTGGGTGGGATGGGCGTTCCGGGTCCGGATGGCGGCGCGCTCCTCTCCACGGGTGCTGCCATGGACTCTCCCTGGCCAGGTTTTGAACGGGCCCGTGGACGCAGCGTGGTTCTGCGCATCGAAGGGGTCGCCCGGGAGTCGGCACCATGAGCTATTCCACCCCATCTCCATCGTGTGACGGTGCCTATCGGCGCTCCTGTCGTAAAAAAGGTGGGTTCTCCATGTTTGCTGTTCGGAATCCCCCCACATTTCAGAGCGCCCGTGTTCAGATCGAGGGGTTTCAGCGTGGTGAATCCGGCATCGTTTCTGGCCGGTTGCCGTTGCGTTGGATCCTGTTGGGTCTGGTTCTGTTGATCGGTAGTCCGGGATCGCTTCAGGCGGGAACGCATCCTGCCATGGAGTCGGACAGTGCGACGACCGCCCTCTTCGAGAGCGCCCGCCGCGCTATCGCCGAAGAGGGATCAGCCCGCGCCGAGGCGGATCTGGCGCTGCTCTACCTCTACGGACCATCTGACGTGCGCAATCTGCGCCAAGCGCGGCACTGGTTTCAGTCGGCAGCGCGCAAGGGGGATCCTCGGGCGATGTTCCATCTTGCGGATATCTACCAGAAGGGGGTCGGCGTCAAGAAGGATCCGCATAAGGCGCTGTTCTGGTTACGCGCGTTGATGCGTCGCGATCCCAGCCGGAAGATCCCGCGGGAACTGCTCACCTGGGCGACATTGAAGCTGGGCTATATTCACGATGTTGGGATCGACGGTGTGTCCAATCGCGCCGAGGCGTTTCGCTGGTATCGTCGTGCAGCAGAACAAGGCGCACCCATGGGGCAGTACATGTTGGGAAGGATGTATGCGCGAGGGCAGGGGGTTCGCAGGAATCTGGTCCTGGCCTATCGCTGGCTGCGTCTGGCCGCGGAAGGGGGTCACCCCGACGCCCCCGAGGAGCTTGCACGCATCACCCCGCTCCTGCCTCCCAGAATGGTGGAAGCCGGTCGGTGAATCGTGATCAGTGAGGAAATCGGATACCGTCGTACCTGTTTATACGTCGGCAGAGAGCGTTGTTTCAGTCCGTAGGGCAGTGATACCATGACGGCTCGTACAGATGTGGACGGCAGGGGTGGTACCGCAGCCATGCGCTATAGAAAACAGAAAACGTTGAAAAGCAGGCGTAAGGTGCCGAAACAGCCGCAGAAGGAGCCGGGCCTGTTCAGCCAGATCGTGATTGCCATCGTCATCGCTTTGGTGGTTGGGCTGGTGTTCAAGTTCTTTTTTGCCCGTCTGTTGGGGATGACGCGTTGATGCTCGGCTGAGAATGCAGACGTGCTTTTGTGAATAATCGTGTATCATCATATCATGAGGCCTATCCTGAATAGGGCGGGGTAGCCATTCCATGAGTTCAGGGAAAGGATCGAAACAATGCCGTTGAATAATTTTAATGCCACGTTGCAGGCGGGCGAAAGCATGACCGTGATG
>JADGBX010000094.1 GCA_015231265.1 Magnetococcales bacterium | reverse complement strand
GCAGGCCGAAACCATCACGCGTGACACTGTTGGGTAAACGTCGGTGTTATCGTCTTGTCACCTCTGACAAATCTCTTTACCATAGTGTGATTAACGTCTGGAGAGCATGATGACAGAGCAGAACAACTACACTATGGAACATGAAGAGCGGCGCCACTTTTCCCGTGTCGATTTCCGCCATGAACTGACCTTGAAGGATAACAGCGGCACGCTGTATGAGGGGGCGTTCAACGATATCAGTCTCCGGGGCATGCTGTTCTGGTGTGAGAACCTTCCCATGGCCGAACTGGAAGTGTTCGGTACCATGCCTCTCGGCGATTCGGAGCTGCGCATTCATGGGATCGTGCTCTGGAGTGATTCGAAGCGTGGTGCAGCCATTGAGTTCAAGAACATGGATATCGAGAGCTTCAGCCATCTTCGTCGCCTGGTCGCCTTGAACATGGGGGATCCTGAGGTGATCGACCGGGAGCTGTTCGAGTCGCTGTGAGTCTGTTTCGGAAGTACTGAAACTATGATCATCGGTGGTATCTACCCGATTCTGGATGACCTCTGGTTGGAGCAGAGCGGATACCCTGCGCTGCATCGGGAAGGGACGGATTTGCAGCGTGATGTGGCTCCCGCACGGGAGATTGCCGCGGCGTGTGGCCGGTTGAAGATTCCCGTTGTCCAGTTGCGCTCCAAAACCGATCCCGCTCGACAGGAGCGGTTCATGCGTGGATGGTGTGCACTCTTTTGGCAGCAGGCGCCGGATATCTCCATCATCCTCAACGATCGTCCCGATCTGGTTCCCGTATTGGGGGCGGATGGTGTTCATGTGGGGCAGGGTGATACCGACGTCGCTGCGTGTCGGCGCATGATCGGTGACGGGGGTGCCATCGGCCTCTCCACCCACTTTTCCCATGAGATCCGAGAAGCGATCACCTGCCGGGCGGACTATATCGGTTTCGGCCCCATCTTTGCCACGGCGACCAAACCCGATACCGAGGCGGTTCGTGGTATCGATCGTCTGAAGCAGGTCTGTTCCGAACCCCATCCCCCCTTGGTCGCCATCGGCGGTATCACACTGGAGCGTCTGCCCCGGGTGATCCGAGCCGGTGCCGATGCTGCCGCCATGATCGGTGCACTCTTTCCCAAGCAGGCGCCCCATCGACTTGACGAGGCCGTGGCGCTCTGGCGGGAGAGTGAAGCTGATGTTTGAAAGGGCGGTACGTATCGACAGCGCGTCGTGTGATGGAACGTCAATGAATCCGTAATACCAGTTGAGGAGAGGCCGCCATGTGGAATGACCACCCCGAAGCACCGCCAGCCGGCATGTTGTTGTGTGCTCTGGATGAGATTGAGGATGGAACTGCCAAAGGGATCGAATTCGGTGATGAGAAGGATCCGTTCAGGGTGGTGGTGATTCGTCACAAGGATCAGGTTACCGCCTACGTCAACGGCTGTCGTCACTTCGAAGGTCAGCCCCTTGAAGCGGGCTCGAAGAGTTTTCTGCTCGATGAGCTGGATGGAGAGGAGCCGGGTATTCTCTGCCGGGTACACTACGCCCGTTACCGCATCAGCGATGGGAGTTGCACCTTCGGTGAGTGTGGTGGCGATGGTTTGACGCCCATTCCGGTGGAGGTGGACGACGGCTATATTCAGATCGCCCGAAGCGGATAGCTCCCGGTGGTCTCTTGCTCCACGGCTCCTGACGGTTTGGCTGTCCGTCCTGTCACGCCGGCTGATTTCGATCAGGTGCTGGCGTGGCGCAACGATGCCCACACCCGAGCCATGTCCCGTCGCAGTCAGCCGTTGAGTCTCGACCAGTATCAGCCGGAGATGGAGAACCCGGAGGCGCTCTTTCTGATTGCCGAGATTCGGCAGAGTGGAGGGGGTAGCCCCGTGGAAGCCATCGGTGTGGTGCGGTTCGACCCACTGCCGTCCTCAGAGCCAACGGTGTCTGAGAAGCCCGGATTCGAGGTGGGGATCAATCTGGCGCCGTCGGCCCGTGGACGGGGTTTGGCAGCCCCGGTTCTGATCGCAGCCGTCGCGGCCTTTCGCAGTGTCAACACCCCTCGGCCCTTTCTCCATGCCGAAATCCGTCAAGACAATCCCGCCTCCCAGCGCTGTTTCGAACGGGCCGGGTTTCGCCGTGTGCGGCAGGAGGCAGCCGATCTCTATTACCGCTTCGACTACCCCTCCGAGGGGTGAAACCTGCGTCTATTTATGGCCACCGTGCAGCAGCTTCAGGCCCAGAGAGAGCAGAACCACTGAGATGGGAAGCACCAGCAGCTCCCAATCCAGAGGCCCATCCAGCTCCATGAGCATCTTCAAAAAGCGCACATAGAGCATGACGATGATCACCTGAGCGAGGATCGCCTTCAGCTCACCCAGATTCTCGAACCGCATCCACTTGGGCGCTTTTTCGATGTCGAAGGTGGCGCGATCGACCACGAACAGCAGTACGATGCCGTAACCGAAGATCATCACCACCAGGGCAAACAGAAACGCATCCAGCGCCTCAATCAGAATCAGCGTGGTGAGTTCCCCTTTGGCAGCGCCTTGGGGGTAGCCGTGAGGTTCGATGAGTCCGAAGTAGATCTGCCCTGCTTCCAGTGTCAGATGGGCACCCTCAAAGAACATGATCAGCGCTCCGAGAAAGGCGAACAGAGCGGCGATCATGGAGAAGAACCGGATGGGCATCAGAAAACGCAACATGGTGTTGGACTCCTGTTGGTGGCGGTGTTTAGAGTGGCGGTGTCGAGGTCGAGGGGTCAGGGAGGATAGGTGAGCAGCACATCCCACGGTTTATCTCGCAGGATATCTTGAATCCACTCCTTGAGTTGTGGGTGGATCTCCTGGTCCACCTCCTCTTGAATCGCCGACCAGACATGGTAGTGGTAGAGGGGATGGAACCGCTGAAGATTGTCGCGGATGTCATCCAGATACCGGGTATACCAGCCGTCGAGCCAGGAGGACATGGACGCAGAGGGTTCCAGAAAGCGTGGTAGATTCAGGGCTTCCAGCGTTTCATCATGCTCCAGGAGTTGGTCGATCAACTCCCCTTTGCGCAGTTTGCCGTCAGCGTTGCGTACCGGCAGGTCGGCCTCGATGCAGAAGCGGCGCAGATCGGGAACACGGCGTCGAGTCAGCGATGCCGCCACATGCTCCCGCCGCTCCGCATCGGAGGTGAAGTGCACCGGCTGCATCAACCCGTGTGTCTCCAACTCACGGGCGAGAGCGTTATCACCGGCCACGGAGCTATTCCAGGCATGAGAGAGAACGGTCTCAAGCTCACTCCATCGGCCGTGCATGAAACGGCTCTCTCCCAGTTCATCAATAGAAATGCGATCCATGGCGTGGGCGAAACCGTCCACCTCCAGAACAGGTGAGATCAGCGCACTCTCAAAATCGATGACGGAGAAGTGTTCCCGCTCCTCCTTGGAGCGGCAGCGCCACTCCATCTCTTCGGAATAGAGGGTGTTGTCGATGATCCGGCAGAGAAAGGTGTCGGGGTTGCCGTAGTCGGGAAAGCGGAATGTGCCGCTGGTCGGATCAGTGAAGACTGCGTCGTCGTAAGTGCCGGAAAGGGCATGGCTACGCCGTCTGTGCGAGTGGGAGCGAGGACGTTTCTTCTTGCTGGCCGGAGAGTTTGCCCGCATCTCACGCATCACCTGCCGTTTGCGGCTTCCTTGTCCGTCGCGCTGTATCCACCAAGCACCGACTCCGAGCAGGATCAACGACACGATGATCAGAAGCGTGCCCGGAATCTCCAGACCGGTATGGCGGGCAATCAACGCCACGGGTGCGTTCAATCGCTCGAAAAGATCGCTCATTGTGGTGGCGGCCCCTTGCCGCATCTTCCAGTTTGGGAAGCCGGTCCCGAAACGGCACGGCTCGGGAACATAAGAGGGTTAATGAATCCACACAATAACAATCTTCGAGCCCCCTTCGAAGGGGTGATCTGGTTCAAACCGGCACTCTTTGAGGAAATCATTCGCCTTCGCTTGGAACCCTCGGTCCGATTAGGTACACTGAGACCCCTGTACGCGATACGGTATCCGTACATCGGGACCGGCGGTTTCGATTCACCTCGAACCGGTTCCATACCATGAACATTTGCAAACGATCAAACGGCTGAAAAGCTCTGGAGGTATCGGTGTTCAGAAAACCTTTTTTGGCAGTTGTGCTCGCAGTGGCCGTGGCTGTCATGGGCGTGCTGGCTTCGGACGATATCCAGGCAGCAGGCGGTATGATGGGAGGAAAGAAGATGGTGGTGATGTCCACATCCATGGGCGATATAACCATCGAACTGGACGCTGATAAAGCGCCGATTTCGGTGAAGAACTTTCTTGAATATGTCGATTCCGGCCACTTCGCCGGTACAGTGTTCCACCGGGTGATCCCCGGTTTCATGATTCAGGGCGGTGGTATGGATGCCGATATGCAGCCCAAGCCGACCAAGGATCCGATCAAGAACGAGGCGGACAACGGTCTGAAGAATCTGCGCGGCACCCTCTCCATGGCGCGTACCTCCGATGTCAACAGTGCCACATCGCAGTTTTTCATCAATGTGTCCGACAACGCTTTCCTGGATCACGGCTCTCGTGATTTCGGCTATGCGGTGTTCGCCCGCGTGGTTGAAGGTATGGATGTGGTGGACCAGATTGCCAAGACGAAGACCGGCAGTAGCGGTTTTCATCAGGATGTGCCGGTGGAGCCCATCGTGATCAACGAAGTTCGGCGCCTTCAGCGCTGATTCGGATCGATACGGATCATGGGAATCACCGCCACACCGAAACAGTTTGGAACCCCGAGCACTTCAGTTCCGGCATCGGCCGGCAGTGATTCCCCGATCTCCTCTCAAGTGAGTACCCGCTTCCTTCCTCTCTCCTGTCTGGTCGTATTTCTGGCCATCTTCATGACACTGCCGGTGCTTCATGCCGAGACGCTGCGTCACTGCAAGGATGCGTCGGGGCGGATCGTGCTGCGCAACTTCCCCTGTGATCGGTCCGAAAAGCTGGTCGACAGCGTCCAGTACCCCACGGCACGGACGCGGGACAAGAGCGTTCCCCTTCTGCCCAACCGCAAACGGGGTCAGTACTGGATCAATACCGTCCTCAATGGAACTCTTCAGGCGCCGTTTCTCATCGATACCGGCGCCAATGTGGTTCTGCTGCCCATGGAGATGTATGCCATTCTGCGCAAACAGGGCGCCATGACCGACAAGGACATCATCGGCACCGGTATCTCAACCATCGCCGACGGTTCGAAGATGCGACAGCGCATGGTTCTGATCAGAAGTGTGAAGATCGGCGAGATGACGGTCCGCAATATTCGCGCCGTGGTGGGAGGCAGTGGCGTTCCCCCTCTGCTGGGTACGACGGTTCTGGAGAAGTTGGGTGCGTGGAGAATCGACCATCGTAACGGTAAATTGGTGATTGAATGAGTCGTTCCACCTCCTCTCCACACTCCGATCAATCCTCTTCAACGCCGGAGAGTACCTTCCAGTGGCAGCGTCTGGTGGTGGTTCTGGAGCGGTACGATGCAGTGCTGATCGCCTTTTCCGGGGGGGTGGACTCCACCTTTCTGCTGGCAGCGGCAGCGGAGGTTCTGGGGCCGAAACGGGTGGTGGCTTTGACGGCGGACTCGCCGACACTGCCTGCCAGTGAGCGGGCGGAGTGCATCGCCTTGGCGGAGCGTTTTGGCGTACCGCACCACCTGGTGCCGGTGGATGAGTTGGCGATTCCCGCGTTTGCCGCCAATGGTCCTGATCGTTGTTATCACTGTAAAAGTCGGTTGTTTCAAGTGTGCCGTGCCTGGGTCGACGGCTGTGACGATGCAGCGCGCTGGACGATTCTCTACGGGGCCAATGTCGACGATCTCGGCGACGTGCGTCCCGGTATGGAGGCGGCGCGACAGGCGGGGATCGAAGCGCCTCTGTTGCAGGCGGAGATGGGGAAGGAGAGCATCCGCATCCTCTCCCGTGCCCGGGGGCTCCCCACCGCTGATAAACCGGCGTTTGCGTGTCTCTCCTCCCGTTTCCCCACCATGACCCCGATCACCCGCGAGGGTTTGGCGCGCGTGGAGGCGGCGGAAGAGGTGCTGCGAAAGAACGGCTTCCATCAGTACAGAGTGCGCTATCTCGACCAGGGAAAGACCGCTCGGTTGGAGCTGGATAACGAGGGGTTGCAGCGGCTTGAGGAGCCGGATTTTTCTGATCGCATCACCCGCTTGATCACTGAAGCCGGGGCGTTTGATCAGGTGATCATCGATCGCCAGGGGTACCGTATGGGGGGAGCCAATCCTGCGGACCTGTCCCGGTCGGAGGGTGCGGGTTGATCCCTCTCCTCTGTCGATGACCCACCTCCTGCACCAGTTTTCCCAATCACGCCACGTCTTTGAGTAGAGCCATCAGGCATGTTCACGCAGTGCCTTCTCCAGGCGGTGCCACGCCGCATCATGGCCGGGAGGCAGTCCGAAGCGCAGGGAGGAGGGCGCATCAAACGCCCTGACGAGAATCCCCTGCCGGGCCAGACGCTCCTGAATACCGCGAGCCGCATCGCTCCGAAGCCACTGAAACAGAGCCGTACCACCATCGGGGTGGAGTCCGGTACTCGTCAGAAGAGTTGCCAGACGCTGGCTGGCAGCGTGCAGTTTGGGGCGGGTGGATGCCTGCCATGCGCGATCTTCCAGTGCCTGGTGTGCGATGTGCCGAGCCGGTCCGCTGACGGTCCAGGGCCCCAGATGGTGTGCCAGACGGGTGATGATCTCCGAATCTCCGGCGGCAAAACCGACCCGCGCTCCCGCCAGACCGAAGAACTTTCCCAACGAGCGTAACACCACCAGACCACGTCGATGGGCATGGGGTGCCACACTTCTCTCCGGTGTGGCGTCCATAAACGCTTCATCCACCACCAGCACACCGTTGCGCCGGGAGAGGTGATCGGCCCAGGCAAGCAGTTGATCGGGCTCCAGAGCGCCTCCCGTCGGATTGTTGGGATTCACCACCACCAGCGTGTCCAGACGGTCCAGTAGCCGCTCCACCTCTGCAACCGTTGTCGGCAGGTGCAGAGGGTGTCCACTCTGTAGCCACGCGTGGGGATGCTCGCCGTAGAGAGGGGCGAGACACGCGGTCTCACCGGTCGGGCGCAGACGGGCCAGGGCTTGAATGGCCGCCTGGGAACCGGCCAAGGGCAGCGGGGGATGTGGAAGCCCGTAACACTCTGCCGCCGCCTCTTCCAGACCATCCTCGCGTTCCGGCAGCCGTTGCCAGAGCTTGGGGTCGATGGCGTGTGGGAGTGGCCAGCCATTGGGATTGATGCCGGTGGAGAGATCCAACCACCCTTCTGCAGGGGTGCCGTATCGACGTGCCGCAGCCCGCAAGCCGCCACCATGTTCCAGAGGGGTGAGATCGTGGCCGATTGTGGTCATGATGTTTGCGCGATCCCAGGAGAGAGGGCGTGGGGGGAGGACGATTTTATTTGAGTGTGGCAGGGTTTCTGCATGGTAAATCACCATGTGAAGGTTGCGTCAGCATTTCGGGGCTCAAGTCTCGCTGTCAATGGTCCGATAATGGGTATAGGACGCTGCTTGGTGTAGCCGTGCTCTTCGGAGCTGAGAACCGAACGCTCTTCTCAAAGAGATGTTCGGGCGCGCAGAGTGTGCGCGTTGCTCCGTACTGAGAGGCAACGGACCGCCAGAGGGACGCAACATGAATACTCCAGGGGATGGTGACATGCAGCATGAAGAACAGGTGTTTATGGAATCGGGGCTATGGCTGAAGCATGAGGTGGAAAACCGCATTGGCCGGCCACTGGAAGAGATCAAGCCGCAGGATGTGGATGATTATAATCCCACATTCGATCAGGCATTTCTTGCCAAAGTTCGGAAGAAACTGATCGATGTTGGCCGCAATCCCGATGAAGTCGAAACCATGAAACGGTTGAAACTGATCATGCCGTTGGCGTTCAAGACCTGGTTTACCGAGTGCTGATTGGGTGCCGTTGCTTCTGTTGATTCGGCCCTTTACTCCTCGGAACCTTCCTTGAAAAAGGTTTCCACGAAGAAGGGGTTGCCGTCCATAACAAAGGAGTAGTGGACGCTGTGGTAGTAGCCGGGGTATCCCGGTTCCGGGTGATCCCGTGTGAACAACTCCGGCGGTGTGATCTTCAGGGAGTCGTACTGATCGGAGAGGATCGTCTGTACACCACCGGCCACCATGTTGGCCAACTCGCAGTAGGAGTCGGAGGCATCTTCGGTCAGCGTATCGAACGACCCTCCGAAGAGCACCCCGGCCAGCGCCAGGCACGACGCCCGGTTGCTGCAGAGCCGGATGCCGCCTTGGAGACCCGACTGCATCCGTATCAGGGCCACCGTGTCTGCGGAGGAGGGAACGTACGGTTCGTTGAAAGTCAGGCTTTTTGGTGAGACCGGTGCGATCTCCACCATGAGCATGGTCATGGCGATCTCCTGAACCGTATCCCAGATTGCTGTCAGCATCTCTCCGTGATTCATGCGTTCCTTCCCCCATATTTCCGGTCACGCTGTTCGGCTCGGAGCCCCACTTTCGGTCCGATACCCACTTGCTCCACCTCTTCCTGAACAGGGTAGTTCAAAAGCGCCGTTTGGGAAAGATCTGCTGTCAATCTGCGCCCATTGCTTGCCATGCGGGTATACTCTCTGTCACCCTTGACCATTCACGTGTCGAAACGATTCACTGACCGACGGGCGTGGGTGTTTGAATGGGAGGCGGAGGCGATGGCGCAGTGTGACGCGGGCAGTGTGGCTGCCGGACGACGATACCGAAAAACAGGATCCGTTTTTGCTCTGATACTGGTCTGGATGGTGGCCGGGTGTGCACTTGACGGCATCAAGATGGACGGGTTATTCGGTCCGACGGAGCACACCGATCTGGATGCTATGGCAGCCGATGTGGCGGTCTGGGTCGATGGTGAGCTGATGGCGCGCAACGGTGAGAACGGATCTCGGGCGATCCATATGGATCGGCAGAGCATGGTGGATGCGGTGACCCACCGGCCCCGCACGCTGACCCGCGATCTGCAGACCGCCCTTGAAAAGGCATTGCGTCATACCAAGCTCGATCTTGTTTCCGCCGATGCCAGTCAGGCGGTGGGGGTGTTGCGCGCCAACTATCTGCCGGAAGGTGAGAAGGTGCGCTTCACCGTCTGGGTGGACTTCCGGCAAACGGCCTCCGGGGCGGACGAAGAGGAGAAGGCCCGCAAGCGTGAGCGCAGTTGGTTGGTGCCGGTGACCGGATTGGCGCCTGGTGTTCTGGAGGAGGGGCTGGAGACCGTGGCCCTGGATCTGGCTGCTGCTTTGACCAAGAATATCACCGGTCGCCGTATCCATGTGGAGACCATCGTTGAGCAGCGCTACCGTTTTGCCTCACCCTACTCCCGTCGCTTGACGCATCTGCTGCATGGCGCCCTGGAACGGCAAGGCAACAAAAACCGCCTCGTTCCCGAGGGGCCTCTGGTGCGGCGGGTGGCCAACAGTCGGGCTTTGATTCAGGCAGCGGAGCGGATACGGGCACTACCTGTGATGGACGCCTCTCTGGTCGGCGCCGATGTGACGCTCTCCGGAACCTACTCCATTCGGCAGGGGGAGGTGTTGCTGGTGCTGCGTCTGCTGGACTCAGCCGGGAAGACGCTCTCTCAGGTTGAACATCGCACCCCATATGATCCAGACGATGGTGTCGCCGATCACCCCAAAGCACGGCGGCTGGCGATGCTGGCCGATGATTATGCCCAAGGGGCGACGACACGGATACGTATCGGCGCGACCCGAGGTGGGGTGCATCCACTCTATCTGAGAGGAGAGCGGGTGCGGTTTCTGCTCAAGGGTCAGGAGCCGCTGCACATTCTGCTCTACTCCATGGATAGCCACGGCAGCGTCACGCCTCTGCTGCCGATTCGGGGCAGCCGTCCGGCGCTGCTGGATCCCAGGCTGATACGGGCCGTGCCCGGTGATACCGATGGTTGGGCCATCGAGGCGGCCCCGCCATTCGGCATCGATGTGATCAAGGTGTTTGCCTCTCCGAAACCGATTACACCGCCGAAATTCGACCCCTCACGCCCCTCTCTGGCTTTTACGGCGGATGGCGCTCGCCGTCTGCCCAACCGGCCGAAGATCCAAGCAAAACTGGCAGGACAACGCACGATTCACCCTTTGGATCTGGTGGATTGGTTCCGAGGGCGTGCCAAGCGGCAACGGGTGGCACTCTATGAAGAGAGCCTGTTGCTGGAGACCATGGAGAGTGACTCGCTGCATCCATGAAGCGACAGAGCTGGATGGTGATGGGGGAGATCATTGATGCACGAGCCGACCGAGGATGAACAGGCGTTGCCGGAATCGGGTGTGGCTAGAACGCCCCGCACCTATCTGGAAAACATCGGCACCGGGTTGATTCTTGTCGGTTTAGCCGCCATTCTGGCCATGTCCATCGGTGTGGGGGCGTTGCAGCCGGAGCTGGTGGGGTACGGTTTACTGATGCTGCCTGTCGGCATCTTCGTCGTGGGTCTGGCCGATGGGATGAGCAACGGCGTTCGCCATCCCGGAGCCATCGTCGGTTTGGCACTGTTCTATCTGATTTTGAGCCTGTGGGATCTCCTGCAGCTCTTCCTGATTCTCCCGTTTCTGGTCCTGAGCATCGTGATGGGGCCGTTCATGTTCGTCATCTTTCTGGCCGCACTTGTTCTTCTCTTCCTCTATCTGTTGGAGCTGATAGGCATCACGTTTTCCGGCGTCAGTGGTCTGGAGAGTCCGAT
>JADGBX010000093.1 GCA_015231265.1 Magnetococcales bacterium | reverse complement strand
GTGAGCACACGTTTTTAGATTGAATCGATCGATTCCGAACACGGCAGAGGCCGTGCGTCGGCAACCAATTGTTTTTTTTAGGGAGGACGTTCATGTCCGGAACAATCACTGTGACCAACAATGACAACGAAACCGTTATCAGCATCAAGGGTCGGTTCAACTTCGAGATGCACTCGCAGTTTCGCACCGCCTATCAGCAGAGTGGTGGTGACGGTCCCGGCAAGGGCATGCGTTATGTCATTGATCTGACAGGCACGGAGTATATCGACTCTTCGGCGCTTGGCATGCTGTTGCTGCTTCGCGAAGAGGCGGGAGCCAACGAGGCGGATATCGAGATCGTCAATGCCCGCCCCGAGATTCGTAAGATTTTGGAGACCGCCAACTTCCAGCGGCTATTCAAGATTGCCTGATCGCCACGTGACACCGGATTCCGGAGATGCGGAGTCCAGCTGACTTCATCACGTCGTTGGACAGACGTGTTGTGTCACTGCTCCGCTCAGGTGCACTCTCACGGTTTCCGGCTGTGGGGTGTCCGGTCTGTGGCCTGAATGGTTCGCTCTTTGGCCGTCACCATGTAAGCAGACGGTGAGGGTGGGCTATTCTCCATGTATCGTGTTGATCCGTGGCATTGACGAGTGATGTACCGGGCGCGTGGTCCTGTCCATCTCTCTGTTTTTCGTGTCGAACAGTGCACGGCAGCATGATGTGGAAGCACACCGTTCAACAGCCATCCTGACTGGGATGGTCCAAATGTACCGCCTCTATTGCGGCGTACCCGTGGGATAGACACCTTTTGGCTGCCCAGGTCCTCCATGAAGATACTCATTGTCGATGATGACCGCATCAACAGCACGATCCTGACCCGGCTCCTGAGCCGTGACGGTCACGATGTCATCACGGCAACCAATGGCGGCGATGGGGTGGAAACCTATGCCCGCGAGCACCCCGATCTGGTGCTGATGGATGTGCGCATGCCGGTGATGAACGGCTATGAGGCGGCCCGCCGTATCAAGTCGATGGCCACCGATCAGTTCGTGCCGATCATCTTTCTCACCGCCATCACCGATGAGGAGGGGTTGGCGCAGTGCATCGATGCCGGCGGTGACGACTTCCTGACCAAACCGTTCAATCGAACGATCCTCGGCGCCAAGATCGGCGCCATGGCCCGCATTCGCGATCTGGATACCCGTCTACGACAGCAGACCTGGGTGCTGGAGGCGCAGAAGCAGCAACTCCAGGAACAGAAGTGGCAGCTTGAGCTGCACCAGGAGTCGGTTCAGCAGGAGCTGGAGGTGGGCAACCATCTCTTCTCCAATATCGTCCGTGCCGGTAACCTTCTGGACGCCCCCTGTCTCAATCACTGGACTGCGCCCATGTCACTGTTCAACGGTGACCTGCTGGTGGCCAGCTACAATCCCACCGGTGGCCTCAACATCATGTTGGGGGACTTTACCGGTCACGGATTGTCGGCAGCGGTCGGCGCCCTGCCTCTGGCGGAGACCTTCTACGGGATGACCGCTCAGGGCATCTCCATCGGTGAGTTGGTGGAGGAGATCAACGCCAAGCTGATGGATGTGATGCCCACACGGATGTTCTGTGCCGCCTGTCTGATGGAGGTGGATCCGCGGCAGAAGAGCATTACTGTCTGGAACGGCGGCCTGCCGGACGTCTTCATCGTCGATGGTCAGGGCGATCTGGTGATGAGCATCCCCTCCACCCATCTGCCCCTCGGCGTGGTACCCACCACCCGCGAAGAGCGGAAGGTGGAGATCATCGAGATGCAGGACGACTACCGTATCTTCCTCCACTCCGACGGTCTCACCGAAGCGACGGACGATCTTGAGGAGATGTACGGCACCGAGCGGCTGCTGGAGAGTGTTAAACGCACCGATCTTCCCGAGCAGATCTTCGACACCATTCTTGAGGATCTCGGCAAGTTCCGGGGGGGTGCCAAGCAGTCCGACGACATCAGCCTGTTGGAGGTGGTCTGCAGCCGAGCGGGTGAGGCTCCCCCCGGAGGCCGGCGCCAGAACTCACGCAAGGATATCCCGCCCTCCGCCTGGCAGATCGACATGTCCTTCAGTGCAGCGACGCTCAAGGCGGTGGATCCACTGCCGACGTTGATCAATGCGGTGATGAACCTCCAGGCACCGGCGGGGCACCGGGAGAAGATCTACACGATTCTGGCCGAGCTCTTCTCCAATGCACTGGACCACGGTCTGCTGCGTCTGGAGACCGACATGAAGAAGTCGCCGGAAGGTTTCGCCCAGTATTACATCCAGCGTGAAAAGCGGTTAATGGCGCTGGAAGAGGGCGAAATACGCTGTACCCTGACCCACTCACCACTCTCTTATGCCGCTGAAGAGTCGGCTGATGAGCAGGGGGAGGAGAGGGGTGTCGGCGGTGAGATTCATATTCAGGTGGAGGATAGCGGTCCCGGTTTCGACCCGCTCAATGTCCACTCGAATCTGGAGAGCAATTTCGGTCATGGTGGACGTGGCATTGCGTTGGTTCGCTCGCTCTGCTCACGGCTGGTCTACCGTGGTTGTGGCAATGTCGCCGAGGCGATCTACCAGTGGCGGAGTCAGTAGACCGAATCGTTACGAGTCGTAATCTGTCATTATGGAGTGAGGAGTAACGGTCGCGTCTCGGCGTTGCTCCATGTGGTTCGAGAGCTGAGGCGAGTTGATCGATTTTAATGGATAATGAAGGAGCACCAAACGGGCACTCAAGCAGTTATGTCGTCATGGCATGATTCGGGATTCGGATCTCCTGGTTGATGTATCGCCGTAGCCGTCATTTCAGTTGGAAGATGTGAATATGGGTCGTACGTTGCGCGCCATGGTGGTGGATGACACCATCACCTATCGCATGATCGTCAAGAAGGTGGCGGAGAGCATCCCCGATGTTTCGGTGATCTCCACGGCACCCAACGGACAGGTCGCGCTCAGCAAAGTTGAGAGTGAGAAGCCCGATGTGGTGCTCCTGGATGTGGAGATGCCGGTCATGGATGGGCTCACCACATTGAAAACGCTCCGTGAGAGGAACAATCCGGTGACCGTCGTCATGGTCAGCGGTATGTCCCGCTCCAACGCCAATATTGTGGTGGAGTGTCTCAATGCCGGGGCGATGGACTTCGTGACCAAACCTCTGGAGACCAACGCCGACCGGGCAAGGGAAGCGTTGAAAGGGGATCTTGCGCCGATTCTGCGTGAGATCACCTATAATCTTCAGCGCGCAGCAGCACGCGAAACCGAAGCGAAGACGGATGAGGAACCCTCAAAAAAGGCATCTCCTTCACCCGCATCAGCGAAGACTCCTCCTCGCGGCAGACCGGGGGCAGTGGCGCCGCCGAGTATGCCAAGACCCGGAGTGCAGACCCCCCGACCCTCTGCAACGCAGATTACCAGACCGAAACCGGGTCGGGTAACACCCATCGGCAGTGTGACACGATCACCGACGCCGACGCCGCAGGCAAAACCGTTATCACCGGCGCGCCCTCCCGCAGTCAAGGCCGCACCCTCGGCAGGAGCCGGAAAAGAGCGGCCTGAACTGCTGTTGATCGGCTCGTCCACCGGAGGACCGGCAGCACTGGCCAGGGTGCTCGCTAAACTTGGTGGTCCGTTGCCGATACCGACATTGATCGTCCAGCATATGCCGCCGGTCTTCACCGCCTCTCTGGCTTCCCAGCTCAGTCGCTCTTCGGGGTTGAATGTGCAGGAGGCTCAGGAGGGGATGGAGGCCAAGCCGGGTTCGGTCATCCTGGCTATGGGCGGCAAGCATATGGTGATCAAGAAGGTGGGTGCCAAGGTTCTGGTTTCGTTGAACGAGGGTCCCAAAGTCAACGAGTGTCGCCCTGCCGTTGATATGCTGTTCATGTCGGCACTCTCCTCTTTCAAGGGGCGGATACTGTCGGTCATTCTCACCGGCATGGGGCGTGACGGCGCCAATGGGGTCGATGCGTTGAAACGGGGCGGCAAGACCTACTGTATTACCCAGAGCGAAAAGAGCTGCGTCGTTTATGGCATGCCTCGTTCCGTCGAGGAGAAGGGCTTGTCGGATGAAGCGGTGGATCTGGATGGTATTGGCGAAAGAATCGCCGATTTGTGTCGGTAGTGATGGCAGTGCATTCTTTATGTGATTGTGACGGTTGGCAGAACATGCATGTGTGAACCAGTCTCGATGGACGGGATGACGGGAGGAAATGTTCAGCGATTTTTTTAAATTGTCAGTGCTCCGATCAAGAGAGTGCGTCATTGAAAAAACGTTGATGTGAAATTGGACTCCGAATCGGAAACGGGTTCGGAGGGAGAGTAGGTGAATGAGTATTTCAGCAGAAGAGTTTAAGTGCATACGTTCGTTTGTTCACGAACACAGCGGCATTCTTGTCGGTGATGGCAAGGAGTACCTTGTCGAGAACCGTCTGACCGTGCTCATGGTTCAGAACGGTTGCAAGGACTTCATCGAGTTGCACGAGAAGTTGAAAACCGATCCCGGCCCCCTGCGGGCCAAGGTGATCGATGCCATGACCACCAACGAGACGCTCTGGTTTCGCGATGCGTCGTTTTTTACCGCTCTGTCGGATCACATTGCGCCGGCACTGTTGGAGAAGGCGAAGAGACAGCCCAAGGTGCGGGTCTGGTCTGCCGCGTGTTCCACCGGGCAGGAGCCCTATTCGGTAGCGATGTTGCTGGATCATGGACGACGTCGCATGGGGGCAGGAGCGCCGCCTCTGGAAAAATTCGAGATACTGGCTACCGACATCTCGCCCTCTGCCATCTACATGGCCCAGGCGGCCAGATACAGCCAGCTGGCGATCTCTCGCGGCATGCGCCCTGCCTTTCTCGACCGCTATTTTGAAAAAAAGGGCATGGCTTACGAAGTGCGTCCGGAAATCAGGAAACTGGTGACGTTCAAGTCTTTCAATCTTAAAGAGTCGTTCACGTCACACGGTTCGTTTGATTTTATACTCTGTCGTAATGTTCTGATCTATTTTTCCGACGATCTGAAACGTCAGATCTACAGCAAACTGCATGGAGCCCTACAGCGGGAGGGCATGTTGGCCATCGGCGCTTCCGAATCTCCCCGAGGATACACCGATGCGTTCGATCAGGTGATCATGGGTGGTGCGGCCATCTTCAGACCCAAATCCGGGGGTGTGGGCGCGGCTTCTGCCATCGCCGGGAGAGCGCGATGAAGCTGCTCAGCGTCGACGACTCCCGTACCATCCGCCGTGTCATCAGCGGGATTGGCTCCACCCTGGGTTACGAGGTGCTGGAGGCGGAAAATGGTCATCAGGGTTTGGAGGTGCTGGAGGAGAGCAGCCATGAAATCGGCTTGATTCTCCTGGACTGGAACATGCCGGGCATGGATGGTTATGAGTTTCTCACCACCATCAAAAAACACCCGACCTTCAAGACGATACCGGTGATGATGGTGACGACGGAAGGGGAGAAGTCCTACATTATCAAAGCTGTTCAGGCGGGCGCCGCCCACTATCTGACCAAGCCGTTCTCCCAAGAGGATATGGTTGCCCGGATCCTCGAGACCATGGGCATGGGCGGACAAGGGAAGGGGGCGTAACATGACGGGAATCAGGGACAAATCTCTGCGATCTGCGCTGATCACCGGTCTGGATGCTTCGGTGCAGGATATCTTGGCGACGATGGCGTGGACTTCGGTCTCCTTCGAGGGACGGGAAGTGGTGCCGGATCTTCTTCTCTCCGATGGTGTCGCCGGTCTGGTGCGCATGCAGGGGGATCATGAGGGCATGGTGGCCATCTCCACCGATAAGCCGGTTGGCATGGAGCTGGTCTCTCGCATTATCGGTCTGCCGGCGGATGATCTCAACACCGAGGATCTGCTGGACGGCGTTGGTGAACTGGCCAACATGATCTGCGGCGGCATGAAGGCCAAAGCGGGTATCGGGGGTGTGCAGCTCTCCTCGCCGGTGGCTATCGTCGGACGCGAATACAGCGCTCTGTGGAAAACCCATCTCAAGACCGAAATCTTGTCTTATGCGCTGGATAAGAGACTATTCCGGGTTCATGCTTGCTTTTAGAGTTTTATTCCGGACTGATTGAATGTAAAATCACCTGATTTCCTGAAACTCCTGCTGTAAAAGGGGAGGCGGGAATATATGCAAAAGAGTCAGCAACACATAATTTCTTGTTTCTTGGATGATAGGGAGTGAACAATGCGCGTACTCATCGTTGACGATTCCAGTGTGATGCGGAAAATCGTAACCCGTGGCCTGCGTCAGGCCGGTTTCAAAATCGACGAGATTCTCGAAGCAGGCGACGGCCAGCAGGCGATGGAAGTGCTGGGTCAGGAGCAGGTGGACCTGATTCTCTCCGACTGGAACATGCCCAACATGGACGGCCTCACTTTCGTGAAAGAGGCCCGTAAGTCGATCCAGACCCCCATCGTCATGGTGACCACCGAGGGCGGCGAAGGTAAGGTCCAAGAGGCGATCAATTCCGGCGCCAACGGCCACATCAAGAAGCCCTTCACCCCGGAGACCCTCAAGGGAACCCTGGGTAAGTACTTCGGGTAATCCACAACGCGTGTCGACCCCTCGCACGTTTCGACGTCCGGTTAACCTGGGGTGACCCCGTATGGAAACGCCTGACAAGCTGGTTTCAAAAACGCGACCGTTCTTTCTCAACTTCTTCAACCGGCTCGCCAACGACATGAACGCGCTCACGGCTTCGCCCGTGAGCGTGACGTTGGGTGATGTCACGCTTATGCGTGGTCATGACGAGTTGGAGCAGGTGTTTGAGATGGACCGCAGTTTTGCCATGGTCACTGAAGATGGCCTGAACTGCGGCTACGGTTTTATTGTCTTCGATGTCACCACCTCCATCGCCATGACCGGCTTGATGATGATGATGGGGGAGGGGCTCATTGAAGAGCAGGTCAAGAACCGCGAATACAACGATGAAATCCAGGAAGGGTTTCAAGAGGTTGTCAATCAGGTCGTAGGTGCCTGGAACGACCTTGTGGAAGCAAAACTGGAGGGTTCTCATCTCTACCTGGAGCTGGACAAGACCCGTCACGTTGATTTTGCGGAGATTCCGGATGAGATTCCGGAAGATACCACCTTCCTCTGTGTTCGTTCCGAAATCCAGGTCAGTAAGCAGGAGCCAGTAGACTCCTACTGGGTGCTCAACCGTAGCTTTGCAGAAAAGCTGTTAAAGGTTGAGTTCCCCGGTCCCGAAGATGCCGACGCCGGACCCGGTGGTGGTGGTGGGGCCGAGGAGGATGAGGGCACGGTCGATCTTGACGGTGAACTCGACGGTGGGGCCGAAGGTGATGAGGAGGGATCCCTCTCCGAGTCGTCGGGTGGCGTCGGTCTGCAGCCCGAACTGGGAGAAGGCGGCCAGATCCTCACAGAAGAGGAGAAAGCCAAACTCATGCCGGGTGGTCTCGATGATGCCCTGGACGGTTTGGTTGATGAAGATGGTAATCCCGTCTCTCTGGATGGTGACGACGATAGCGATGACAAGCTCAGTGGTGAGGTGCCGAAACACCTCTATCAAAAGGGAGACGGTCTGCCGTTGCCCGATGAGCCCGGTAGCATCGCGGCGCTGATCAGTGAGCAGCCTTTCAGCCTGAAAGAGGGTGAGAAGGTGATCAACGCCATCAACGCCATGCGGCAGGACGGCTTCCGTTTCATCGGTGTCGACAATCAGGGCGGCAAGTTGATACGGGTGCTGACTCAGACCGACCTGCGCCAGTTGATGGGGCCGTTCTACGGCACTAAAGCGATGACGACCCGTGATAAAGCGGTGTTGGTCCTCCCCCTCAGCAAGATCAACGAGCAGCAGCAGTTGGTGCACATCACCCTGACTGGCACCATCAATCAGGCGGCCAATCTGGTGCAGGAGTTCAACCTGCGCGCCTTGCCGGTGGTCAGTAAGCAGGGAGTGTTGCGCGGTTTTGTCACTGCCCACGATCTGCTCAACTACTTCCGTCGTAAGAAACAGGGCTAGGCTCTGTCATTGACTGATCTCTTTACGAACGCCCTGACCGGATGCGCCTCTGGTCAGGGTGTTTTTGTTTGTGTCTCAGAGGAGCCGACCATGCCGGTAAACGCTACGATTGTTTTGGTTCAGGTGTTTCCGAGTTCAGAGTGTAGAGTTGCATGGTGGAGCTGACCCCTTTGAGAGAGACGGCGCGCACCTCTTTGACATGGCCACCGGCGGCGCGGATACGACTGGCAACTGCATCGGAGAAGAGCAGGGGCGGATTGGGAGCCTTGGCGTGGGATTCGATTCGAGCTGCGACATTGACGGTGTGACCGATCACCGTAAACTCCAGCCGGTCGGGACTGCCGACATACCCTGCGATAACCTCTCCCACATGCACACCGATTCCATGTTCCAGAGTCGGTGACGCCGCACCACGGGACGCGTTGAACTGATGCAGCCGATGACGCATCTCCTGAGCAGCATGAATGGCAGAGACGGTGTGATCATGGTCGGTGCCGGCCAATCCAAAAACCGCCAACACCGCGTCGCCGATGAACTTATCCACCATGCCGCCGTGATTTCGGATTGCGATCACCATCTCTGTCAGATAGCTGTTCAACGTTTCAGTAAGCTGTTCCGGATCCATCTTCTCCGCCATAGGGGTGAAGCCGCGCAGATCACACATCAGAACCGTTAGCTCCCGTCGCTTGCCGCCCATGGTGACGGTTGCACCCTTTTCGGACTGTTCTTTGAGAAAACGCTCTGCTACTTCCGGATTGACGAAGCGCCCGAATGCCTCCCGTATCCGTTCCCGTTGTGCCAGCCCATCCATCATGGAGCCGATGCCGTCGGCCATCCGGCCCAGTTCATCGGCGCGTGAGGCATCCACGGATGTTCGGAACTCCCCTTGCCCCACCTTTTCCAGAACCGTCATGAGATGATCGCAGTCCTGGCGAAGAGAACGGCCATAGCGCCAAGCGACAAACAGTGACGAGATCACGAAGAAGAGTCCTAGAAAGAGCACCTCCAACGCTGCGCCCTTATCGGTGAATCCTTCATAAACGAAGCGGAAGCTCATCAGAATCATGATGGAGACCGGCACCAGACTGGCAACTGCAAAACCCTCCATCAGTCTCCGGGTGATGTTCTCCTCTTTGGGAAAGCCGAGCCGCTGTTCGGAGATCTCAAGGGAGCGGAAGTAATCTTCAAGGGTGAGATACTCCCACTGGGCCAGCACGCCTGCACCCAGTCCCCAGTAACCGGCCAACAGTTTTAAGTGGCTGACCCAGGGAAAGTCGGCATAAAGAGCCGCATGGATCACACTGGCCCCCACTCCGGCGAGAAGCCAGCTGAGTAATGACATGCGATAACCGTGACGGGCGGCAGAGATACCGGACGGCGGCTGGGGAAAGCGGAGGAACAGCACCTCGCGTACCGCTACCTGCCCGAGGAACACTAAGCCCAACCCGGAAAGAATGCGGGTGAAAGAGAGGTCATCCATGAACGGGCAGACAACCTGACCATAGAGCGCCAGAAAGAAGACAGCGACAGCCGGTAGCAGGTGCAGCCGCAGTCGAAGAGCAAAGCTCACCTGTTGCAGTGAGTGGGGTGGGTCGCTTCTCTCTCTGGACTTCGCTGTCATGGTTTTGTGTTCCATTGAAAACTGAAGATTCCGAGACTGTAAGTGTAGCACGTTTCCGAGCGGAGGATGGGTGTGCAGCCTCTGTAGAAACGGGTAGTGCGTTTGTCATTGGTCATGAAGTGTGTCATGGAGAAGCACTACTGTGCCACACTGACACAATAGTGTCCCGTTTGAAGATGCTTGCTACACTCTTCTGGTGCAGATGTCGCTGATGGGTTTGAGGAAATATAGGAGAAATGAAAAACAATTAATCAATATAAAACAGAGTGTTGTGTGGTGATTCTAAGAATTATTCAACGAATTATTGCGATTATTGTTAAAATGGCATGACCCCTGCACTATAGATACGCAACAGGGTAATTCATCGCCCGAGCAGGTTTCCCCAACCGTTCGGTCCCCCCCAACACAACGATGAATTACCCGAGGCCCCGTCAATTTTTGACAAAGCCTCACCCCCAATGGAGTTATGCGAGCCTGCAAAGGAATCGCCGGGGCAAGGACGCCCCTCCCCACATGATAGAATGTGATCTCTCCGAAAGCGCCATGTGCCCCCACACATGGCGCTCTTCCGTTGTCTGAAACCCAAAATAATCCCCCCCTCTTCACAATGAAGAATTGATATGCATCAATGCGATCAGTTCTTATTGAATCTATCACAATCCCTTATACAGCGCGGATTCCTTCCGATTTATCCAGTACTGATTTCTTTGTTTAGATATCAGTTTGTCCGTTGTGTGTCGATTGTTTCTTGAGCCATAAAAATTTCCTTGGTTGCATAGAATCTCCTTTTCATTAGAATTTCCTAATCAAGCAAGTCCTAATAAAAGAAAACGCTGATATATGGATGATCACTTAAGCGTTCCCAACCGAATGGATGCGAGTTGCAACCCCAGACGGAGAACAGACTGATGAATGCAACGGCTGCGCAGGTGGAAATGTCCAACAAGAATGATAACGATCACAAAGGCCTCACCATCAATATCGGTGATCACGGCTACGACGTTTATGACGATGAGAAGGGGAAGCGGATCTTCAAGGGTATCCAGAGCTGGGAGACAGCCTGTGAGATCCACGAGATGCTGGTAGGTGAGAAAGAAGAAGAGTAGAACAGCAGACAGGAGTTACGTGATGTTGCTGTTCCATCCGGTGGCCTGTGCGCGCAGGTCGAACTGGATCGGGCATGTGTAGAAGAGG
>JADGBX010000092.1 GCA_015231265.1 Magnetococcales bacterium | reverse complement strand
CCTGCCCCGGTTTCAGACGGGCGCCGAACTGGCCGACCAGGACCGATGACGCGTGACAGGCCAGCGTACCGGCCCCCTTCAGATCCAGGTTGCCGGAAGTGATGCCATAGAGATAGGCACCGGCAAAGAGATCCCCTGCACCATTGGTATCGACGACGCGTGCTGCAGGCACGCCCGGAACGACCACCTCTTCACCATCAGCGCCCCGGACTTTCGCCCCCTGAGCACCCAGAGTCAAACCATACGCCCCGACGTTGCCGCGCAACCACGCCTCGGCATCGGTGAGCGACTCCGACCCCGCCAGGTGCAGCGCCTCCGCCTCATTGCAGAAGAGCAGATCCACACCGTTACCCAACAGTGCATCCATACCGTCGCGGAAGAAGTCGATCATGCTCACGTCCGAGGCGGTCAACGCCACTTTTACGCCGTGCTTCTTGGCCATCGCCTGTGCCGCCAGAGCCGCCTCCAGTGCGGATGGGGATGACACCAGATAGCCCTCGATATAGAGATACTCCGACTGCGCCAGACGCTCCTCCTCCAGATCTGCCGCCGAAAAACCCGCCGACACCCCCAGATGGGTACACATGGTGCGCTCGGCATCCGGCGTCACCAACACGACGCAGTGACCGGTCATGCCGTCCGCCAGATGGTCGGTGATGCGGTTCTCCACCCCCTGGGCACCCATCAATCCGGCAAAAAAGCGGCCCGGTTCATTGTCACCGACCCGTGCGGAGAAGAAGGTGTTGCCACCGAACTGCGTCACGGCCAACACCGTATTGGCGGCGGATCCACCCGGAGTGCGATGACGCGCCGCCGAACCGACACGCTCGAGAATCCGCGTCTGCTCCTCTTCCGATACCAACGCCATGGTGCCCTTGGCAACGCCCAACTCCGCAAGCAGGGCGTCGTCAACTTCCGCCTCGATATCCACCAGGGCGTGTCCGATTCCATAGATGTCAAAACGGCTGCTCATGGGCACTCTTCCTTTACGGCACTGTACGGTAGGGGTGGCTGTTGTGTTTGCGTGATCGCAACGATCACATCACTCTCCGTGTCTCACTTCTTGCGTCGACGATCGGGGGCAAGGGGAACATCCTTCAGACGCTCCAGAAGAGGGGCGTGCAGTTGGCCGTTGCTTGCCAGAACCGACCGCACTTTGGGATCGGGCTGGTTGTAGAGAAACGGCTTGCCGTCCTTGTCGCTCACCTCACCACCCGCCTCACGGATGATGGCGGCCCCGGCACAGAAGTCCCATTCGGTCTTGGGCGTCAGGGTGAAGGTGAGATCGAACCGTCCGGCAGCGAGACAGGCATACTTGAAGGCGATGGAGCCCACCTCAACCAGTTCGAACTCCGACTCGAACGGTTTCCACTCCCCCCGCTTGGTCTCCGACCGGCTACAGATGCAGCGGGCACCCTGAAGATCGGCGCGATTGGTGGTGCGAATCGCGGTGCCGTTGAGAAAAGCACCCTCACCTCGTGCAGCGCTGAACATCTCATCGGTGGCGGGATTGTAGACACACCCCATCACCGGCACGCCATCCTCCACCAGACCGATGGAGACCGCATACTCCGGGGTTCCCGAGATGAACTCCTTGGTGCCGTCGATGGGATCCACCACCCAGACCCGTGTCCGATCCAGGCGACTGGCGTCATCGGTTGTCTCTTCCGAGAGCCAACCATAGTCGGGACGCGCGCCCATCAACGCCTCGTTGAGTATTCTATCCGCTTCCAGGTCCGCCTTGGTGAGCGGGTTGTCGTGGCTCTTCTCCCGTACATCCGCCTCTGCGGAGACCGGGCCTCCATGACGAAAATAGCGCAGCGTTGCGGCCCCTGCTGTTCTGGCGGCCTCCATGGCAAGTTTCAAGTCATCGGCAAAATCGGTCATGATCGCTCCTGTGCACGGCGGAATATCGGAGGGCATCATACCGGAATTCCCACCTGGATGTCAGTAGCTTCAAAGCAATCCACCTCCGAAACCGTCTGCGGATGGAGAGACACGAACACGCCGCCCCTGTGGCTGGGCCATGGGGAGCGCTATGCTGTATCAATAGAAGCAGTTGGGAATATCTGATCGACTCACAACCGGGATGGAGCTGGCAACAATGCGTGATAGACGGTCGTTCGAACTGGATGATTATGTCGTGGCCGTGGCCTTTGAACGCGGTGGACGACGGGTGGCGTTTGCCCTGGGTGACGGCACGCTGGCCCTGATCGATTGCAGCGATCCATCCAGCACTCCCCACACCGTCACTGCCCATGCCGGAAGCTGCCTCTCTCTGGCCGCTGATGTCGGTGACGAAGGGTTTTTGACCGGTGGAGATGACGGGCTCTTCGCCCGCCTCTCCTCTGACGGTCGATGCACGGAACTGGGGCGGTTTCAACGCAACTGGGTGGAGCAGGTCACTGCCCATCCGGGACACGACCGTCTCGCCTGTGCAGCCGGCAAGCAGGTTGCCATGTATCGCGCCTCTACCGGTGAGGAGTTGGGGCGGTTCGACCACCCCAGTACCGTGGCCGACATCGACTTCGCCCCTTCCGTTCCGACTCTGGCCGCCGCCCACTACAACGGCATCACCCTCCACCCGCTTGATCCGGAACTGGCCCGCCCTTCCATCCTGGAGTGGGACGGCTCCCACATCCTGTTGAGCTGGGCACCTGATGAGCGCTGTCTGGTCAGCTCGATGCAGGAGGGTGCGCTGCATGTGGTCACCCTGCCCGATCAGGAGCATCAGGGCATGCAGGGCTACCCCTTCAAAGTCACCTCAGTCGACTGGTTACCCCATGACACGCACCTTATCACCAGCGGCAGTGACGGCGTGGTGTGCTGGCCCTACGATGGTGAGGGTGCCTTCACGGCCGGTGAGCCCAGAGTGATCGGTTTTCCCGATGCACCGGAAGAGGGCGCTCTGGTCCTGGTGGTAGCCGCCGACCCAACGACAGATCGTATGGCAGCGGGGTGTGAGGATGGTTCGGTACGGATCATCGACTTCAAGAAGGGAGAACCCTCCCTGCTGCTAGCCCCGTGCGATCTGGAAGTGACCGCCCTCACCTTCTCGCCCGATGGCAAGATTCTAGCGATCGGCATGGAAGATGGGTCCGCCTGGCTCATCGATGTGTGATGAACAGTGCCACTCTGAACGCAGGGGCACACACGCTGCAAGCCGAACACAAAAACGGCTCTGAACCCAAGGCTCAGAGCCGTTTTTATGTCTGAATCGATCTCTTCGAACAATGCGATGATCAGGAGGGCAGCTCGGCACGCACCCGTTCGATCCGCTTGCTGGAGCGATCCACCACCACGAAGGTGATGCCGTCGTGGGTGAACTCCGAGCCCACCGCCGGAATATCCCCGAACCGCTCCAGCAGAAAACCGGAGAGGGTCTCATAGTGACCGGTTTCCGGCAATTGAATGCCGGTCTCGTTGTAGAGCGCCGTCAAGCCGAGACGGGGATTGAGCAGGTAGGTCTTGGAGTCAACCTGTTCGATATCCTGGGCGCCGCTGTCGGTCTCCGAGGGTTTCTGATGACCGGACTCGATCTCACCAACGATCCGCTCAACCAGATCTTTCAGGGTGACCAGACCCTTGGCACTGCCGAACTCATCCACCACGATGGCCATACGATCGCCGTGACCACGGAACTCCTTGAGCAGATCCTCAAGGCTCTTGGAGCCGTAGACGAAACGGATCGGCTTGATGTAGTTCTTCACCGTAGCGTTGCTCTGCTCACCCAGAAGATCCATGGTATTGATCTGACCCACCACCCGATCAACCCGATCGGTGTAGACGGGAATGAGCGGATGGCCATGATGGCTGGCGATCTCCAGGGTCTCGCCGACCGTGGCGTCGTTACGCACCGAGCTCACGTCGATATAGGGCACCATCACCTCACGCACCTTGGTCTGTCCGTAGGCGAAGGCACGACGCAGCATGTCCTTCTCCATGGGCAGGATGTCGCCTTCGCCATCCATCTGCAGCATCATGTCCAGCTCTTCACGCAGGGTGAAGGGGTTCTTCTCCGCCTTACCCACCAGCTTGGTGAGCAGCTTGGTCATGGTGGTGAAGATGATCAGCAGCGGGAAGAAAAGGTAGGAGCAGAACTTCAGAACGTAGATCACCTTGGGGGTGAGTTGGTCCGCGCGCTGCTGAAAGATGCTTTTTGGCACAATCTCGCCGAAGACCCAGATCAGCGGTGCCACCAGAATGATCGCCATCCAGCTGTATTTGGGCCCGAAAAGCTCCATCGCCAGCAGGGTGGCCAGGGTGGAATTGGAGACGATGGCGATATTGGTGCCCACAAGTGTGGTTGAGAGCAGCCACTCGGGCTTCTTGAGCATGTCAACGGCGATCTGGGCACCCTTCGACCCCTTGGCCGCCATGTGCCTGAGCTTCAGCCGGTCGGCGCTGACCACGCCGATCTCGGAACCGGAGAAAAAGGCCTCCATCACCAGGCAGAGACCCATCAACATTATGATTGTATCAATACCCACATCTCTTCTCCCTGATATCCTTTTCGATTCGACGGTCCCGCTGTTCCGAGTGCGGACCGTGCGTCCTGTTCATGTCCCTGTCCGGTAGTGAGACACCCTCCACAAACCGGAGAGCATCTCACGACACATCAGGACGCTTTCGACGCTTCAGATGACTCTCCTGCAGCATCCGATGACTCTTCGACGCGTTCCGGTTCGGCACCGGCTGCAGTGGTTGAAGTCTCTTCAGGCTCGTCGGCCACTTGCTGCTGTTCAGCCGGTGTGGATTCGTTCAGATCGCTGGCTCTGATCTGTGTGATGCGATTGCGCTCGATCTGTTCGATCTCGAAGCGCCAGTTGTCCACCACCACGAAATCCCCCTGACGGGGCAGCTCGCCATAGGCGTTGAGGATAAGACCGGCCAGGGACTCAACACCGTCCGATGTGAGATCGGCATCGAAGTAATCGTTGAAGGTCTTCACCTTGATTGAAGCACTGAGCTGGAACAGATTGGGCTCAAGAGCGTTGGCCCAGGGTGCGTCCATGGACTTGTTGGCCTGATGGATACCGCCGATATCTCCGAAGATACTCTTGAGCATGTTGCGCATGGTGACCAGACCGATGACGCTGCCGTACTCGTCCACCACCATGGCGATGTTGATCCGGCGCTCATAGAACATACTGAAGAGCTCGGACACCGGCTTGTTCTTCGGGACCATAACCGGTCGACGAAGATATTTGGTAATCTCCTCGGCATTGCTGATCTGCCTCACATCCTCACGCAGAATGTCGCGGTAGTGCAGAATACCGACAATATCGTCCTTGTTCTCACCGAAGACCGGGATGCGGGTGTGGTGCCCGCTCTTGATCACCCGGAGCACCTCATCCATGGGTGTACCCAGCTTGATGAAGTCGATGCTGCCGCGCGGAGTGATGACATCCTGCACCGTCTGGCTGCCGAAGTTGAAGATGTTCTCAATATACTTGTAATCGGACTGTCCAAGCTGACCATCCTCGGCGGCCTGTTTGGCCAGGGTCCGAACCATATCCCCGGAGATGAAGCTGCCTTTGGCGCGTGACTTACCGATCAGCAGGGTGGTGAAGAAATCCGAGATCTCTCGAATGATCCAGCGCAACGGCCCGATCATCTTCGAAAACATGCTGATCGGCCCCACCAGTGCCTTGGCGAAGGCGATATTGTTCTGCACCGCCAGAGTCTTGGGGGTGATCTCACCCAGCAGCAGAAGCAGCGGCAACATGATCAGGATGTTGGCAATAGCCAACTGCTCCACCGGCACCATAGCCATCAAGATGGTGGCAGACAGGTTGGAAGCTGCAACATTGACGAACTCGTTGCCAATCAGGATGGTCACGATGGTTTGACGGGGTTTGGCGAGAACTTCCTTGATGGCAGCTAGTTTTTTCGAGCCTTCCCGTGTCATCTGCTCCATCTGCATCTGACCGAGGGAGAAAAATGCAGTCTCCGAGCTTGAAAACATGCCGGAAAATCCCAGCAACACAGCAAATAGAAGCAATTGGATCACCAGTGTGATATCCATTGATACCTCTTCCCTTGACGCTGAACTAAAAGATATATGCGGAGAGCCAGTACATGACAGCACTGGTATTCACCGCCCCTGGTTTCACGCACATCCCGGTGCGTGCTCATTGAATGCGGTTCAGGTTCACTTCTCAAATTTCCGAATCCAACCTTAACGCAAAACCGCTGCTCGGTCCATCCGATTCAAGGCAAAATTCGACCCCTCTCTGTGGATTTCACGCATTCGTAACACACCAAAAGAACGTGTAAAATAGATAATTTATTAATTTCATTATGCTTTAAATAAAATAATTCCATGGAACCTACCCCGGCATTACCCGTGATGAGAAAGAAAAAAAAGCCCCTCGCCCTTAACCCGTGCGTTTTCCAAGTACTCTTTGACGGGAATTCAGGATAGAGTTCAGGGAAACCGGCCACGAATCTCTCATATAGAGACCGTCCCGGTTCCCCCAGAGACTGTTTGTAAGGAGCTTTGAAGAGTCATGAGTGACACTGATCAGATGAGAGAGCAGCTGACGATTCTGGAAGAGGCGTTCAAACGCCAGGAGACCAGAGTCAAGCAGCTTGAGCGGTGGAAAGACGAGACCGAATACAAGCTGGAACAGTTGTCGGACCGCAACTCTGCCCTTCTGCGTCAACAGGGTGTCATGCGCCGTGAGATCGAAAAAGAGGTTCTCGACCGTGTGAAAGAGGGGAAAAAAGGCAAAAGCGCCTTCTCTTTCTCCAGCCGTTTTGGTTCAGCCAGTGCAGCATCGAGCAAAAAGTAGCACGGCGGAGTGTACGGTCCTCACGTCAAGTGAAGACGACATCGTGCACATCTTACGACCCTGATCGATCATGTTTCCGGATGTCATGCAGATCATCGCGATCTGCCCGTTTTAACGCGCAGAGTCGCCTTGACAGGTCAGGAGCAGGATCACTCCTGCTGCTATCATTCAGAACAGATGCCTGCAGTGAAGGCTTGCCTGACGATACGACGCCCATCCCCACCGTGATACAGATCACCCTCGCGCCCGCCAATGGAGAGACTCCGTGACCGACGCCCATGACGACTCCGAACCCACTGGGTTCACCCTCTTCAACGAAGCCCTGAATCGGCAGCAACTGAGTCGCCGCTTCTTTCTCGACATGGTGGCGGGCACGGCAGTCTATGTCAGCCTGCCCACCGCCCTTGATGCCGCCGTCGGCGCGGTTGCCCCCGGTGACGAAGACGCCACCAAAAGCACGGACGCACATGGAACCAAACAGGCTGCCGTCGGCTACAGCGATGAAGAGAAACTGCCCAAGGCTCTGGATCTCGGTTCAGCCCTGCTGGTGGCCGGCACCTTCTCCAAGCAGGTGATGCACAACATGCTGATCAAGGGCGAGGATCTCGACTTGATCACCGCCATGAAGGTGAACGGCGCCCACGCCACCCGCGTTGCTCTATTGCGCCATTTCGGTAACGCCGAAGGGAAGGAACTGGCCAAACACGAGGATTACGAATGGTCGCACGGATTGACACCCGTCCCACTTCTCGTGGCGCTTTCCACCTTCACCACCGCGGATCTCAAAGCCAACTACGACAAGTTCTTTCCGGTGGTCGAAAAGGCTCTGGAGCCCACCTTCGACTACAGCAAGGTGGATCCTCTCCCCATCTTTGCCGACAATCTCAACGCCTGGAAAGCCCGCCACGAAACAGTCTGTTACGACATCACCGGTTTTGCCGCCCGTGTGGCGGCGGTGACCGGCTCTCTGGCCCCCGTCGGCACCACCTATCTCTCCTCGGCTCTGGCCAACACCATGAAGGCCGGTATGCTGCGCATGCTCTACGAACAGGCTCTCTGTAGAGAGGTGATCACCTGGAAGGAGGAGACCGGCAGCGCCATCAAGGATTTCACCGAAAAGCACAAAGGGGAGATTCTGGCGCGATTCCGTAAACGGGCACGGGAACACGCCTACACCCATTTCCACGGTCCCATGGGCTTCTCCAACCTGATGACGGCGCTGCCCGCCAACGCCAACGGCATGTGGGGAATCGGCGATCCTCCGGAGATCTTCGCCATGCTCTCCTACTACGACCGCCCCAACGTTCTTCTGGGTTCGCATGTGGTGGGTGGCATACTGGCCACGGTCTACACCATCGGCTTCATGATGGCCTGGCTCAGCCGCGTCGGCGTCAAGGGGCTGGCACGTTTCACCCCCGACAACATGCAGGATGGCCTCAAGACCATCTCCGCCCTGGTGCTGGCCATTGGACGTTCGGAAACCTACGGCAAAACACCGGATCAGGTGAAAGCGATCGAAGAGGTTCTCCAGGCCGTGCGTGAGGATACCTCGGACACGACGGCGAAATCCTCCCACGCCAAGCTGGATCGTCTTCTGGAGATCGTCAGCCAATCACAACCGCCCTATTTCCATCTCAGTTCCGACAGTTACCTCCAGCGTATTCAGCACTTCAAAGGACTCTGGAGCGAGATCACGGACAACCATCTGCACGACATTATCGACCCGGAGATCTTCGCCACCGATGAGAGCTTCGAAGCCAGTGAAGCATTTGCCGATCTGCAGAAGGCGTTCCTTGCCGGTGATACCGACACCACCATGAAATACCTGACCGCCTTGCAGGGTGTGGCCAGTCGTCATCAGAGCGGCAAGCTCGCCTCCATGCTGCGCTACATCATGGTGCCGCCGGTTCAGGAGGACGCGCCGCCGGTTCCCGCCTATCGCGACTCAATCGTCGGTCGCTTCGAGCACGCCATCGAACATGAAGAGAACCCGACGGTCAAAGCCTATCTACAAGAGCAGATGACCGCCTCCGCGACCTATATGCGTCAGATGGAGAACGTTCGCCCACACAAAGCGATCGTCGACGGTATGCGGTTGTTGCTCAAAGATGTTGACGGAACCACAGAGGGCGGCCTGGATGCCAAGGAGGTGCGCTATTTGCTCACCGAGTTGGATGAGCAGTCGGTGGAAGAGCTGGTGATGGTGCTCAACGGTGCCGACCACCCCGCCCGCAACAATCACGAGCTGGGCCACTTTCATCCGGCCCACGAGAAGGGGTTGCTCAGTCCGGAAGGTCGAGAGGTTCTCTTCGCCCTTTTGACTCAGATTCCTGCAGTTCCCGCTCTTTCCAGACTGGCCCGACTCGCCTTTGACAAAGCGTTTGCCATCGAACCGGGACAGAAACCGGAACCGGCCCAGTTGCAGAAAATCATCAACTACACCCTGTTCCTGAATGCCGCCATGTCGGGCACCGCCGACAATGTGGCAGCCTACCTCTTCTCGGCCACGGTGATGCTGGGGTATCTCAAGAACCGTTACGGGGAGAACATTCTCGACGACCACCCCAGATTGGGCGTCAGCGTCATCGTCGCCGCACTGAAGGTTGCCGAAGCCGCCGGCGCGCTCACCAAGGTGGGCAATGGTCCCAACATGTCTCAGAAGAAGATCTTCCTGGAGGACGACCCCAACTGTCCCGAGCAGGTGGGTGTTACCGAACGGGATGAGACCACCGACATGATGTCCAGCATCAAGAACGGCTGGGCCGGTGCTCAAGTACTGCTCACCATTGCTATCTTCTCATGGGTGGTCAACGCCGAGATCGACGCCATCGAAGCGGCAGCAGGTTCCAAATAGACAACGAGATCCGATCATGTGCCGAAAGGGGAGCCATGATCGGTCCACTCCGAGAGTTTAGGAGAGAGTGATAATGAGTCGTTCCGAAGAAGTGTTTCAAGCAGCGTGTGGTGTCATGCCCGGTGGCGTCAACAGCCCGGTTCGGGCCTTCAAGGCGGTAAAGGGAACCCCCCGATTCATCCAGTCGGCCTCGGGAGCGCACATCACCGATATCGACGGCAAGAAATACATCGACTACGTGGGCTCCTGGGGACCGATGATCGTCGGCCACGCCCACCCCGAGGTCGTGGAGAAGATTCAAAAAGCGGCAGAACTGGGCTCCTCCTTCGGTGCTCCTACAGAAGCGGAAGTGACTCTGGCAGAGAAGATCATCGCCATGGTGCCCTCCATCGATATGGTGCGTCTGGTCAATTCCGGCACCGAAGCGACCATGAGCGCACTGCGACTCGCCCGAGCCGTCACCAAGCGCGATGCGGTACTCAAGTTCGAAGGGTGTTATCACGGTCACGCCGACGCGTTTCTGGTTGCGGCGGGATCCGGAGCAGCCACCTTTGGCGTCCCCTCCTCTCCCGGTGTGCCTGAGGCAACGGTTCGTGACACGCTGACCCTCCCCTACAACGACATTCCGGCTCTTGAAGCGCTGTTTGCCGAACGGGGCAAGGAGATCGCCGCCATCATCGTCGAACCGGTAGCGGGAAACATGGGCTGTGTACCGCCTGTCGACGGTTATCTTGAAGCGTTGCGCGCCGTCTGCGACACCCATGGTAGCCTGCTGATCTTCGACGAGGTGATGACCGGCTTCCGGGTTGCTGCCGGCGGTGTTCAGGCCCGCTACGGTGTCATGCCGGATCTCACCACCCTGGGCAAGGTGATCGGTGGTGGCCTACCGGTGGGTGCCTACGGTGGTCGCAAGGAGTTGATGGAGCAGATCGCTCCTGCCGGTCCCGTCTATCAGGCGGGAACGCTCTCCGGCAACCCCCTGGCCACTGCGGCAGGATTGGCCACACTGGAGATTCTCAGCCGTGACGGTGTCTACGAAACCCTGGAGCACCGCACCCAGCGACTGGCTGCCGGTTTTGAATCGGCTCTGGAGGAGGCTGAAATCCGCTCCACCACAGCCGCCATCGGCTCCATGTTCGGACTCTTCTTCTCCGACAAAGGGCCGGTCCGCAATTTTGCCGATGCCCAGGCGTGTGATGGTGAGCGCTTC
>JADGBX010000091.1 GCA_015231265.1 Magnetococcales bacterium | reverse complement strand
CTTGATGTTCGGCGAGTGGTGGTCCGGCTGGATCGGGATGCCCTCACCGGTGGAGTGGCGGGCCGACGACCCCTTCTTTTCGGCGTTCTTTCTCTTTCAGGCGCTCTTCTGCTCCACGGCGGTGACCATCGTCTCCGGCATGGTGGCGGAGCGGATTCGATTCGGCAGTTATGTGCTGCTCTCCCTGGCGTTGGCGGCGCTGATCTATCCGCTCTTCGGTCACTGGGTCTGGAACGGTATCGATGGCGGCAGCGGCCAGGGGTGGCTGGCGGCGGCGGGATTCGTCGATTGGGCCGGATCTACGGTGGTCCACTCTCTGGGAGGGTGGTTCGGACTGGCGCTGTTGCTGGTGATCGGTCCCCGTCTGGACCGCTTCGGCCCCAACGGCGAGGTGAATGAGATCACCGGCTCCAACCTGCCGCTCACGGCGCTGGGCGTCTTGATTCTCTGGTTCGGTTGGATCGGCTTCAATGGCGGCTCCACACTGGAACTCAACGCCACCATCGTGCCGGTGATCGTCAACACCTGTATCGCTGCGGCTGCGGGTGGGGTGTTTGCCCTGCTCTTCGATTGGCGGCTGAGTGGCGGTGTGTTCCACGTCATGCCTCCCCTCAACGGTATTCTCGCCGGACTGGTCTCCATCACCGCCGGTGCCCACGCCATGTCCCCCTCTCAGGCGATCGTTATCGGTGGTCTGGGCGGTGTGTTCGCCTTCGGGGCGGACCGGCTCATGCTGCGGCTCAAAATCGACGATGCGGTGGGCGCGTTTCCCGTGCACACCGTCGGGGGAATCTGGGGCACGCTCTCCGTCGCGCTCTTCGGTGATCCACAGCTTCTGGGCACCGGACTCTCTTTTCTTCCCCAGCTCTGGGTGCAGTTTCAGGGCGTGGTGGCGTGCTGGGTGGTGGGTTTCCTGGTGCCGTGGTTGGTGTTGCGCACGATGGTGCCCGGTTCGGCTCTACGTGTTACCGCTGATGAGGAGAAGATGGGGCTCAACGTCGCCGAGCACGGTGCCAAGAGCGAGCTGCACGACTTCTTCCAGATTCTTACCCGTCAGGTGGCCACCGGCGATCTCTCTCTCCGTGCCCCTGAGAACCCCTTCACCGAGATCGGCCAGATCGGTTGTCGCTACAATCAGGTGATGAATGCGCTTGAGGCGACCACCTCCAAGATCAACGCCATCGTCAGCCACTCCGCCGATGCGATCATCACTGTCGATCCCTCCAGCCATGCGCTGCTCTCCGCCAACCCTGCGGCGGAGAAGATGTTCGGCCTGCCGTGGAAGAGCGGCAACGATCCGACCCTTGAGACCATTTTGATTCTGGAGAACGATCAGGAGATCCCCCGTCACGAAAAGCGGTTCGAGGCTGTGGGGGTGGGAAACGAAAAAAAAAAGTTTCCTCTGGAGGGGATGCTGGTGGAGGCGGTCTCGCCCGAGGGCGAACTGCTCATCGGCACCTTTCGTGATATCACCGAGCGCAAAGAGGCGGAACAGTCTCTGATCGAGTCGGAGGAGCGGTTTCGCACCGTCTACGAAAACGCCGCCATGGGCATGGCGCTGGTCAACGACAAACTTGAGATCGTCGACGCCAACGCAACACTGTTGAAGATGCTGAAGATCTCCTGGGATGAGGCGTTTTCAAGCAATCTGTGCGGGATCACCCATCCCGACGACATCGATCTCATCGCCTCACCCCTTGAGGCGATTCTGACCGACCAGCAGAAGCGCCACATCGCCGAGGTGCGCTGTGTCTGTAGCCCCAACTACATGATCTGGGCGCGGCTCGCCTTCTCCAAGTTTCATCTGGAGCAGAGCGCCGGGCCGCTGGCCATCGTCATCGTCGAGGATATCACCGATCAGAAGCGGGCCGAGAAGAAGATCCGTCTCGCTGCGTCAGTGTTCGAGAATACCACGGAACCCATCGTCATCTTCAATAGCGAGGGGTTGATCGAGGAGGTGAACAGCGCCTTTGACAAGGTGTTCGGTTTCGACAGCAAGTCGTTGAAAGGGTTGGAGATGCGCCATCTGCTGTCGGCGCGGTACGATTCGGAGTTCATGAAGCATCTGGAGGAGCAGCTTCTCGCCAGCGAGCACTGGCAGGGAGAGCTGATGGGGCGGTGCAGTGATCAGACTCTGATTCCCATGTGGGTCTCTCTCTCCCTGGTTCGCGACAGGGAAGAGCGGCTTCAGAACCGGATTGCGGTACTGACCGATCTCTCCGAGCAGAAGGAGCGGGAGGAGACCATCTGGCGCCACGCCAACTTCGACCCTCTGACCAAACTGCCCAACCGGCGCCTGTTTCAGGATCGATTGGATCAGGCGGTGGGGCAGGCCAACCGCACCGGTGTGCGCATCGGTCTCTTCTTCATCGATCTGGATCGCTTCAAACTGGTCAACGACACCCTGGGTCATCAGGCGGGCGATGAGCTGCTCAAGGTGGTGGCCGAGCGGCTCAATGAAGCGGTGCGCTCCACCGACACGGTGGCGCGTCTGGGTGGCGACGAGTTTACGGTCATTCTACAGAATTTCCATAAAAACAGTGAACTGGGAGCCATCGCCCGCACGATTATCCAGGAGATGGAGAAACCGATCACCCTGGATGACAACACCGTTTCCGTCTCCGCCAGCATCGGCATCGCCTCCTATCCCGATGATGCCGACAGCACCCAGGATCTGATCCGCTGTGCCGACTCGGCGCTCTATCAGGCCAAGGACTCCGGGCGCAATACCTATCAGTTCTTCACCGAGGCGCTCAATCAGGCGCTGATCGATCAGGTGGCGTTGGAGAATACGTTGCGTCAGGCGATCATCGACGAGGAGCTGTTCATGGTCTACCAGCCGCAGATGGATCTGCGGACCGGTGGGGTGCCCAGTGCCGAAGCGCTGGTGCGTTGGGGTAAGCCCGATGGCACCACCGTCTCTCCCGGCACCTTCATTCCCATGGCCGAGGAGACCGGGTTGATTCTTCCCCTGGGCACCTATGTGATCAAGGCGGTCTGTCGCGATATCCGCGCCTGGATCGATCAGGGGCTCGACGTGCCCCGCATCGCCATCAACGCCTCGGCCAAGCAGTTTCACTTCGAGGAGGGACTGCCGCACCAGATCGAAACCATCTGCCGGGAGGAGGGGGTGCCTCTCTCCGCCATCTCGGTTGAGATCACCGAGAACAGCTTGATGAGCAACCAGCAGCAGAGCGTTGAAGTTCTGGATGAACTGGCCGCCATGAACATCGCCATCGCCCTGGACGATTTCGGTACCGGCTACTCCAGTCTCTCCCGGCTCAAGAAGCTGCCCATCGGCGTGGTGAAGCTGGATCGGAGCTTCATCACCGGTATTCCCGAGGATCGCGAGAACAGCGCTCTGGTGCAGGCGATCATTCAGATGGCCCAGGCGCTGGATCTGGAGGTGGTGGCCGAGGGTATCGAAACGCCGGATCAGTTGGAGTTTCTACGTGCTTTGGCGTGCGAGAAGATACAGGGTTTTCTACTGAGCAAACCGTTGACGGCGGATCTGTTCATGCAGTTCTGTCTCGACTATGTCGGGACCGACTCCGAGGGTGCAGTGCGGTCGCTCAAACGTCGCGCCAGCGGCTGATCCGTGCGGCGTTATCCATCGAACTCGATGCGGTAGTTGAGCCACTCCTGCATGTATTGGAACCCCAATCGGTCATAGAAGGCTCGGGCGGGATTCCAATCCAGAACCGCCAGCTCCAGGCGTCCGCAGCGGCGTTCACGAGCGATCTCCATCACCCGCTCCACCAGTTTTCTGCCGACTCCCCGTGTGCGCTGTTGCGGCGTGACGTAGAGATCCTCGATGTAGAGGCCGGAACGCCCCTTCCATGTGGAGTAGGTGGGGAAGAAGAGGGCAAATCCCACCGGCTCACCACGATCATCCTCGGCGATCAGCGCTTCGAAGTAACGCCCCCCCTCCCCGAAACCGTCCCGCTCCAGATCGGCAACCGTCGCTTCAACGGCGTCGGGTTCCTTCTCGAACAGGGCCAGCTCCTGGATGAAGCGGAGAATCGTCGGGCAGTCCTCCCGGATGGCGGGGCGGATGGTGAAGGGGTGGTCGTCTTGGCTGCGTGTCGTGGTCATGCTGCAATGAGGGTCCCGTTTGTCGTGTCAGTGCCGCGTTTCTTGGCGTCGGATATCACTATTCAATAATATTACACTATTCTGGAGAACTTTTTCAGCGATCTCCCGGTCCAATCTGAAAAGGCCACTTAATCTAACCTTAACGTTAGATGCAATAGAGGAGTGTACAATGTCGGGTTTGATCGCAGGTATGCCCCGTGATGGAGTCATCACCGTCAACCGTATGATCCTTAAAGATAAGTACGATCTGGACGACCTGGAGGAGCGGGTGGCCATGTTGTGCGAAAACGTCAAAACCTACCACTCGGAGACCGGCTTCTACGGTGGTTTCGTCTGTGCCAACAGCGGCGCCATCTCCAACGAAGGCTCCACCGTCGGCCAAGTGGTTGAGAGTGATCTCAAAGGCAAGGAGGCGTTGATCGTCACCTTCTGGAGATCGTTCGAAGAGCATGAGCAGTCGCACCGTTCCGAGACGTTTCAGCCGCTCTTCATGGATGTGCTGGAGCTGTGTGAGAACGGCAATGAAGAGATCGCCTACTCCCTGCTCTGGGATGGCAAATCTTACAGCCGGGAAGAGGCCAAGGCCGCGCAGGAGGCGAAAGCGCGCTACGCGGCGTAGTTCGGGCGCATAGCGTCACCTGTAAAGAGCAGGGTTTTCATGAGGCCACGCACGGGATTGATCCGGTGCGTGGCCTTCTTTATGAATGGCGTCGATAGCGACGAAGGATGAGAGTATCCAGTTTCAGGGTTCGTTTCACGCGTTCGATCGCTTTGACGGCGTTGTCACGAAGCGTGAACACCCCCAGAGAGACGCGATAGCGCTGCTTGCCGTTCACCATCATCGTCTGCCGATAGGCGGGCAGACCCATGCCGCTCAAGCGGCTTCTCAACACCTCGGCCTTCTCCGGATCATTGAAGAGAGCGACGTAGACCAGATAGCAGCGCTGCATCTGTTTCAATCCGGCAACGGCATCAGGGTGTCCCGGCTGTCGTCGCAGCAGTTCGTGGTAGCTGTCAAACGCCACATCCCCTCTGGGTGAGGTGATGGCCGTGTTGGTCAGATTCTCCTGAGCCTGCTGGAGAAGCTGCTGCTCGGTAAGCGTGCTCAGGGAGGCGTTGGATGCAGGCGCATCGCTGGTCACCGGTTGCACGCGTTGAGCAGCTTTTTCCCGCGGAGGCGCAGGGCGTGTGGGAGGCGGCGGGCTCGTATCCGGCTTATCGACAGGGATGATCTCTTCATCCTGGAGCGTCGGAAGGGCGAGCCGTTGCACCGGCGGCTCCGGTTCCTTTTCGAAGACAGGCGGTTGCAGCGGTGGTTCCGGTTCCTTTTCGAGGGTGATGAGCCCTTCCCAATCGCCATCGCTGATCAGTGCCACCCCCTCTTGCGACCGGTATCCGCGCTTCGAGACGCGAAAGCGGTAGCTGCCGGCGGGGAGCCTCAATCCACGACGATAGGGGGTGTCGGTTTCCAGCAGGGCAATCTCCGCATCCGACGGTTGGGTCACGATGGTGAGACTGTAGCTGGGTAGGGTGCTCTTTTTGGTCAGAGTGAGCGTGACCGTGGTCATCTCACCAGCCACTACGGGAACCGTGCGCGACTCCGGGAGAAAGCCGGGCAGCGTGGCGACGATCGTTCTGTTTGCCGGTGGGATGTCGGTGATGGTTTTCGGTGCTGGGCCGTAATCGGTGCCATCCACGGTGAGGACGGCGGCTGCCGGGATACTCCTGATGTCGAGGGCGCCGAGACGGGTCTGTTCCGGACGCTCAGGAGCTGGGGGTGGCTCTTGGCGCCGAGGGGGCGGAGCGGTCGCAGCCACCGGAGGGGGTTCCGGGGCCGGGGTGTTCTTAGCTGTTTCGGTTGATTGTTTCAGAGAGCGAAGAAACGCAATCAGGTCAGTACGTTGCTGTTTGTCGGCAATCCCGTCGGTGAGCAGTGAACCGATGGAGCGGAACTGCATGCTGTACCCCACCGCCTCCCGCAGCACCTGTTCGTCATCCATGGTGGTTCTGGGCAGAACCTCCGTCGGCTTTTCCAGAAAACGGTCCAGAGTCTCATCGTCCCAGGTGATCGGTGTAGACGCCATGAGCTGCTCGGTGAGACCGCTACTGAAGGCGTAGCCTGCAACACTCCCCGCCGTGCGGCCATGCACCTGCCAGAGATAGGGGCCGATCTTGTGGGTTTTTGATGCGGTAAGATCGTGGCAGGGTTGGCAATTCTCCTGGGCGAACTGCCGTCCCGCTTCGATCTGCTCCTCTTCGGAACCGGATGACGAGCAGCCGGTGATTACGAGTAGCAGGGCCATGAGAACGCGTGCGCCGACTGGTGGTGGGGATTCCGAGTGCACAACCATTCCTCGCAGGTAGAAGGCGGTGAGGCGATTCGAATTGTGATTGTTAAGAATATAAGAATGGCAAACAATCACCGCCCGGGCAAGTGACCGGCTCTCTGTTTCACCCGCAGACTGAACGGTTTCGACCTGAGACGATCACTCGGCCTGTTGCTGATTGGCCTGCTGTTGTTTGGCCAGAATATGGGCGCCGAGCTTCTTGTCGGTGTTGAGAATGTGATTGACCAGCCACTGGTTGAGAAAATCGAGCAGTTGCACGGCAGGAACCGGCGTGCCGATCTTCAACCCTTCATGAATCTCGACCACCCGTGAGGAGAAGCTACGGTGCTGCTTCAAGTGGGTGCGGTACGCCTCATCGGACTCCATTTCGTAGCCGTACTCCTCCATCAGCTCCTCTTCGGTTTCGAAGTGATAGATGGCGTAGCTCAGGAGATCATTGACGATCTTCTCCATGGTGGAGAGGTGAAAATCGCCGGTCAGCTTCTCCGAGGCTTCGTTGAGGGCGTGCACCAGGATCTTGTGCTGATCATCGATTTCGGCAATGCCGGTCATATACTCTTCACGCCAGAAGAGTTTCTTGGTCACACTGTCCATGGTTCAGGCCTTCCTCTCTTTGTGACAAAGGGTGCTTTATCGTGATTCCTTGAATCGTAACTGATGGATCGCCATGATCAGCGTATTGTTGAGTTCATTCAACTCTTTGAGTGTCAACGACGCCGAGATCCCGTCGTGTCTTGCCACCTGATCGCACAGTTGCTGATACTTCTCATGGGTTTTTCGGTGGTTGACATCCATTGCGTGCAGCAGGGAGTGATGGCCGTGCTGCGCCGCGCCTTCACCCAGATACCAACTGGTCAGTTTGCACTGATCATAGCTCTCCAGCGTCGGCATGCGCCCCTTCTCGATGGCGCCGTCTCTGTAGGCGCGCTCAATCTGCTCGAACCAGTGCCGATGGGCCACTTCGATCACCAGCATTTCGAACTGCCCCCGTGAGGGGTAGCTGTCGCGGGCGGTCTGCCAGATCGGGTTGCTGTTGTAGTTGGTCAACCATGCCGAGATCTTGTCGCCGGGCATGGGCTTGGCGATGGCGAAGCCCTGTACGATCTCGCAACCCATGCCGATCAACATCATGATCTGATCGATGTTCTCGACACCCTCGGCGATGATCTTGGCGTCGAACGCCTCGGCGATGCCGATAATGCCCTGTACGATGGCCAGATCACCCGGATCATCCAGCATGTCCCGCACATAGCTCTGATCGATCTTCAACGCATCCACCGATAGATGTTTCAGGTGCGCCAGAGAGGAGTAGCCGGTGCCGAAGTCATCCAACGAATAGGTGTATCCCAGCCGCCGACTATCGTTGATGAGTCGGGCGACGCTGTTCATATCCTCCAGGGCGGCGGTTTCGAGAATCTCCAGCTCCAGAGGATTGGCCTCTCCCTCGGGCAGTGAGGCGTGCACGGTTTTCAGCATCTCACCGAATCCGGAGTGGAGCAGTTGCCGGGCGGCGATGTTGATGCCGATGGTGAGGTCGATCCCCTCCGCCTTCCAGAGTCGCCACTGGGCCAGCGCCTCCTGGATGACCCAGTTGCCCACCTCGATGATCATGTCATCCTTCTCCAGAAGCGGGAGAAACTCCCCTGGAGAGCGAATACCGAGCACCGGATGGTTCCAACGAATCAGCGCTTCAACCCCGACCATGCGACCGGTGGCGCAGTTGATCTGCGGTTGATAGTGCAGTTCGAACTGTTTTTTCTGCATCGCCTTGGCGATGCGGGCCAAGGTGCTGCGGTTGGCGCGATGGCGTGAGGCGAGCGTGGGGTCGAACATCTCGAAGTCGTTCTTGCCGTGCTCTTTGGCCTTGTACATCGCCTGATCGGCATGGCGCAGCAGTATGCCGGGATCGGAAGGGTCGTTGGGAAAGAGTGTCACCCCGAGGCTGCCGGTCACGGTACAGACCGACTCGCCGATGGTGATCGATTTGGCGATGGAGGCCAGAATACGGTTGAGAACCAGAACGCACTCATCTTCCGACTTGAGATCGTTGATCAGCAGAACGAACTCATCGCCGCCCAGGCGCAGAGCGGTATCGTTGCCGCGCATGTTCTCCAGAAGCCGGTTGGCGGTGATCTTCAGCACTTCATCGCCCGCCTCATGGCCAAGGGTGTCGTTGATCGGTTTGAAGCCGTCCAGATCCAGCAGACAGATGGCCAGAATCTGCCCCGTGCGCGTGCAGTGGGCCAGAGCCGTCTTCATGCGGTCGTTGAGCAGTGCTCTGTTGGGCAGACCGGTGAGGGCGTCGTAGTGGGCCGTTTGGCTGAGATCGCGGCCCCGTTCCACCGCTTCGCTCACCTCGTGGGCAAGAGAGAGGAAGAGCTTTTTCGGAGCGTTCTCTTGCGGCGAGGGCAGGGGGTAGATGTTGAGCTGGAACCAGACGTTTTGATGTTCACGTTTGATTCCGATAACGGTCTCCTGCTCAATGGCCTCTCCGTGTACGGCCTGGGCGAGAGGGAACCGCTCATGGGTCATGGCGGCGCCGTGGCTGTCGAAGAGGTGGCCTGTGATTTCACTGTAGTGGAGGGAGGATTCCTGCTCCTTGCCAATGGAGAACTGCCTCTGAGCGGTAGGGTTGGCAAACAACATCTGCCCATCGCCGTCCCAGATGGAGACCCCTTCGTTCATCTCCCGGCACAGCGTTTCGATCGTACGCAGGAGATGCTGCGGATGATGCTCTTGCCAGTGACCGAGCAGTGTTTGTAGCTCTTTCCACATCATCGCCACGCACCTGGGCATTGAGCACATAGCCGATACGCCTTCCCTTGCGGGTTCGAATGCTGGAGATCCGGGATTCGAGAATCTGCGCCACCCCCCCTTGCCGCTTGCGGCGGATGGTGAAGCGATAGGCGCTGCTCTCGTCCACCTCCTTGATGCCCGAAGCGACCGCATCACCATCGAGGTCTTCCAGAGCGATGAGCGCCAAGAGGGTGCGCTCGGAACTCTCTTGCCTGTTCAATGGAAACAGCTCTTCAGCCGCGCGATTGAAGAAGGTGATCCGGAAGTCCTGGTCCGTGGCGACGATGGCCTGATCGAAGGAGGAGTGCAGAATACTGTTGAGGTAGGACTCCTTCTTCTCCAACTGATTCTGGAACGAGATGATCGTCGGGAAGAGAACCTTGATAAGATGGAACAGACCGATGACGATCAACCCCACCCCGACCAGCACCACGATCCATTTATAGTTGAGGTGCAGCTCATGCATCACGACCATGGCGCTCTTCATCGGTATCCACAGAGGGAGCACGAACATGGTGAAGAGGTCAGCCAGATAGAACAGGGCGATGACGAGCAACCCCTGAAGAATCATCAACAGAGGACGCCGAGCATTGATCTGCTCGAGAACCGGCACCGCTTTATAGTAGTTCCAGAAAACGAACACCGTGGCCGAAATGATCAGCAGATCGATCACGGTCATGGTCCAGATGGAGTTCCAGATCATACAGCTCACCGTTGTCGGAATGGGCACGCCTTGAACACCATCCGCCTCGTAATGGATGATGTATGCTCCTCAATCGAACAGGCTATAATCGACAAATCAATGCAGACAACAGGTCAAAGAGGTGGCGTATGAATCACCCCTTCCCCACTCCGGCTCGCTTCTTTTCCAGGCGCTGCTGGCGGTGGAGATGCGCGGGCTGCGCCCCATCCACCCGGATCAGATGGCCGGTCCATCGCAGGGCGGCATCGAGATCATGGGCGATATGTTCATGGTACTTCGCCAACCGCTCCATCGCTTCGACATGGCCCCGTGATGCCAGAACCTGCCAAAGAGAGACCGCCCCCTGCCACGCCTCCTGTTGACGATAGAGCAGAGAGAGGTGAAAGAGTGCCCGATCATCCAGGCGACGACGGGCCGCTGACAACAGCGCCACCGCAGTGAGAGTATCGCCGCTCTCGATCCACGACTTGGAAACCCCCACCATATCGGCGCCGAACCGCATCGGCTCCGTGAAGACGCGCGGCAACATAAGCAGCAGCGCCGCCAGACTCTCCACATCGCGGCCATTGTGGTCAAGTACCCTCTTCAACCGTGTTCGGATGCCCTGTTGCAGCCACTCCCGCCACACCCACGGCGCCTCCGAACCGGGCAGATCATCCTGACGATGGTGCGACAGCAGCCTCTCCTCCACGGTCATCAACCGGCAGTCGGGCCAGACGGTGCGAAAGGCGCGACGCACCGGGTAGAGCAGATCCCAGGCATGTAACGCCGGATCCAACCCGGGGAGCCCGAGCAGACGGCAGCGACTGTCGATAATCGGTTGATCGAACCGGCGACCGTTGTAGGTGATCAACACCTCCACCCCGGCCAGATCCTTCGTCATCGCCTGCCACAGCGCCTTCTCCCCCGAAAAGGCGGTGAGCAGATAGCGGGTGACGATCAACGTCTCTCCGGAAAGACGCCCCAACCCGAGTATGAAAACCGCTGTTCCCGTGCCACCGGCAAGACCGGTTGTCT
>JADGBX010000090.1 GCA_015231265.1 Magnetococcales bacterium | reverse complement strand
TGCCAGACCGAATTCTCGACGCGCTCCACCTCCAAGGATACGACCCTCAGCGTCTGTTCCGCCTGCCATCCGTTCTTCACCGGTAAGCACAAGCTGGTGGATACCGCAGGTCGTGTCGAGCGCTTCATGCGTAAGTACGGCATGGAGAAGAAGGCCTCCTGATCGACACATCTCGACGCTGCTGATGCAGTGACAAGACACCCGAAGACCGTACGGTCTTCGGGTGTTTTTTGTTGAGGGAAGAAATAATGGTTGACATGAACCCTTTAAATGCGAATAATTCTCATTAGTATTTAATCGAGAGGGCGCAGTCCCATTGACGTGCGCTCTTCTCCTCCAGCATGCGAAGGATGGTGAGGTTCATGGACGCCCATATCAGTCAGTTCGGTCTCGAACTCAACGAAGATGGTTCTGTTAAGCCGATGAATAAACGGCAACGGAAATCACCCACACGTGCGGTTGCTCGTAAGGGCAGAGGTCGGCCCAAGGCTCGGCGTTCTCCGGCGGCCGCCCGCAGGCGTCTCGGACGGGAAGCGGTCAAGGCAGGCATGGCCGCCACGCTCAGTCTGAGCATGCTGACCGGGCTGAAGGTGGTCAAACCCATGAAGCTGCACGGTCCTGTGAGCTGGGCCTTCGTCGGCCTGACTGTCGCGCACATGTTGATTTATGAACTGCCCAAGAAGCGCGCCAGTTCCAAGGTGTGATCAACGAACACACCCCTGGCGCAATTCGGGGATGTTTCGAACATATTTGGGATGTGTCGTCAATCCTACACATGGAGTGCCAACCATGATGCCACTGATAACCGCCGCCGTTGCTGTGGGCTATTTCGGCTCTGAAGCGTTTGATCGGTGGAAAAAGCGGCGTGACAATCAAGAAGAGAAACCTCTTGAACCCGGAAAGAGCATGATCCACTTCGTCCGGGAGTTTGTTGAAGAGGAAGAGGAGGAGATGGTTCTGGCCAGTGAACTCTTCCCTCTGGACAATCGCCATGGCGACTCTCCCATGACCAGTGAACTGGTTCTGAGCCGCAGTGCCCACAGCCGCCTGGAGATCGGACGGATCAAGGGGAAGGAGTCCACCTTCTCCGGGGCGGTGTTCGCCTCATTCAACAGTGAGGTGAAGAGTCAGATCTCCCGGGCGCTTAATCTGGATCTGCAAAACGAGGTGCGCCGGGAGATCACCCTCAATCTGACGGCTGGGCCGGGTAAGTGTTCCCATTTTCGCATCATCTGGAAGCAGGTGGGGCGGCGAGGCTATCAGGAGGTCGAGGTGGGTGAAAAGTTCTATCAGATCCCGTTCCTGGCCACCTACGGGCTCACCGCTTCCGTTGAGACCGTTCCCTCCCCCTGAACAGGACGATTTGTAGTGAAGTGACTCTCCTGAAATACCCCTGATCAAGGGGTAGAACTCTCTTTCTCTCCTCCCTTGTCGGGCGTGTGATTGTCAGTATTGCTTCCCGTTGCCGCTCCTTCATTCATCACGCTGCGGTGTTCTGAAAGAAAAATCCCTTTATGGGCAAATAGTGCTTGCTTTTGTCGTCAGATCGCAACAGGATCATTCGTTGTATGGCATCTTTGTGACATGGCCGTCACATTCCGGCACGATCTGCCTCTCTCATGGAGTTTCAATTATGCCCCACTCCCTCTTTCAGACCTCCTCATCGTCTTTGAAAAGGGTTCTGGCTCTCTTTGTCGTCTGCCTCCTGGCGCTGCCTGCTTTGGCGCAGGCTGGTGAGGCGGGGAAGGGTGGGGGAATCAACTTCGTCACCCTGGCGATGGAGCTGTTCGGGGGTTTGGCGCTGTTTCTCTACGGCATGGAGAAGATGGGAACGTCCCTGAAACTGGTTGCTGGTGATCGGATGAAGGGGATTCTGCACACCCTGACCACCAACCGCTTCATGGGGATGATCACCGGCGCGTTCGTCACCGCCATCATCCAGTCGTCATCGGTGACTACGGTGTTGCTGGTCGGCTTCGTTACGGCGGAGTTGATGACATTGGCCCAGGCTATCGGTGTGATCTTCGGGGCCAACATCGGTACGACGATCACCGCGCAGGTGATCGCCTTCAAAGTGACCAAATATGCTCTGGTGATGATCATCGGTGGTTTCCTGATGATCACCATGGGTAAGAAGGAGTCCATGCGCCAGTATGGACACCTGTTGTTGGGCCTGGGGCTGGTCTTCTTCGGTATGAACATGATGAGTGGCGCCATGCACCCTCTGCGGCAGCATCCGCCGTTCATGGAGCTCATGCAGACGGTTTCCAACCCCATGGTGGGTGTGATGGTGGGGGCGATGTTCACGGCGTTGGTTCAGTCGTCGTCGGCCACCACCGGCGTGGTGTTGGCGCTGGCCATGCAGGGGTTGATCTCTCTGGAGGCTGGGATCGCCCTGACGCTGGGGGCCAATATCGGCACCTGTGTAACCGCCGGTCTCGCCTCTCTGGGTAAACCGCGGGAAGCGGTGCGGGTCGCGGTGGCGCATACGCTGTTCAATGTGCTGGGGGCGCTCCTTATCGTTGCCTTTATCCCGCCATTCGCCGAGGTGGTCAGAAACTACTCTCCAAGCCATCCGGAGCTTGAGGGGTTGAGCCGATTAGCCGCTGAAGTGCCTCGGCAGGTGGCCAATGCCCACACCCTGTTCAATCTTGTGATGGCGGTTCTCTTCCTGCCGTTTACCGGTGTAATCGCCCGTTTCTGCCTCTGGGTGGTGCCCGAGCAGAAGAAGGGTGTGCAGGGTGAGGGGGTGGAGGGCATTCCAGCCCGATATCGGCCCCGATATCTTGATGATACCATGCTCTCCACACCGGCCTTTGCTCTGAGTCTTGTCCGGCGTGAGATGAACGTGATGGCTGAACTGGTGGAAGGGATGGTGGCCGACGTATTGCCCAGTCTCTTTGAGCGGGATCTCAAAAGAATCGAGTCGATTCGCCAGCGCAGTGCCCACGTCGATGAGATCTATGAGTATTTTACCCGCCATCTTTCCAAGATGGGCAGTCGCAACCTGCCGCCGAAGGTCTCTGACGAAGTGTTGGCCTCCGTGGCGGCGATCATTGAGATCAAGTACATCAGCGATATCGTCAACAACAACGTTCACGTTCTCGCCGAGTACATCATCAAGGAGAAGGCGGAGATCGCTGACGAAGGAAAAAAGGATCTTCAGCGGCTTCAGGAGAGTGTGGTGTGGGCGTTTCGTTCTGCCAGTACGGCGTTCATCACCGACAATCAGGAGTCGGCCAGGATGGTGTTCGACATGAAGGAGGAGATCGTCGGGATCGATATGGAGTTGCGCTCCCGGCAGATCCGCAGCCTGCACGCCACCGTGTCCGAGAATCTGGCCGCTTACACCGCATTCATGGAGATTCTCGATGTCTTCAAGCGGATCTTCTACCACGCCAAGCGGATCGCCAAGATCGAGACCAAGGAGGAGAGCGTCGCCATCTGGTCGCTGAGTGGCGACGCCATCACCAGAATCACCGATGGAGCGGGTGGTGTGGCCTCCAACAGTGCTGACGGCAAGGCCTCAGAAACCTGACCGCTTCCTTCAGTCAACAAACAGTCAGGCGGGTTGCATTCTGTGTGACAGAGCGCTGAAATTGAGCTCCGGCTTCTGAGCGAGGTCGCTGAGTGCACCTGCCAGCATCTCGCCGATTGACGTGATCTGTTCCTCGTGAAGCTTGTGGAAATTGTTGCCCACCAACAGATCCATGGTTGCAGATAGAGCGTATTGGTGGTGATCCAGCATCCCGATCATCTTCTCCAAGGTGTAGGCCATGATGCGTATGTCGGTGTTGTGGGCCTGACAGATCTGATCCAGGATCGCAGGGTGGAGCTCGATGAGTTCATAACAGCCGGGTCCGATCATCTCGATGTTGCCTGAGATGTTGATGACGCATCGATGGCCGTTATCGCCGTAGGGAATCTCCGTTTTAGCCCCCACATCTTTTGGTAGGCACTTCTTCGACAACGACAGCAGCTCTTCGATCATGAAGCGGGCGATGCTGTCCGTGGCTTCTCCCCTGTCATCAGTAGACATCTTATAAGACCTTCCTTGATGGATTTATACTGCGAGTCTTGTGTTGTTGTCGTGTCTTTTCCGCGAATATTGTGTGACAAATTTATGATGAGTTCAAGATCATCTGCTTTGAAAGTGGGTGCGTTGTGTATAAAACTCTGTCGCTGTCAGCATTTTGGCTATCGTCCATGCCTCTCTGCTTAGCCACTGTCAGACGTTCTGTTTGCAGTCGGTGTATTCGAAACAATGTCCCGGTTTTCAGTCTGTTGCACGTTGCATGTCTGTTGTGGTGTTTGGTTTTACTGTATTGATTGTATTGATTATTTTTGTAAGGTCGTGTAACCTGTACCTTGGTAGGTTCAAAGTGATAACTTCCTCGATTTCCTCCTGAGAGAGTGGCACCATCGTTGCGTGTTGTCTCGAAAGATCGCCAGCGTACGGACTGCGTGGCTGGCGGCCCCCCACGACGTGAAGAAATGGATTCATCATGCCAGGAACTCCCCGGCCCTCCATGGCCAACGACACCGAAGAGTTGGACCTTCAACCCGCCTCCCACGATATCTGGGAGCGGAAATATCGATTGATGACGAAAGATGGGCGTCCCATCGATCGCACGCCCCGTGAGACCATGGAGCGTGTTGCCCGGGCGTTGGCCGATGCCGAGATTCCCGAAATCCGCGAGCACTGGTACGAGAAGTTCGTCTGGGCGCTTCTGCATGGCGCGATTCCCGCCGGGCGGATCGTCTCCAACGCCGGAGCCCAGGCGCACAAACCCGCCACCTCGACCATCAACTGTACGGTGGCCGGCGTGGTCGGCGACTCCATGGACAGAATTCTCTCTTCGGTACACGAGGCGGGGATGACCCTCAAGGCGGGGTGCGGCATCGGCTACGAGTTCTCGACGCTGCGTCCCAAAGGGGCGTTTGTCGCCGGGGCGGGCGCCAGCACCTCGGGGCCGCTTTCGTTCATGGATATATTCGACGCCATGTGCCGAACCATCAGTTCGGCCGGTGATCGTCGCGGTGCTCAGATGGCCACCTTCGACGTCTCCCACCCCGATATCGTCGACTTTATCAGGGTCAAACGGGAGGATGGCCGCTTGCGCCAGTTCAACCTCTCCTGCCTGGTGACCAAGGATTTCATGGAGGCGGTGCGCGACGATCTGGAGTGGCCTCTGGTCTTTCCTGCCAACACTTTTGAACTGGAAGATCCCACGGCGGAGATCGTCTACCGCCCCTGGCCCACCACCAGCGGCTACCGCACCAATGATCGCGGCGAGGTGGCGTGTCGAGTGGTGCGCAAGATCCGAGCACAGCGGCTCTGGGATCTGATCATGTCCGCCACCTACGACTACGCCGAACCGGGCTTTATTCTGGTGGATAAAGTCAATGAGATGAACAATCTCTGGTGGTGCGAAACCATCCGGGCCACCAATCCGTGCGGTGAACAGCCTCTGCCCGCCCACGGCGCCTGTCTTCTGGGTTCGGTCAATCTGACGCGCTTCGTGCGCAACCCCTTCAGCCGCCGGGCGGAGTTCGATTGGGAGAGTTATCGCACGGTGGTGCGCATCTTCACCCGCATGCTGGACAACGTGGTGGGGCTGCACGGGCTTCCCCTGGAGAAACAGGGGGCTGAAATCGCCCGCAAACGGCGTCACGGCATGGGGTTTCTCGGTCTAGGATCCACCATCACCATGCTGGGCATGACCTACGGAGACGAGGACTCCGTCGTGTTTACCGAAAAAGTGGCGCGGGAGATGGCCGTCACCGGTTGGGAGACCGGTGTCGATCTGGCCGAGGAGAAAGGGCCGGCGCCGATCATGGAGGAGACGTTTACCGTCGATGAAGAGATGATCTCCCGCAATCCCGATGTCTCCGAGGATGGATATGGCCCCGGTGATCGGCTTATGGGGCGGGAGTTGCTGGCCAACTACAGCCGTTATCTTGCGCAGTTCCCGGCAGAGCTGCGTAAAAGGATCGCCGAGAAGGGGAGTCGGTTCACCCACCACACCTCCATCGCGCCCACGGGGACCATCTCCCTGTCGTTGGCCAACAACGTCTCCAACGGGATCGAGCCGAGCTTTGCCCATAAATACAGCCGCAACATCATTCGCGAGGGCAAGAAGACCAAGGAGAAGGTCGATGTGCTCTCCTTCGAGCTGCTGGCCTATCGGGCGCTGGTCAATCCCCAGGCCGACCCGGAATCCATGGATGAGCGCCATCAGCTCCCGGAGAACTTCGTCGATGCCGGGGCGATCGATCCCAAAGGGCACGTGGCGATTCAGGCTGCCGCCCAGAAGTGGGTGGACTCCTCCATCTCAAAAACCATCAACGTGCCCACCGACTATCCCTTCGACCGTTTCAAGGATATCTATCAGCTTGCCTATGACAAGGGGCTCAAGGGGTGCACCACCTTCCGGTTCAATCCGGAGGCGTTCCAGGGGGTGCTGGTCAAGGATGAGGATCTGGCCGCCACCACCTATCGCTTTACGCTTGAGAGTGGTGAAACGGTGGAGTTGAAGGGGAATGAGACCGTTCTCTACGACGGTGAGGAGCACACGGCAGCCAACCTCTACGATGCGCTTAAAGAGGGGTATTACGGGCGTTTCTGAGTGGACGGCGATCGCGCATCAAGGCTATGAGAATCATAAATAAAACAGGGAAAGAGCGATGACAACGGAAATCGGCAACAAGATCGTCGGCTACGAAGTGGTCAAGGATGAGCCGCAGCCCGCCCAGAGCGATGCCTCGGCCAAAGTGATCCACATGCGTCCGCTGCTCAAGCGTCCGGAGATGCTTGAGGGCGGGACCTACAAGATCAAGACCCCCCTTTCGGACCACGCTCTCTACATCACCATCAACGACGTCGTGATCGACGAAGGAACGCCCCAGGAGCGGCGGCAGCCGTTTGAGATCTTCATCAACTCCAAGAACATGGAGAACTTCTCTTGGATCGTTGCGTTGACCCGCGTCATCTCGGCGGTGTTCCGTGGCGGTGGCGACACCACGTTTCTGGTGGAGGAGTTGCGGGCGGTGTTCGATCCCCGAGGCGGTTATTACAAGCCCGGCGGCAAGTACATGCCCAGCTTGGTGGCTGAGATTGGCGAGGTGATCGAGAAGCATCTGAAGAAGATCGGCCTCATCGAAGCGCCGGAGGTGTCGGAGGAGTTGAAGGCGAAACGGGAAAAGGCCGTCTCCGAAGGGCTCTCCGGTGGCAAGCAGTGCCCCAAGTGCAGCCAGATGTCGGTGGTGCGGCTCGATGGCTGCGACACCTGTCTGGAGTGTGGTTACTCCAAGTGCGGTTGATGCGTGGTCGCTGCTGCCGTGTGCCGGTGGTCCCGACGCTCGTCATGAGCGTCGCTATCGGCTTGTGTCTCGCCCTTCCTTCCCTTCTGCGCGCAGATCCTCCTGTTCGGATCGACTGTGAAAAGGCGTACAACACCGTCGAGATGAAGTACTGTGCGGGCGAGGCGTTGAAACGGGCCGATGAGGATCTCAATAGCAGTTGGGTGCTGTTAACACGGGATCTGGATCCCGGTTTCAAGCAGAGCCTGGTTGCCGCACAGCGGGCATGGATCACCTTTCGTGACCGCAACTGCGAGGCTGAGACCTACCTTTCACGGGGTGGGACCGGTTACACACTCTTCTACGATATCTGCCTGGAGCGAATGACGCGTCAGCGTACCGAAGCACTGAGAACGCTGCTGGAGGAGAATTGAGGCGACTGCTCAGCGCTCTCCTCCTCTCTGTTTCGGGCTCATTGAAGACACGCCCTAGGCGTCTCCGTTCAGCTCCGCCTCCCGTGTCAGGGCGATCAACTGCCGTTGTGCCCGAACGAAGTCCAGCTTCATCACACTCTCTTCCAGCCTGCTGAACTGATCCACCAGAGGTGTTCCGGCGAGCGCTTTGCCAAGGGGTTCCAGAAGAGTGCGCGCCTGTAGGTCGAAGCTCTCAAGCAGCGACTCCATCTGTTCCAGAAGCGGGTTGAGGGTCTCCAGATCCACTGGGAGGGGCGCTGCGGTTTCCCGGCTGTCGTCGCCCGAGTCATCTGCTTCCCTGTTCTCCAGGTCGTGCAGAATGGTCGCGGACTGAGTCACCTCTTCCAGGCCGGCAGACAGTTGCGTCAGCAGAGAGTCCCACGCGGTTTTCTCCTGTCTCTGGATCGCCTGTTCCAGCTCCAGAGCGATTCGGCTCACCTGCGATGCCGCGATATTGCCGGAGGTTCCTTTGAGGGTGTGGATCATCTGTTTGGCATCATCCAGATCGTCGAGGTTCTCCAGAGCCACCCGAATCTCTTCGATGTAGGAGGGGATGAAACGGTTGGAAAAATCCCGAATCAAGCGAGAAAAGAGCGCGTGGTTGTTGCGAACCCGATGGAGGCCGTGCTTGATGTTGATGCCGGGAAGATAGATGGGGAAATCGGGGTCGGCAGGTGTACTGCCGGGTGATTCCAGGGGCGACAGCGGCGGAGCAGGGGCGGTAGGTGCTGCCGTAGGCGTCTGGAGTTCGAGATTCTCTTCTGAAGGAGAGACCCAGCGTTGCAGGCAGCGGTAGAGCTCCTTCACATCGATAGGCTTGGCCACGTGGTCGTTCATGCCTGCTGCCAGACACTTCTCCCGGTCGCCGGCCATGGCGTGGGCGGTCATGGCGACAATGGGCAGATTGGCGTTGTTCTGGTCCTCTCTCAGGGCGCAGGTGGCTTGGAATCCATCCATGTCCGGCATCTGCAGATCCATCAGAACGATGGCATGTCGGTGCGGATTCCGGGAAATCGCCTCGACCGCCTGCCGTCCAGTGGAGACCACATCGACCACCATCTCCAGTCCTGAGAGTATCCCTTTTGCCACCTCCTGATTGATTTCGTTGTCTTCGACCAGGAGAACCGTGCGATTTCTCACCTGTTTTCTGACCTGTGACTCCAGCTCCAATTCGTCCTCATCGCCGTTTGAAGCGCCGTTCGGTTTCTGTTCGCCGGAGATGACCTGAATCGCTTCCAGCAGCGTTGACGGACTGACCGGCTTGGGTAAAAACCCATCCAGGCCGATCTTCTCCGCCTGCTCCATCACTTCGCTGCGCATATAGGCGGTGACCATGATGGAGGCGGGTGGCGTGGGAATGTTCGGATCGCTCTTGATGGCCTGCATGGTCTCGATGCCATCCATCCCGGGCATCTGCCAGTCCATGAGAACCAGATCATACGCCGGTTCCTTGGTGTTCTGAATCCGATAGAGCTCGTCGATGGCCGCCTGCCCGGAGTTGATGGTGGTGACGTCAAAACCGAACGACCGTAACTGCTCGTTCAGAATGTCTCGGGACGAACTGTTGTCATCCACGACCAGTACCCGCTTTCCGCTCAGGTGGACCGGAGGGTGGCTCTTCTCCTCGTCGCCGTCAAGACGATCGAAGGCGGCAGTGAAGGAGAAGCGGCTCCCCTTGCCCGGTTCGCTCACAACGGAGATGCTGCCGCCCATCATTCCCACAAGACGGTCGCAGATGGTCAGCCCCAGTCCGGTGCCGCCATATTTGCGGGTTGTGGAGCTGTCGGCCTGGGAGAAGGCTTTGAAGAGCTTCCCCTGCTGCTGGGTGGTCATGCCGATGCCGGTGTCCTGGACGGTGAACCTGAGCCAGGTGAAGCTGGCCGAGCTGTGCTCCGGTTCCACGGAGATGACGATCTCTCCGCGCTCGGTGAACTTGAGGGCGTTGCCCACCAGATTGATCAGTACCTGACCCAGCCGCAGAGGATCACCGACGAGGGAGGAGGGGGTCTCGGGAGAGTAGACGAAGAGGAACTCCAGCCCTTTTTCGGCCACTTTCGGGGCCATCAGGTCGGAGACGTTGTTCAAAACGCTCTCCAGTTTAAACTCCACCGCCTCCAGATGCATCTTGTTCGCTTCGATCTTCGAGAAGTCGAGAATGTCGTTGATGATCCCCAACAGGGAGTGGGAGGCGTTGTTGATCTTGTCTAAAAAATCCTTCTGTTTCTGTCGCAGGCCGGTCTTGCCCAACAGGTGGCCCATGCCGATGATGGCGTTCATGGGGGTGCGGATCTCATGGCTCATGTTGGCCAGGAAGTCGCTTTTGGCCCGGTTGGCCTGCTCGGCCTCTTTGCGGGCCAGATCCAGTTGGGTGTCGGAGCGGTTTCTCTCGATGGCGCCGGCCAGCGTGTGAGAGATGGTCCAGAGATGCTCAGACTCATCGCGCTGTTGATCATTCTTCTGCCGCAGCCAGAGCACAAGAACCCCCAGCACGACACCTCTGGAGAGGATGGGAATGCAGTAACGATTGATCGGCTCCCCCGTCTCCGGGGATTCCGCGTCACGCTCTTCGTCATTCTGGTTGACGGTGACCAGTCGGCACTTTTCGATCGCGACTCTTTCCGGCCTGTTCGTGTCGTTGATCAGTTTGGGGATGGCGCTGTCGCTCTCTTCGCCCGTCTGGGCGCACAGTTCCGTTTTCCCGGTCTCGGTGTTTTTCAGGTAGATGCCTGCGCGAATGGCTCCGACGCCCCAGTCGTTGTCGAGGATGTGCTCCAGAAGAGTGGTCAACAACTGCTGCAACGGCACCTTGCTCAAGCTGGATCGGAGAATCTGGTTGATCAGGTTGTTGAAGCGGTTGGCCGTGCGGTTCTGCTGCTCCAGCGTGATCAGGGCTCTGTCCAGGGTGATCAGTTCGTCGCCGCTGTAGCGGGTTTTCAGTGAGACTCCCAGCTCCTGCTCCGCATAGAGCTTGGTGCGGCGTGTCATGAGCCTGACTCGACGAACGACGACCATCGCCAGAGCCAGAAGTGCTGTCAGCAGGGCAAGTCCAAGAATGACCCTCAGGATTCTCTCTTCGGTGAGCAGGCGTTCACTGAAGGCACTGGCCCGCGCTTTCGGCACCAGAACGGCCAAGTTGAGCGGCACCTCCGAGCTGCCCGCATCTTCGAACTCCTTGCCGGCCATGAGGTACTCTTTCTCAATGATAGCCAGCCGGTTATTAC
>JADGBX010000008.1 GCA_015231265.1 Magnetococcales bacterium | reverse complement strand
TGCGGGTGCGGGATTTTTATGAAGATGGCGGCTACTGGGTGCTGGACTTCAAGATTAAAGGCGGTAAACAGAACCAGATTGCCATCCATACAGAACTCCAGATTGCCCTCAGGCGCTATCTGGATACAGCAGGCCACGGTAACGACCCCAAAGCTTACATCATCCTGCGCGTGCGCAACCCCGATCCTCATCGCGCTCTCACCAATACCCAGGCCTGGAAAACCTTCCACAAATACGCCAAAAAAGCCGGCCTCCCCAAAGGCGTCACTCCCCACACCGCACGGGCAACATTCATCACTCAAGCCCTGGAACAGAAATGCCCCATCGAAGCGGTACAACGCTCCGTGGGGCATGCCCATATCTCAACCACGCAAATGTACGACAAACGTGCCATGCATCATCGGGAGAGTGCGAGTTTTGTAGTACGGTATTAGACCAAGAACGCATCCTGATCTTACGGGACTTCATAGATAGCTCATAGTCGGAATATAATCACACGGTACTTCACGCCGGTCTGATACCCGATCGTTTAATGTTGGCGATTGTCATGTTCCCGCTGAACCAGGACAGATCCAGTTCTGTTTTCTAGGTGACATCCTCCCGACCTGACAATATAGTGAGATCCATTTTTATTGCGTTGACAGTTTCAATTGAATTACATGCTTGCTGGCGTTTTTCGTCAAAATGGTTGATGTCTGTGATCCTTTCTGCGGTCGGAGTGTGATTGTCCGTTTCTGTGTGTATTGGAAAGAGAGCATCTTGAATATGATCATATATCTCCATCGACGCCTCGTTATCTAGGATCCCGACCAGTAAAAAGAGGATTCCCATCCATGGCATATCGCGTACTTCTCATTCGTCCTAACCACTCAAATGGTAAGAAAAATCCCTACGGAACATTCCCGTTAGGACTTGCCTACATTGCTGCTGTTTTGCGTGAGTCAGGTCATGAAGTCCAGATTATGGATCTTTCCAAAGAGAATGTGGACATGGAGAGTGTGGCGCAGAGTATCGAACGTTTCAATCCAGACATGTTTGGCCTGACCGCCATCAGTTTCGAGTATGTCTTTGTCAAGAAGTTGGCATCCTGGCTCAAGGAAAAGTACGCAAAACCGATCATTCTTGGCGGACAGCTTGCCTCCCACAGCCCGACATTGGTGGTTGAGAATAGTGATGTAGATATCTGTGTCATCGGCGAAGGAGAGCTGACCATTGTTGATCTTCTCAACAACATGGACAAACTTGGCCAAGTGAAGGGGATTGTCTATCGCGACGGGGAAGTGACCCGTTCAACATCTCCCCGTGAACTGATCCAGGATCTCGATTCAGTCCCTTTTCCTGCCTACGATCTTGTGGATATGGATGAGTACTCGGAGTTTCTCAAAACCGATATCTACATGTCTCCAAAATATCTGCCGAAACTTCCAAAAGGTCAGGAACACCGGGTTATGGCAGTGATGTCTGGTCGCGGCTGCCCTTTTGTCTGCGGATATTGCACCCAGATGTTCGAGAGTATTCGCAAGCGCTCCATCGAGAATGTGATGGAAGAGATGACGTTACTTAAGGAGAAGTACGGGATCACCATCATCAACTTTGTCGATGAGCTGTTTTTCTTTAGTAAAAAGTACACCCGCGAGTTCTGTGAAAAAGTTGCACCAATGAAGATGGGTTGGTATGGAAACGCCCGCATTGATACTGTGGACAAGGAGCTTCTTACCCTCATTTCCAAGAGCGGTTGTCTTACCATAGGTTACGGTGTGGAAACGGCCAGTGCCGAGATTCTCAAGCGCATGCACAAGAAGATCACGCCGAAGCGGATCGAACGCACCATGCGTGAGACTCTTGAGGTGGGACTACCCACATCGATTGGTCTGATTCTTGGTTATCCTGGAGAGACACGGGAAACAGTACAGGAGACCATCGACATGTTGAAACGTGTCGGTTTTCCTGGCACCAAGTTTCACTACGTCACCCCTTATCCCGGTAGTCCGCTCTACAATGAGTGCGTGGCCAACGGAACGATAAGCGATGAGTTGAGCTATCTGGAGTCTCTGGGTGATGGTACCGGACCGTACAAGTTCCGTTTCAACTTCACTGATATGTCCGATCAGGAGTTGTCGGATCTTCTTCATGAATCATCACGTAAGGTGATGCGCAACTATCTCTGGTATCTTGTTACCCATCCTAAGTATCTTTTCCGCTATCTGCGCTACAAGGATTTTATGAATCCCGTCTATTATTATTACAGTCAGTGGCGGCGACCGACCAACTACTCCAGAGCGGCAAAAGCGACTGCATTGACCAAGGCGGCTACGACCAATATCTCTTCTCAATCTTCTCCTAAACACGCCCCTGATATGGGTTCTTGAGAGAGACGTTTCATTTTCTTTTTAGCTGTAAACGGTCCTTGTCTTTGCGTGTGATGCCATGTGTATTCTTCGTAGATAGCGGATCGCATATACAGACGCTCATACGTATCGTTTGTGGTCCAGATCTGATGCGTCTCACAATAGACAGGAGCCATCTCCCATGGCGTCACGACTTAAGCGCGCTCTGAAGAAAAAGCAGAGCCGTACGCAATGTTCCCTTCACCCTTCCTGGCCCAAGCAGATTCAGTTGGAAGTGGCTAACTCCTGCAATCAGGATTGCCTTTTCTGCTTCATTAATACTATGAAGCGTTCCAAAAAGCGGATGGATCTTGAGTTTGGCCGGCGCATCATGACGGAAGCGTATGAAGAGGGGTCACGTGTGATCTCCTTTGCTGCTGGAGCGGAGCCCTTGATGCATCCAAATCTGGACGCATTCATCCGTATTGCAAAGCAAGAGCTGAACTACGACTATGTGTTTTTGACCACAAACGGTATGGTGACTCAGAAAAAGCTATCGCGGTGGGATCAATTCATAGAGGCGGGTCTGGAGAGCGTCAAGATCAGTATCAATGCCGGTGATCGGGAGACCTACAAGAAGGTGCACCGTCGTGATCATTTCGATCAGGTGATTGCCAGCATCAAACATCTTTCGAAACTTAAGAAAAAGTATGATTTTTTCCTTGGAGTTTCTTCAGTCAGTTTGCCTCAGAACGAGGAGTCAATCACCCATTTGGAACCTCTTATCGGTCATTTGGTTGATGAAGTGCTTGTTGTTCCAGCCGATAACCAGAGTGGTCAGATGATCGAATATGACACCTTTATTTCGGAAAACTGTAAACTGCCTTTCACCCGCATTTACGTCACAGCAGAAGGGTATCTGCGCATGTGTTGTGGTGATATGGAAAACTTCCTAGCCGTTGAGGATCTCAATCAGATGAGCTTGAAAGAGGCTTTCTACAGTGAACGGACTACAGAGTTCCGTCGCCGTCATCTAGAGAAGAATTTGGAAGGAACGCTCTGTTACCGCTGTCTCAATAGTGTTCAAGATCCCATTGAACCTCTCAATCCAGATATTGCGGATCGTTGGAGCCACAGTATCGAGATTATTTCCAAATCAGCCTAGCCCAATGACCTCACCAACTATTTTCTCCATCATACCTCCGCGTCTTGGAGGACTTGACGTTCTATTGCCCATCTATCTTGAAATCAGACGAGACCACCCTGATGCCAAGATTCATCTCCTGTTTATCGAGCCAAGCGTCTATTCTAAATTGAAGCGGGATCCTTTTCTTTACCAAGAAACTTTGCGAGTTTGCGATTCTATTTCGCACCTCTACAGTTGGGGTAAACCGGGTATAGAGGTGTTGCGGTATCTGATGGCGTTGGTCTGTTTGATCCCTTCGCTCATTCGTCTTCTTGCGACAAAAGCGCCCATTCTGTTCTATGGCAGTTCACCTGATTCTCGCACCGTTCGCTGGATGAGTGCGATTGCCCGTTTCAGAGGTGGTTGGGTGGTGCAACATCCCCCGGCCCTTGGATTGCTACGTGACAGTATAATGGTCGATATTGTGGAAAATAAGAATGCTTCCGACCTCTTTGCCTGTTACAGCATGAATGATCTGCATCTACTGGAAAAGTACGGGTTAAATCATCCGGTAGCTGCTATTGGCTACCCACGGCTCTATCCGGGCTGGCTTGATCGGATCAGAGAGGTGGCCCCCAAGATGATGGAGAAGGAGATTACGCGACTTGGCTTTGATCCTAAGAGCCAGGTCGTGTCGCTATTTCTGGGATCGTGGGTGAAGGGAATCTATAATCTTGAAGAATTGGATACGTGGATTGAGATCACTGTACCTCTGGTACGAAAAAAGTATCCCAATGCTCTGATTCTTCTTAAACCGCACCCCATGAGTAAGAGAGAGCATCTGGAGAAGATATTAGAACAGATCGGAGATAACCGAGCTGTTCTCTGTTATCTCCACGCTTCGATAATTGCTACCAGGTCGGATCTGATCGTTGGTCTGCACTCCGGTGTCCTGCTTGATGCCATAGCAAGCGGCACGCCGACCATTCAGTTTCAGGAGTTCACACCCCATTGGTTGCGGCGTCATCCGGATAAATCTGTTTATTTGCGTCTGAAACATCCACTTGCCGAGAACCTGGAGGATCTTTCAGAGGCCATAGACGACTGCATGGCCGGTCACTATCGGCAACCAGACTATGAGAAAAACCTCGGACACCGAGCTGATATTGCACCACTACTGAGAGAGTAACGGTCAATCCACCTTGCGGATAACAGGTTGAATGACAGGACCATCGAGACGTTCTAGGACACTCTCAGTACGCACGGCATCCTTCACCACAAAGAGGGCCTGTTCGAACACGTGAAGTGTCTGGTCGATATCTTCTTTTTGGTGAGCTCCACAGAGCATCATGCCAGCCCGTGTCAAAACACCCCGCCGCACGATCTCTTGCTGAAAGAGGGATTGAATCTCTCTGGATGCTTTCCCTTCGGTATTAAAAAATAGATATTCCGGCCACCAGTCAAAACCGATCATTCTTGTTATCTTCTCAATACCCAGTGACTGGACGATAGAAGCGTAGCCTGTTTTGAGGCGTGCTCCCATAGCATGTATATGGCTGAGTGTCTGCCGCTGTTCCATTGCTTCGATAGTGGCCAGTGCTGCGCTTATGGATGGAAGATCCCCTCCGAAGGTGGCAGAGAAAAACACCTTGTCGAATATCTCCATCACGTCAGACCGTCCCACCACGGCGGAGATGGGGAATCCGTTGGCCATCGCTTTGCCAAAGGAGGCGAGATCCGGAGTGACGCCATACTCCTTCTGTGCACCACCAATATTCATGCGGAAACCGGTAATCACCTCATCGAACACCAGTAGCGCACCATTTTTGTGCGTTAACTCCTTAACCTTGGATAGAAAATCATCTTCGGGTTCGTAGAAGTTGACCGGTTCCATAATAACGGCCGCAATCTCTCCAGGATGTTTCTGGAAGAGCGCATGCAGTGATTTAATATTATTATACTGAAACTTAAGTGTGAGCGCCTGGATACTCTCGGGAACTCCCATGTTGCGTGGGGTGGAGCCGATATACCAGTCCTGCCAGCCGTGATAGCCGCACACGGCGACTTTATTCCGTTTGGTAAATCCCCTGGCAGCTCGAACGGCAGCAGAGGTGACATCGGTACCATTCTTACCGAAGCGGACCATCTCGGCGCACGGTATAAGCTCGATAAGTTTTTGTGAAAGCTTAGTCTCCAACGGGTGAGCCAACGAGGCAACCACACCCAGCGACATACCTTCCATTGCTGCTCGATTTACCTCTTCATCAGCAAAACCCAGAACAATTGGCCCCAATCCCATCATATAGTCGATATAGATGTTGTCATCTAGATCCCAACTCCGACACCCTTTTCCCTTGACCGTGTAACAAGGTGATACCCCCTCAACATGCTGTGAAGGCGCTTTTGAGAAGGTCTGTACGCCAGCAGGAATTGCCTTAATGGTCTCAGGCCACAAAGCGTTGGAGCGACTTAGCTCAAGGGGGGAAGCGGAATCTTGGTCTGCGACACGAGTCATGGCGCATCTCTCTTTACAGTGGACAAGCTTTCAGTTGACGTATAAGGCAGGGGAAGCAATCCATATTCACTCTAGATCATCCACCGTCACCATGTGCTCTGTCGGAAGATCCCGGCTAAAAGTACGTCCTAGATAGTGGAAGTAGTCGTCAGTCTTGAGCACGCCGTGACCTGGACGGCGAAGATCGAAGTCACTGCGTTGTAGCCGTTCCCCCTTTTTCACCGGTCTGACGAGAAAGCCGCTGCGTCGGACCGACTCCCGAGAATCACGCGCCTCCTGGGTCACAATGCACCTGGAGTTTCCGAGAGCGATCTCCAGTTCCCGCATCGCCTTGATAAACACAGGCATCTCTGGAGGCTCCAGGGACATGACATGTTCGCAACTGCGAATGGTGCGATCCAGAGTAATCGTTTTTTCAATGATATCGGCCCCTAGAGCGCGGGCTGCAATATCCATCTCCCATCCAGGCGTGTGATCGGAGAAAGCGACAGGATAGGGGAACATCTCCTTCAGAGTGCGAATCACACGTAGATTGATGCTCTCCGTGCGAGCCGGATAACCGGATGGGCAGTGGTTGATGATGATCTTTTCGTTGCCTTCATCGCGTATCCAGTCCACGGCACGTTCCACCTCACCGATGGTAGCGTTTCCCGTATCGATTTGGATGGGAATCTGTTTGCCAGCACAGTAGCGGATCAGATCCATGTGGGCGATATCCTGGGAGGCGATCTTGAAAGAGTGAACCCCTAGTTCGGTCAGGAATTCGACATCCTCCTCAAAAAAAACAGTGGCAAAGAAGTTAATGCCCAGTGTGTCGCAGTGCGCCTTGAGTGAAGACCATTCATCCCTGGAGAGGAAACGACGCTCCCAGATGTCAATCAGCGGCTCGGTCACCGTCTCAATCGTACCACTGTCCCGATCGGTAAGAATACCGTAGGAAAAAGGGAGATCCTTTGTGGTAATTAGGCGTTTGTGATCTGCTATTTGAAACTTGATGGCATCGGCTCCAGCTTCTTTTGCCATCGTGGCCAAGGTCATTGCCGATTCCAGACCATAGTGAGTCGGACCTGCTTCAAAAACGAGATAGACTGGTTCGCCGGCACCAACCTGGCGGTCCCCCATTGAAATAAGCATCAATCACACCCTTTTTTTCAATAATGGATTGCCAGATCCACAACGCAATATGAACAGTGGAGAGCAGAAAGAAAAAGACCATGTCGTACACGATTGTTGTTTGTAAATGAAAGGAACAGCCTGCGTCAAGCACTGCTGACAGAGGGCGGTGTTCTGGTTCAGTGGGAATATGGCAAGGTCACGTCCGAAATCTGCTGTAAATTCCTCTCCGCAGGAATTGGTTTGATCAGTTGATAGCGACCACTTTTTCCTCGTTTTTCGCCTCAGAGCAGCTTTAGTGCCCAGTTGAACATATCTCTGACGGATGTTGGCTACAGTATGCTTGGTACAGGAGAATGCCTCAGCAGTTTTGGAATCGGTCCATCTGAGCCCATTCTCATCTACTTTCAATAGGCTATTTGCATGTTTAATCTTACAAGCCGCTGCCTTACCCTTGTTCACTATGTCGGTGAGCATTGAACGCTCATCATCGGTAAACCTTTCATAAATACGCCATAAAAGCTGGACTCCCCAAAGGCGTTACCCTACACACCGCACGGGCAACATTCATCACCCAAGCCCTGGAACAGAAATGCCCCATCGAAGCAGTCCAACGCTCCGTGGGGCATGCCCATATCTCAACCACGCAAATGTACGACAAGCGTGCCATGCATCATCGGGAGAGTGCGAGTTTTGTGGTGCGGTATTAGGCTAAAGACAGGATCCAATCACACGGCACTTCACATCTAATGCGCCATGTTGCGTTGATCGTCGCTCATTTGGCCGTGCCAAACCGCGCTCCTAGAGCGATTCCTTCCACCCCGTCGGTGAGGCCGACGTTGAGGAGTTACAGAGATCGTCGAAGGTGTACGTTTGCTCAATGGAACGGGTATTACCACTGGCGCTGCCAGTCGCCTCAAACAGAAAGGAGTCGCTGACGACGGTCGTGTCGACCTGGAAAGTACCATCAGCAGAAGTAACTTGGCTGAAGGAGAAGGAGTCGCCGTCATTGTTGGGATTTGTTACGGTGCCGGATCCACCAGAATCACCGGAGTCACCAGAGCCAGCACTACTACCACCTGATGTTGTGAAGGTGCCGTCAGAAGAGTCGAGTTGCGATAGATCACAGCCAACAGCCTGTACAGACCCCACGGCCCACTTAATGCCACCCTCAGCCAGATTGAAAGCTTTTGCAGCTTGGTAGTTCTCAACGGTGGTGGATGTGTTCACTTCAGACATCTTCACCATGGCAGCAGTCACTATGCCACCCATCACCAGAAGAATAATGGCTGAAATTAAAAGTGAACCTCTTTGTGAGCGCATCTTTTTCACCAATTAGTCCTCCATCCTGTCCCCACACCCGCACTGTACCAGTGTACCGGTTTTCCATCGCTGTAGCCATCACATAAATGGCAGACTGACATTTCTCGGATAAATACGCGTGCGCAATAGTAAGTTGACGTCGGTGTTTGAGATACTGATTTGGATGTAGTTGCCATCGGAACTGAACTGGAGCGTGGAGATGCTTTCTGACATCAGACGGGCAGTGCCGCCATCCTCCTGACGCATCAGATTGGAACCGCTGCTGTAATAACGGATAGTCTTGCTATCGCTGGTGAACTGGATGTCTGAGGTGGGATAAGATGTGGTGGAGACGGCAGAAGCGTGTTTCAACTCCAGTGCCATGCGTTTCACAGCAATGCGGTTAACGGTGTCGGTGGAGGAAATGAGGCGGGAAAGTATAAAGGAGTTGACCATAGGAACCACAAGATTTCCCAGAACTCCACCCAGAATACCGAGCAGCATGATAACAATCACCATTTCAATCAGGCTGAATCCCCGGTCACCTTTTCGGTGAATGGATGTGTTGAGCATGGGATCTCTCGCTCTATTTGATCAGGGGTGTCATGGTCATGGAGCCATACGTATCACCGGTGGTGCTGTCGGTCACTGCGATCGAGAAAACCCAACACTGAGTCCAGGTTGATGCAGGACAGGGAGGTTTCCCGGGATTGGTGTTGACCGATATCGTACGGTTGAACTCCGAGAAACCAGAGACCGGTGTGTCATCAGAGAAGCTCTTCATATTGCTGAGGGTCTGAGTTGGTGTGAGTTTGTTGTATTCATAGGTGATCTCTTCGGTGACCTCCTGGATGAGCAGGCTTGCTTGGTGGATTTTCCTGGCCAGGAGCGGATCCTTCATGGTGGTGAACATAACGGTGCTGAGAGATGAAACTATGATGCCTAAAAGAACGAGGAAAATAATCAACTCGATCAGGGTAACACCGGCTTGTCTGGTACGCTCTTCAGAGTTGTAGTGATGCCGTATCTCATCTCGATAGTGATTAGATACGGCATCCGGACCGAAGTTAGAGAATATCGGCATAGCCGGTCTCCTGTGTGACGCGAACCTGGGCCGTAGAGCTACCGGAGCCGGTGATGGTAATGGTGCTCGGATTGTCCGGCTCGCCGTAGCCGTCGAAGGTGATGGTGCCAAAGTTAGAGACCGTGGCTTGATCAAGGATGATAGTAGAGAGTGTCGTGTTGCTGTTGTTTCTGACCTCGAAGCTGGAGCTGCTGAGGTAGCGAATGTTGTATCCAGATGTGTCGTCAAGACTACCGGCTTGTGCTTGCCGGATTGCCTGAACAAGCTGCTCAACCTCCATCATGGAGGCGGTGTCAGTAGGGTTGGAAGAGAGGATGGTTATGGAGAGAATGCCCAGGATGACAATCACCATCACCAATTCCGTTATGGTGAATCCACTCTCTTGAGACCTTCTGTGGCGGAGCATCGATACCTCCACTGAGCAGTGAGAACAGAAAAGAGCGCTTACAAATAGATATTAATAGATCGCGCCGGTTGAAATAGAGCGGCGGAGAAAAGCCAACGACCCACCGTACAGTATAAGTTTTATTTCACGATAATGTCAAGTGAAATGGCATTTTTTGAACATGCGCACTATGCAGTCATGTGTTTGATTTTTTTAGAACTATTATGGTGTTATATGAGAGTGGTCCAAAGCGGAGAGTGCAGTCCATACGCATGGCAAAAAAGAGTAGTTTGAGTACTGGTAAAGTCACCTGTGCAGCCAGATGACGTAGCGGGGAGTCCTCCGGTAGATGCCTGATCTGAAGACGGTCGATCCACCAAGCAAGATAGATAAAGAGGATCGATCCACGGCGTTCCATATGCTCGAGTTGCCAGCCGTTGTCAGAAGCAGCGTCCAGCAGAGTACTGCTTTTCAGGTGATGTGCTTTCTGTCGATGGGAGACTCGTCCCGGCAGGATGACATTTATAAATAATCTCTCAAGATTATAGGGATCTATAGCCTGGGTTATTGGTCCCGCCTCAGGAAAGGTCACCACGAGAAGACCGTCTGGTTTCAGGACGCGGTGGCACTCTTTCAAGGTTCGGTCGGGATCCATATACATCAGGCACTCACAGGCGACTACCCGTTCAAAAGAAGCATCGGAAAAAGGAAGATTCTGGCCATCTCCCTGAACAAAATTGAGGTTTGAGTGCGTCTCTTGCAGAACCTGCCAGTCAGGATGAGGGTAGGGGTCAAGCGCCGTCACACAGCGCATGGTTTTGGCCAGTGCGGAAGAAACATCCCCTTTTTTACACCCGATATCCAGTGCGTGTCCCGTGGAGGTTCCAGCCAGAGTTCGGACTCGAGCACGCAACACCTCAACCTGTTGATAGAATCGTGATGCGGGATCTCTCATGTCTTGTAGCCCCATCCTTGAAGAAAGCCAGATGAAAAGGCCTTGAGGTGTATGATCCCGTCCTGCACACGATGGGATTGCCACAGAAGAATCCCGACCAGGACCCGACGCGCTTTGGCGAGGAGTCTCATAAGAAGATGACGACTTGGACAGGTGTCACCCTGTCGTAGGGTGTATCCGGCGAAAGCGCCGATGCTGAAGGCGTATTCTTTCATGAGTGCTTGGTTGTCCAGAGGACTCCGCCAGGGAGCGTGGAAGATCTTAAGCGTAGGTTCAAAGCGCATGCGAGCACCGAAACGGGCGAGTCGATAACCCATCTCACCATCATCGTTGTTGCTGAGAGGAGCGCCGGGACCGAAGTGGGGATTGAAAAGGCCCGCTTTGAGGCAGAGACTGCGACGCATGAAACAATTCGCTCCGGTAAAATGAGGATAGAGCGGAGTGCGCAATGGTTCCACAGTGTGTGGTTTCTCTTCGACAATGAGATTCACATAGGTGTCCGGAGAGGTGCCTGGTTGGGGGAGCATGCGACCGTAGTAGACATCGATATCAGGGGAGTGTGCATAGAGAGAGAGGAAGGTGTTCAACCACTCTCGATCAACAGTCACATCATCATCGGTGAGGGCAAGAAAGTCACCTATGCAGTGTGGAATCACCGTATTAAGCGCTATGGATTTATTGGGTGGTGAGGAGTGTACATAGCGAATGGGAGGCTCTGTTGTTCCGAAGCGTTCAACGACGTGGCGCGAGCGGGAATCTTCACTCTGATCCACAATGATAATCTCTTCGGGGAGAAGGCTGTTCTCAAGGATCGATTGCAGACAGTGATGCAGCAGTTCCGGGCGCTGATACGTGGCAATCACAACTGAAATCGTGGGGATGGAGGCACCTTTGTCCCTGGATGTTCCGGCTGTCGTCACGTGCTACACTCCTGAATCGAACCACCTAGAGCATATTCTCAACCGGATCAGATCCGCGTTTGTGGCTAAAAATGCAGTAGGTAAGAGATGAGAAGTACGGTTTGGCACAGCCAAATGGGTGATGAACAAGGCAGCATGACGCTTTTTCAGACCGAACCCGAAGGACTGGCGCCAAGCCAGCGCGGATATGGGCTGAATGTCAACACGCCCTAGTGTCACTGCATTTTCTAAGAATCAGTGTATGTTCGTGCAGTCGATGTTGCCAGTGGAATCCATATTCCCGGTATATTCGGAGAGTATTACAAGATGTGGCGCCATAGTACACGCAGTCGAGATGAAAGTGCGGTAAGCGTCGTAGTGCCGACAAGGGATCGTCCTGAACTGCTGCGTCAGGCGTTATTAGCGCTCCTGGAATTGGATCCGGCACCAGAGGAGATTCTGGTTGTGGATCAGAGCAGTGGAACGGAGAGCCGTGAGATAGTGATGCAGTTCGAAGCGGAACTTTTGAGTTACCTGCCCTCTTCGGAAAAGGGACTTTCACGGGCACGAAACGTGGGTATCAGGCAGGCCAAGGGGGAGGTGATCGCCTTCATCGACGATGACTGCATCTCTCCTCCCGACTGGCTTCAACAAGCCTGCATTGCCAAGCTGCACCATCCCAATTCGGTAGCCTGGATCGGTGATGTACATCATGGTCCCGATGCACTGTCCAGTTTGACCGAATTGACTGAAAAAGGAACGCGTTCCATCACCATCAAAGGTCGGAGCAATCCCTGGTACCGTAGTCCCAACGGGGGCAACTCTTTTTTTATGAAGTCGGTTCTCCAGAAGGTGGGCGGTTTCGATGAGCAATTGGGGCAGGGTTCTCGTTTTCCAGGGGCAGAGGATGGAGACATTCTCTACCGGATATTAAAACAAGGAGAGGCCATTACCTACGCTCCTTCTATTCGTATCGCCCACCTGCCGTGGCGGAACGATAGAGAACGGGCAGAGAATGACCATCGCCACGGTGAGGGGTTCGGGGCTTGGGCTGCGAAGAACTGGATCATGGGAGATGGATACCCCTTTTTTAGAGTGTTTCTACCCCACCTGATTGTCCGTTGCGCTGCGTTGCCTTGGAATGCAGCATGTGGAAAATGGGAGCGAGTACAGCGTCATGGACAGTGGATACTGGGCATGGTGCGGGGATATCGTGGTTGGAAATGGAATTCGGAATGAGCGTGGATACCACCAGTGATCTTTCCATCGTCATTCCCACCTACAACAGGCGGGAATTGTTGGAGCGATGTCTCGTTTCCCTGACATTAGTGAAAGAGGATGGGTTCGAAGTAATCGTTGTTGTGGACGGTTCCAGTGACGATACCGAAACGTTTCTAGAAAGTTGGAGTTCATCATATCCCTTCCGTTACGTAGTTCAGGAGCGTTCAGGACTCTCTGCAGCACGCAACAGGGGTAACTCTCTGGCGCAAGGTGAGATCATACTCAGCCTTGATGATGATATGGTGGTCACTCCCGGTCTGATTGCAGCCCATCGACGATTCCACCAAGCTCACCCCATGTGTTGGGGGCAAGGTGTGATTCTGGCCGATCCAAGTGTGGTAAACACGCCTTACAAGAGGTACGAGGCGGAACGTCTGGCTCGATTTCACAGAGCATGTCGTGTCGAGAAGAGCGAACTGGAACAGTACGATTTGTCAGGAGGGCACTTCTCCCTGCAGAAGGCAACTCTGGACAAAGTAGATGGGTTCAATGTTGATCTGCGTGCTCTTACCGACACGGATGGAGAGTTGGCTTGGCGTTTGTCTCAACACGGGGTGAGATTTCTCTACATCACGGACGCAGTGGTCCATACCACACATCTTAAGGGATTCATGGATTCTATCCGTGAATCTAAGCTGTACGGTTGTACATACGTGCGTCTCTGTCACGATCATCCCGATACGATATGGTGTTTTTCCCCCTTTGTGATTGACCCGCATTCCAGGCTGCGAAACTGGGTGCGAGGGTGGCTGTTCGATGGAGGTGGACAGGATTTCGGACGAATAGACTCCCTAATTCGCACGCTGCTTTCCGTATCGGAATTTCTCGGATTAAGGCGTGTGAGTGCCGCACTCTATCGTCTGGCACGGGATGTGGCATTCTGGCACGGTGTTCGTGGAGAAGCGGGTGAGGGATGGACCCGCTTTCGTCCGCAACCGGTGACGATTCTTTGTTACCATGACGTGACTGATCGTAGGCGATGGTCGTTTCGACTCTATCAGTTGGCGACGTCACGTTTTCGCCGTCAGATACGGTGGCTGAAGGAAAGTGGCTATCAGGTTATTGGATTGGATGCACTTCTGAACTATCTTGAGCGAGGTGATTCTCTACCGGAGCGGTCAGTCGTCATCACCTTCGATGATGGTTACGAGACCCTTGCAACCACCGTTACTCCTTGGTTGGAAAAGAGGGGAGTGCCCCACACGCATTTCATCAATACTGGTAGAATGGGAGGGGTCAGCGACTGGATAGATAGCGCACCTGATCTGCCATTGATGAGTGCCGATACCATCAGGACACTTCAGGATGAGTACGGAGAGCGGGTCTCATTCCAAGCACACGGTGTTGATCATGATCGTTTGGATACTGAAGATACCGATGCCATACGAGACCAGATCATTCCGTGTAGGAGAGCGCTTGCCGAAGTCACTGGCCAACCGGTCCGTTTTCTTGCCTATCCATATGGTTGTTACAATCGCCAAGCGGTTTCTGAGGTGGCCAAAGGAGGATTCCGGGCCGCTTTCACGGTTGATCGTGGCCGCTGTGAACCGGGACAAAACGTTTTTCAGCTGCCACGTGTGGAAGTCTTTGGCAACGATCTGTGGATAGATTTCATCCTGAAAGTGAAGTGGGGGCATAGTCCCATAGCCGATGCACGTCGAATTCTTAAACAGCGCTATCGCAAGTGGAGTGGGCGTCTGAAGCGACTCTTCGAGGGTCTTCGGTGAACCGGAAGCGGCATTTCATCCACAACATCATCGGCAACTACTTCGGTTTTGCCACGCAATTAGTGGTCGTGCTCATTCTGACCCCATTCATGATCCGGATGCTGGGTGATGGGGGATTCGGTCTCTGGGTTGTTGTCCAAACGGTCGTGGGCTATTTCCAGGTTCTGGAGATGGGCATGTTGCCCGCCGTGATTCACCACACCGCGTCAGGAAACCATCGAGAAGAGATGGAATCGATGGTTGCGTCTGCCTTGCTCTGGGTGGTTTTGGGTCTGGTGGTCTCTGTTCCGGTTGTCGAACTGTTCGTGAGGGAGGGTGGGGGTTGGTTCTCTCTCCAGTCTGAACACATAGAGGTTATTGAAGATCTCTACTGGCCGATACTGTTTTTGATCGTGTTGACAGGGTTGAAGCGTCTCTCCCACGCGGTGATTGAAGGTCGACAACGGATGGTGGTTCTCAATCTCAATGCCACCATTGCCACACTGACTGGTGCCGGGTGCACCGTCAGCCTGTTGCTCAGTGGGTGGGGGCTCGAAGCAGTACTCTGGGCGGCCGCGGTTCAGATGGCGTTGGAGCTGTTTCTGAACGCTCTCTTCATTCGGTATCGTCTCTTCTTGAAAATCTCCCCTTTGAAGGCTTCCTGGTCCTGTTTTACGGAGATGATCCGTTACGCGATTCCTGCTTTTCTGGCTGATGTGGCGGTGATGCTCTCCCATAGAATTGATGTTCTTGTGATCGGTCTCAACCTTCCTGTCACCCAGGTGACTGTCTACACCATTGGATCGCGGATCAGCGGTATGATGGAGAAGTGTCTCGATCCATTGGTAAACCTTCTTTTTCCCTTGGCTTCGGAACTGCACGGAGAGGGTGATCATGATCGGCTGGGCGTTCTTCTGGTGGAGGGAACACGCCTGGTTCTTATTTTGGCCGTTCCCGGGCTACTCCTGGTGGGGTGGCATGTGAAAGAACTCGTCACATGGTGGGTAGGTGCCGACTATGCAGAGCCGGTGAGTTCTGTGGTATGGGTACTGTTGGGTGTTGTGTTCATGGCGCTTTTCGAAGCTGTAGCGGGGCGGATTCTACTGGGTACGGGAGAGGTTGTATTCGATGCTTGGGTCTCGGCGGTGGCGGCTGTTTGCAATGTGATTCTGAGCGTGATTCTGGTTAGGAGCCTTGGGGTGGTTGGGGTGGCGTTGGGAACGCTTCTTCCTCTGCTGATCGCCAACGGGGTGGTGGTTCCTCCCTACGTGTGTCGGCTGACGGGTGTCGGTGTGATCGCTTTCTATGGGAGGGTTCTTGGACCGGTGGTTGTGTTGGTGACGGTTACTATTCTCTGTTTGTCCCTGATGTCGATGGTTGAAGTGTCACCGGTTGTGGGCGTTCTCCTGAATAGTTTGGTGGTTGTGGGTATCACCCTGACGTCAGTATTGTGGATGTCGAGACAGTTCATCGAGAGGGTGTTGAGTTATCCGCACAACGGCTCTTCCGGTTAGTGGTGATCAGAGTGAGTTGAAGAAGACGAAGGGCGACACGAACCATCCAGCGAGGTGAAAGAAGGATGTTATTCATCCACTGGTTGTTGAGGGGGCAGGCGCAGCCGCCTTCCTTGATGAATTGACGAGTCCGACGGGCAGTATCTGAATTTAACACGCGGTGCATATCGCCATTAAAGTACCGGAGATTGCCCATGGAGTGGTCGCTTCCCAAGACACAGCAGGGCCAGAGATCGCCGTTATAGTTGAGATGGATGTTTGAGATCCCACCCAGGCAAGGTGTCACCTGTCTATTCTCCCGGATGATGCGTAGTGCCAGATCATAGTAAACCAGACGGACGGCCTCGGTGATCCGGGTTAGACGCCTTTTATGACCAATATTGGCGATGATGTTTTGCTTGAAACGGTGGATCAGACGAGCATAGGTGTCGGCATCGGGCGTGATGGTGTCTCCAATGTTGTGGAATTCAAAGCGCTCTTCGGCGATCTCATGACGGTAAGACTCTACTCCCTGGCTGTGTACCCACTTCTCCAGATCGTCCAGATGATCGATATTGTGGATTGAAATAACAGTGCCCAAATCCACATGTAGCTTATGGTACTGCTCCTGCAAGCCCAGGAGACGTTTAAGAGTGTCTGTAAGCGCCTTGAAGTTTCCGGGCACTCCTCTGATGGTATCGTGGCGCTCACCAACCCCATCAACGGATGGTTTGATGGAGAGTGAGGCGTATGGAGCGTGGCGCTCTAGAATCTTCAGAATGGCCAGAGTCTTATTCTCAATGCCTTTGGGATCCAGTGCGTTCGTTGGTATATGAATCAGTCTTGGTTTCAGGTGGATGCACGCAAGATGAATGATCTCTGGTAGATCAGGGCGCATGAAAGGCTCTCCACCAGAGAGGTTGAAAAAATAGATTGGACCGAGAGAGCGGAAAGCGGTTTCAATCTCTTCTAAGGAGAGGTTCTGTTCCACCAGACGAGGGTTGGCGGCAAAACGGTCGCCGATGTGACAGGTGAGACAGCGACTCTGACAGGCAGGAGTCACCGAGAATGTGAGTGTAAGAGGGTTGATCGGATCGATCCAACCCCGCCAAATGGCTGCGTAGAGAGGAGATTTCGGGAGAATGTGTGTGAAGTAATCTCTCAGTTGCATGGCAATACCTTTAAACAGGCTTCTCAGCCAGAACATAGAAGAGATGCGCGTAAAACATCTTAATTATGAGTGGCAGTGGTAAACGTTCGGCAAGATAGAGCAGGTGTAGTTTTAAAGGATATGTTCCGCGTTCCATCCAATCGAGGGTGCGGCTGTCCCAGTTGGCGGCGTTCAGGTCGATGTTCATCTTGTGGAGCTTCATGTCACGAAATCCCAGAGAATCGGGGTAGGGAGGTGTATCCACCACACCGACGGTACGCACAGTCAGTCCTTGCTCGCGCAGAAAACGGGCAGTGTGAAATGGGTTCATGAACGGCACATCACCGTGGGTCCAGGGAACACCACTGAATCGATGCACCAATCGGTGAACAAAAAAACCGGGATTAAAACGATTGACGGCAATGATCATCACATGACGCCGACTCAGTCGAACCATCTCTCTGATCAAGGCTTCCTTGTGTCGGGATTGAGCAAGAGTCATGAAGTTCCACACCAGATCATGGGAGGCGTCCGACAGTCCAGTTGCAGAGATATCCGGACAGTTGACCTGATGGAAAGGGAGGTTCAACCGATGCCATGCCCAAAGGGAGCGCTTCACCGGGTTGGCCAGAGTGACACGACATCCAGCAGCGGCAAAGGGTAGCGAGTAGAGCGATGGCATCGCTTTCTCTCCTTTGGCGGGAAGTTCCAGCACCGAGGAGATGGAGTATTCGCTTACCAGTCGCCGAAAGAGTTTATCCATGGCAAAGCGTTCATAGTCCAGACCTTTACCCTCCCACAAGACCGGCTCATCTGGCGAGGGGCCGTTGCGAAGGGTGGGGGAAGTGGTGACGTCTGTATTCATCTCTCTTTACTCTGTGCGTTATGAAAGGTTTCGATAGCTGAGACCATGCTGTGCCAGGAGTCATCCGTGTGAGGAGGTGTCTCGGTGGACACCCCTTTTTCCAGAGTGGTGAAAGCTTTACTGATAGTGAGTGCCAGTTGTTCGGGATCACCGGGAGGACAGAGCCAACTTGAGCGGTCACTCTGAATCATTTCGGTCAATCCACCAACATCCGATGCGACAACGGGTGTGTTGAATGCGCGTGCGATCTGGATTACTCCGCTCTGTGAGGCCGAGAGGTAGGGAGCTGCCACCAAATCAGCCGCTGAAAAGTAAAGGGGAACCTCCTCGTTGGAAACATAGCGGTCTACCAGAGTGAGCCGATTCTGTTGGAGGAGTCGATCAATACTCTTCTGATAGTGATCTCTGTCGTCATAGAACTCCCCTACCAGCAGCAGGTGACTCTCCTGATCAAGTTGGTCGTTCAGAAAACACTCCAACAGCACATCAACCCCCTTGTAGCGCCGGATGTAACCGAAGCAGAGCACCACTTTTTTTCCTGTGACGCCCAGTCTCTCTCTGGCGGATGAACGATCTGGCGGATCGTCAGCGGTGAAGATCTCATAGACGGGATGAGGGTGCACCATAATGGGGCGTGAGGTGACATAGCGTTGCAAGCGTTGCCGATCCTTGTGAGAGTGGACGAGAAATCCGCTGGGAAAGGCATAGGCGTAACGCAGGAGAAGACCGTCGATCCAGGAGGATTCGTGGGGTTGGGCGTTGTGACAGAGAAACAGTACTTGGGTCGATCCGAATCGCTGGAGAAGCAACGCCAGAGTGCCCATCATCGGTGCAAAATAGGGGTGCCACCACGGAATGATAACTAGGTCGGGAGTGATCCGCCTGATCAGACGCCAGGCTTTCAACCAGCTCAATGGATTGAGTGGATGGAGTAGAGGTCGGTTGGGGAAGGTGAAGGCGTTGTCGGAGTGGTCGATCTGGGTCTGACCCGGGAAGAGTAGGGATGGGTATTGGCTGGTTAATGAGAGTAATGTGACGTCATGGTGTTTGCTCAGAGCGTGGCTGAGGCAAGTGGTGTGGTGGGCGATTCCACCACGAAAGGGGTGGGTGATGCCGATCACGACAATACGCATGTTACACGTCCGGGGTGGATTGCCGAATGGGGTACTCTGACTGGTCTTGTCTGGTCCCGTGACGAGCAATGATCAACTCTCCAAGCAGGCCGATAGAGAAGAATTGGAGCCCGACGATGATCAGCAACACACCCAAGGTTAAAAGAGGCCGTTCATGGATATCCCATGATTCTGAGGTGAGTACGCCCAGCTCAAAAAGCAGATGGGCAATGGTAAGAAAGAGTAAAATGGCGAATCCAATCCCACCGGCAAGGATTCCATTAACCCCGATAAAGTGGAGTGGTCGTCTGGCAAACCGGGTGAGCATGAGCACCGTCATCAGATCCAGTAGACCGCGATGATAGCGGGAGATGCCAAATTTTGAGGAACCATGCAGTCGTGGACGGTTCTGCACAGGGATCTCGGTGACGGAAAAACCACGAGAAACCGCAATGACCGGCAGGAATCGGAAGAGATCACCGTAGATTTCAACCTCCTCCAGAACCTCTCGGCGAAACGCTTTGAACGGGCAGTTAACGTCGTGCAGACGGACCCCAGTAAGCTTAGAAACAGTCCAGTTGAAAAGTTTGGAAGCGTGACTGCGTACTCTGGTGTTCTTGCCATCCTGCTTCCACCCCACCACCACATCGGCACCTTTCCTGATTCTCTCCAGGAAGAGAGGCAGGTCGGCAGGGTCATCCTGATTGTCGGCATCCATGGTGACGATAATATCACCACGTGCCTTGGAAAAACCGGTGCTATAGGCAGCCCCTTTACCGAAGTTGGTTCTGAGTTGAAAACCGCGAACGTGAAGGGGATCTCGTTCATGAAGGGACAGAATCACTTCATAAGATCTGTCATCACTGCCGTCATCGATAAACAGTAGTTCGTAGCTCATTCCCAGGGAGGATAGGAGAGTGTGCAGGGAGTCGTAGAGCTGAACGAGGTTGTTGGCCTCATTGTATACAGGGAGCACGACGGACAGCGAGATCCGATCATCATGTGCCTGGCTGGGATCAAAGTGTTCCATAGTGAACGAGTTTGATGCCGTGTTGAGAAAGTAGAGAGAAACAACGAGGATTCGTTAGCACCTCAATCTCCTTCTTGCGGTGAAGACCACGTCGGGTGAAGTGTTGCGACGTACTGTCATCGAAGCCTGGGTGTACCATCAGTTCCAGAACACCGCTACGATGGGATGAGACTATCCGTGACAGACAATGTTCATCAAGACGCCCTTCCCAGCCGATGCCAGAAAGATTATCCGGGGTACGCATACCCCTCTGCGAACGATACCGATGCGTGACCATGCACAAAGCCGTCATGGTGAGTCGGCGTGCCCCGTGAAAAAATCTCCTGTCATGGGGAAGGGGAAACAGCAACCGCTCCCTGGGTAGACGGATTGCATTGATTCCCTCCCGGAGTGCTGCCGTGATGGCAGCCCGGAAGATGATCGGCAACAGATGGAGATGTTTGTGGGTGTCAACATGGGTCGGGATGATTCCCGCTGCACGCACCCGCCGAATCTGCGCCCTGAACTCCTTGACGAGTTCACGATGCCTGAGCTTTCCCATCATACTGCGAAGCACCAACGGCACACTTGTCCCAGGAAAACGTCCATCGTCCGTCAGTAGAGACGGTACGCGTTCCGGAACTTCAATCGGTCTTCCCCAGGAGAGATTCAGATGCACACCCACGCCCAGACCCGGGTTATTTCGTGCTCTCTCCACGGCGTCGTCGAAACCGTGCATATTGGCCATCAGAGTGGCAGAACGAACGATACCATTCCGATAACACTCTACTATACCTCGATTGACACCGGTAGAGAGACCAAAATCATCGGCATTGACGATCAGGCGTGGCTGGGCATTCATCACAACCACCCCATCCTTTGGTAGCTTGCCACAGTCTCAACGATACCATCCTCTAAAGTATGGTTAGGGTGATATTTCAGATCATTGATTGCTTTATCGATGGAGTAGCCGTAACCACCGTTCACCATGAGAATGCGTCCACGGGTAAGCAGAGGTTCGAAGAGTGGGAGACGATGGGCAGTGAACTCCAGAAATCCGGCAACCATCCGGGAGAGACCCTCCGGGATGTGCCATCTGGGTGGGGGTACTCCGAGAGCGTGGGAGAGTGTTGTGGTGAGTTGCAACCAGGAGACGGGTTCTCTTCCACCGATGATGTAGATCTCGCCCGATCGTCCCTTCTCACGTGCAAGAAGAATTCCTCGTGCAGCATCATTCACATGTACTGGATGGATCAGAGCATTACCATCACCAATAAAGAGGAAACGTCGGTCACGGATGCGTTTGAACAGTGGCAGTTTATGGGGATCGTCGGGTCCGTAGGTAAAGGTGGGTCGAACCACCACCACATCCATGGAGAGAGATTCAGCCCGTTCAATAAGTGCGGTCTCGGCCTGATACTTGGTTTTCTCATAGGCGGTAGCAGGGCAGCAGGGAGTTGTTTCATCTCCGATCATAGTTCCCAGCGGACCGCTGACACCACCACCACTGACCAGGATGAAGCGCCCACCGTTTCTTCTTCGGAACTGTTCACAAAATCGTTCCAGTAGAGCCAGGGGTGCGGCTGTATTGATAGCATGAAGTTCGGAAGCTGGAACGCCCCAACGCCCCAGAGCACCAGCACAGTGGATGACACCAGCTATATCAGCTTCAATCCCCTCCAGGCTTTCAGGAACGGCAAGATCACCGTGAAACGGCTCCACCATATGGTGGTGGGTAAGAGCGTTCGGATTCCGGGTCAAGATGCGAACGGGTATGCCATGAGCAAGTAGTTGGAGAACGATCCGACTTCCAATGAATCCGGAGCCGCCGGTGACGAGAATTCTACCGTTGCTCATGTGGTTCCTGCCCGGTATCTGAGGGGGGAATTAGCCTGACGTGGATTGAGGGAAGTTTGACGTCGATCTTCCACGTTTGACCGGTTTGACGTTGGAGCGTTTCGACAATCTCACTGGCATGGGAGTTGCGCGTGAGAACGAAGAGATCATTGCGATCTCTGATATGATTGAGAAAGGATTCTTTTTCCTTTTTTCCGAAGTATCGACTGATATCGATTCGGTGGCGTCCTGGCTGTGGCTCGTAGTAGCGGAGATAGTAGCGAGTTGAGGGACGCAGAGTGCCAAAATAGACAAGTTCGGTGTAGTGCTCCCGATCCTGCTCGAACTGAAGAATATGGGATCGGATACTGTATCTGAGCGCATGATGAGGGAGTATACGGTGGCTGAAGACATGGGCATTTGCCACCGCAATACAAACCGCCAGAACAGCGACCAACCGGGATCGCGCAAGGAGAATGCCCAGCGCCATGACCAGACTCCAAGCTGGTAGAAGTATCTCCAGAAAATCGTGCACCTGAGCCTTCATATGCACCGGAGTGCGGTGGTTGGGACGGAAACTATCGAAAACCAGTCCTAGATCCTCGATCAGATAGTCTCTCACTCCCCACCAGAGAAACAGCATCCCAGTAAGCATCACCAGTAAGGTCCGGGGGGAGGTCTTTTCCCAGAGATAGTGGCGCCAGAAGAGTGCCAGGAGAATCGCTGCTGCCGGCATGATGGGCAGAAGATAGTGCTGAAGCTTGGTGCCTGCACTGGTCATGATCAGAAAAATCGCCCCGAACCAAGCCAGAAAAAAGAGGCGCTGCTTCAAGGGAAAAGGGGAAGGATCTCGCACTATTAGCAGGAGAAAAAGCGGCAACAGCCCCGACCAGGGCAGCATACCGTAGAAAAGGGTGCGCAGGTAATAGAGAGACGTTCCGTGATGATCGCGGAACACCTGTTTGAAGCGGAGAAGATTTTCGTAGTTGATAGCGTATTCGTAGTACTCGTGGCCATGCTTGAGAAGCATGGTGGTGATCCATGGAGCGAGAATAGAGAATAGAATCAATAAACCCAGTAACGGTCGGTAGTGACGAATTATCTCGATAATGAGTAGGACGACCCGTCGAACTCCATCAAGGGTAGGAGTCCCCAGTATGGAGCGTGGTAGGGGAGCAATCTCCCGTTGCAGGAGGGTTGAGTGCAGGGTAGACAGATGGAAGAGAGTCAGAACACCCACCGGAATCGCAAGAGCCAACGGTCCTTTGGTCAGTGCCGCTAATCCCATGAAGATGTAGAAGAGTACCAGCCAACGACGACGACCTCGATCCTCGTCACCACCCACCGTATAGAGCGCCAACGCAGCCAGTGAGGTGGTGAGCAGTGACACCATGAGCATGTCTGGTGTTGCCTGTCTGGCCATCAAGAAATACTGCGGCAACGTGGCAAGGATCACCCCACCCATGAGCGCCGTCCACCTGTTGCTGATTCGTCGCAACAGGTGGAATACGACCAGAACCCCCCACGTAGCAGCAAATACAGATGGCAAACGAGCGGCCAGTTCATTGTTGCCTACCAATTGGACACCGATATAGATCGTCCAATAGTGAAGGATCGGTTTGGTCCAGCGGTTCTCATCCACATAGTATGGTGTGAGCAGGTCGTCGCGTTCTATCATCTGGGCGACGGTCTGAGGGTATTTCGGCTCCCACGGATCGTGAAGCTCGTAACTGGACAGGCCCCACATGAAGAGAATGAGCGACCCCGCTGCCAACAGGAGCATTAACAGCAGATCATAACTATCTACGGGGATGATGCGCGACCGGAGGGAACCATGGGATGGCTTGGGCATGAAGGTGTCCATTTCATCCCTCGTTCTGGGGGATTCTGTACAGCATGAGATACCATGAATCAGGGTGGTCAAAGATCGTCCACTCTTCTCGAATCCCATGTTTGCTCAACAGAGTGAGCAGGGTCATCAGATTCCATTTTCCGGTGATGATGTAGAGATCATCGACTTCTCGAATAACCGGCATCAAACGCCTGTCTGCCCGGGAAGCTGGTATCCGTCGGACAGGGGCACTCTGATGAAATGTCAGAGTATAGTCGTGGCTCGTTTGAATGGAGCCGACAAAGAGGATCTCGGAATCCGGGCCCTGGATATCTGCCTTGTGTGCGAGGTGGGGCGTGATGTCGCGACCAGTGAAGTGGCCGGGGATGATGTGGTGAGAGAGATAAAATACGTTGAGCAGAGCCACCAGGAGAATCATGGCTACAGTGCGTCGTGACTGGCGGTTGAAGAAGGCCCACACCATCAGAGAAATCCACACCAGACAGAGAATAACCAGAAGATTATCCAAGTTGGGGATGTGTAGGATCTCCCTATCGATAATCGTGAAATTGTAGAGCAGATACTTGTTACCCTCCATATTGAAATCTCGAAAAGGGAGGATCAATAGCAGTGCTGCAACAGGATAAATTCGGGACAGGCGTGGCGAGTCTCTGCCAGTGAGAATAAGGCGCAGAAGGATGGCAACAAGTATCGCCACAGAGGGGGTTAGAGGCAGCAGGTAATGGGGGAGTTTCGTGCCGGCAGCGGTGAAGATAAAGAAGGTGGCGATAAACCAGGAGAAGAAGTACCAGATGATGCGCTGATCGTCGGTGGTGTGTCTGGTTGGCGTATCTAAGTCGGCTGTCTTGCGACTATTGGCATGCAGGAGAGCAGGCAGTCCAGCCAATAGCAAGGCGCTCCAGGGCAACATTCCCTGAAAGAAGGTCGTGACGTAATAGCCGACAAGTCCGTTGTGTTCTCGGACCGGCTCACGAAATCGTTGCAGATTCTCGAAATTGAGTGCTGCGGTAAAATGCGTCCCGTATTCCCACCACGTAAGAGCATACCACGGAACAACTATTACCATGAACAGGGCGCTCCCTAAGAGGAGCTTATGTCGAAGTGCTCCTCTCCAGATCTCTTTGAATAATATGAAATATCGTGCTCCATAAGTAGTGGGAGGTGAAGTGCCCCGGTTTGAGAAGTACCAGGTTGCATCTACCAGCAGAGCCCCCACTGCGATGGCCAGGGTGACCGGACCCTTGGTCATGAAAGCGAAACCGAGAAAAAGATAGAAAAGTAGAGACCATCTGGAGGATACCCCTTTATCGAAGCGAGCCAACGCCAAGGATATCATTGCAGCGAGCAGAAAGAAGGTCATGAGCATGTCAGGCATCGCCTGACGGGCCATAGCGGCATACTGGGGAATAGAGGCCAATACCAAAGCGGCAATGATACCGGTGGTACGGTCAAAGAGTCTGGCAAGAATTAAAAAGACCCCGATGACTCCCAGCGTTGCTGCGATGATCGATGGCAGGCGGGCCATGAACGCACTCTGACCAAAAGCGGCGATTCCTGGCAGCATCACCCAATAGTGCAGAGGGGGTTTGGTCCAACGCGGTTTGTCGTCGTAGTAGGGGGTGAGCAGGTCATTCCGCTCCAGCATGTTGCCAACAGTGTGTGGATACTTCGGTTCCCATGGGTCCCAGAGCGCGTAGCTACCGGCATGACCTCCAAACAGGATCAGTGCGCCAATCTCCAGAAACAGAACAATCAGCAGGGTTTGTTTCCACGATGATAGTGAAGAGAAGGGCGTAGGTTTTAGCATAGACAGTCCCATTATCTGAACCAGGGATCGATTGCCTTAATCAGCACATTAGGCAACCGTGAGCGTATCACGCTTTTAAGGGTATGGGGAATGAAACGCTTGATCAGCAAGGCCAGACGTCGTACACACCATCGACGTCCAAGCAGGAGGAGTGTCAGAGGAGTTCTTTTGAGGAGTGTCCAGCTTTGATTGCGTCGTACCCGGTCGGTCCAGTGATATTTGAAGGAGGCTGTGCCACGCATGAAATCAAACTCCGTACACTTTTCATCAATCGCCTGATGGATGGCATTGGCCAGCAACACCGAACCGGGACTCAGATGACCATAAGAGGGATCGAAGCCGCTGAGATAAAAGAGTCGTCGTCGATTCCAGTGAAAGAGGCAATAGCTGGCTACGGGTTGCCCATCCAGGGAGAGATAATTCAGGCGCAGATGACCTGATTTACACAACCGTCTTGCCACCCGACGCATGAACTCTTCTCGCTCCGGCGTGGCGAAAGCGCCCGGACGGTCTCGTCCCTGCCATCGAGCCTGATGCTGTCGAATGAAAGCATCGAGATGGATCTCCAGTGTTTCCGGATCGTGTTGTGGAGAGGGAACCACTCCAAAAGTGACGTCATGCTGTTTGTAAAGCCGACGGTGTTTGCGCCGCACAGAGGCCCTGAAGGACGCAGAGCGTTCAGCAAGACACGTGTCATAGGAGTCGGGAAGGGGCAGATAGGGGCAGATGCGCTCTTGCTGTGGTCTGAACATCCAAGCGCGAGGTAGATATGTATCCTTTAGATGGATCAGAGGGTCATCCTGATGAATTTCCTCGAATCCAACGATAGTAACGGAGACTGTTTCAGCCAATACCGTCTCGAAAAGATACCCCATGATCTCCTTTTCGCGGCCCGAAGAGATCAGAGGTCCCAGATTGTCGGAGTCCGGAGCACCGATAGGTAGAAGCTCATCACACTGCCACGGACCAATAAAGAGAGGGCGGTGCCGTTTTCTGATCCATGGAAAGAGCGCTGTGAGCGTTGCACCATCATCAATGCGGACGATGAACAGCTCGCCACCAAAACTCTGCCACCAACTGTAGTGCCACTCCCAACGTTGGAAGAGGTGTGGAACCGCCGTGGTTTCAAGCAACGTGTTCCATTGATCACTCAAGTCCAGAAACACCTCAGGGTCTCTGATCACCGAATAGGTCAGGGACATGGTGGCGATGCTCCGTCATTGCGCGTTGATGGGAGATCGGTTCCAGTGCTACGAACCCGGCGAGCCAGAACCGGACTTATGGTGGTCAACCACTCGCGCTCATGGGGGCTGAAACGGTGAATCAGAAGAATACCCACCGTTACCAGAAATCCGTAGAACAGTGCCGTCACAAGCAGGGTAATTACGGTCGTTCCTACTATCAGCTGTGATGCCAACACCATCACTGACGAGAGAGTGACCAAACGAAAAAGAAATGCCCAGGGAAGGCGGAGCTGTAGTCTTCTTCTCAAATGGAGATAGAGCAGAAAATTTGTGATCAGAGCAGAGCTTCCGGTTGCCACGGCGGCACCCAGAGTGCCGAAATGGGGAATGAGAGAGACCCCGGCCAGAAGATTGAGAATACCGTTGAGTGCTGAGAGAAGAGCGAAGTGGTTCTCCTGTTGCAGAGGGAAGAGCAGAGATATTGTGGTTTCTCCGGCAATGATCATGTTGGCAACGGAGAAGAGCGCTATGGTAGTGATGAGAAAAGCGGCTTCGATGTACTCCGGACCATAGAGAAGAACAACAACGATCTCGGCATGCATCGCCAAAAAAAGCAGCAGAGGGATGGTCAGATAGCAGGCGATCCGGGTAAGGAGATCCCATGTTTGGTAAAGACCGTCTTCTCCCTTTCTGGTGTACGACTCCGACAACAGGGGAACCGCTATTCGATCCAACGCCGTGAGCAGGAAAAGACCTCCGGTGGTTGCCAGCATATAGGCGATCTCGTAGTGGGCAACGCTGTCCGTCGCTTGAAGAAAAAAGAGAATCATGAGCAGATCTATCCCCTTATAACGGAGATGGTCAAACAGCGTGCCAATCCAGGAGACCAGGCCGAAGCGCACGACTCTCTTCAAAGTGGGGGGATCGGAAACTGGAACAGGGATGTTCTCGTCTCCCCGGTCTGCGCTGTCCGGGTTGCCAAGCCACACTCCTGAGGAACGAACACCATAGGCGAGCAACTGCAGAGCGTTGACCAAAGCTATCAGCAGCAGGAGCGGACCTGTGGTCATGCCATGATCCAATATCCACAGGACACCGGCTAATTGCACCATGGAGACTACGATTTCTACAAACGCCTGAAATCCCATATCGATACGGGCGATGACAATAAAAAGAAAGCCATCCATGGTGCCTCGAACCAGAAAGATGAGAACAACAGGAACGACATGATCTCCGAGATCGGGAACCCCGAGCCAGACAACAAGAAGAGTATGATAGTGGAGAAAGAGACCGGCCATGACGAGCATTACCAGTTGCCGCAACAGCAGGGTAAGGCGCACAAGACGTGTACAGAGATTATGGAAATTCTGTTCTGTCAGATGGGGAATATAGGTGGTAAGTACCGCATAGATTCCCATATCGGTGGATTTGATAAGGAGTTCCACCATGCTGATCAGAGCGGCGTAGAGTCCATACTCCTCCACACCGATGGCACGGGCAACGATCATGGAGATGGCGAAGGTGATGACGGTTCTCCCCGTCATGCCCAACTGACCCCAAACCAGCCCAGAAGTGATTTTTTGGGCAAAACTCATAACGGCCTTACCAACGCCTCGTAGAGATGGGACATGGTGGTGATGAATGTGTCTGAACCGAACCGTTTCCGCGCCTGACTCTGCCCTGCCATGGCTATGGAGTGGGCAAGATCTCTCTTTTCGAGGAGTGTGATAATGGCCTGGGCCAGTGCTGTGGCATCCCCGGGTGGGGTGAGAAGACCGCTCCTGCCATCTTGGATCAGTTCTTCGGGTCCTCCACTTCGTGTGGCTATGACCGGTAGTCCCAAGCCCATCGCCTCCAGAATGGTAATGGAAGACCCTTCACTGAGTGAGGGTTGGACGTAGAGATCCATGCCATGATAGAGCTTAGGACCATGAGGTATTCCCCCTACAATATGGATCCGATCTCCATAGCCATTCATGACGGAACGGTCCATCAGGTCTGGGCGTAGGGATCCCTCCCCAACGATCCTGAGACTCAGATCGGGATAGCGGGGAGCAAGAGTGTGGAAGGCGTCGATCAGAGAGTCGAAGCCTTTCTGCCACTCGAGGCGCCCGACGCTTCCAATCACCAGTTGATTGCCAGACAACGGACGTGGAGGGGTGTTGAAAAGATCGCAGGCGAAGGGAGCAGGTACCACGGATAGGCGGGCGTCGATGCCGTCCGGGGCGTGGATCCTGGCCACGGCGCCGGAGACGGCGATCAGACGATGGTTGAAACGGTTCATCGCGACGTTGAACCACGGATAGAGCAGTCGTTCCGTCATGCTGGTCATCTTTGAGGGGGGGCGTTGTGGTGCTGGCCGTGTGCGGGAGAAGCGTGCATCTCCCAGATCGTGATGTGTGGTAACGATCCCCTTCACTCCAGTCAGGACTGCCGCCGCTCGTCCATGGAGATTGCCCTTGTTGTTGTGTGTATGTACAAGATCGGCTCTGAAACGGCGAATCGTTCGAATAACGGCCAGTGTGGTTCCAGGATCATAGAGCGCCCCTCTTCTATTGAGAATAAACAGTGTCGCTTGCTCTTCTTTCCACGCTCTCAATACGCTCTCATCTGGACGCTGTAGAACGCAGAGACCAACACGGAATCGATTTGGGTCGAGTCTGCGGCAGAGCAGACGCAGGGTGGATTCGATGCCCCCGAAGTTTCCCAGGCGCGTGGTGACAAAGAGGAGGCGCGTCGCCATGATGCGTTACGCCTCCTCTGCGAAGTGAATCGTCATCCGCATGGTGCCGTCCTTTCCAGGATTGGCAGCCATTGCGAGCCGGTAGCGGTCTCCACTGACGGGTTCAAAGAGGGGGTGTTGGGAGACCCCATTGACCAGAAGAGCAGTGGGCTTTTTGCCGACGGTGAAAAAGAGGTCGTGATGCGTGTGTCTTGCCAGTGGGAAATGGGTCATATCAATGCTCACACGTACGGATCCCTGCTCCTGCTGCCACACCTCCATCCGGTTGCTAAGCATCAGGAACAGGGTCTCGAGGGGTATGAAAGCGCGAACACCCCGCTCCTTCCATGTGCGAATGATTCTGGTCATAACCTCCCGGGCATCGTTGGAAAGATCATAGTCGTGCAGCACCAGTATCAACGGATAGCCACTGTCGATGAGACTCATTCCCTCCAGTACCTCATGGGGAAAGATCGCTCGACACTGGCCGTTAGCTCCGGAAGGCATATCAGGCCAGAAAAGCCGTTCCGAAGAGAATCCGGAGAATCCCTCCTTGAAGCATGTTTCAATCGTTGAGGGTGTGTAGAGATGGCCGGAGGGGACCAGGATAGTCGGTGGGGTATCGAAATACCCTTCAATGAGTTCGGCGCTGCCTCGGATACGGGCAGAAAGATCGTTGCAGTCCCGTGCAAATTCTCTAAACCACTTCGTCTTTCTGAATCGATTGTTGGCAGCCAACCAACGTTGGTGATCCGGAGTTATGTGTGTCAATCCGTGGGAGAGTATGGAAAGGAGCCCTTTTTCCAGGCCCTGTCTCAGTGCAGAGAAGGTGCCGATATAGTCATGGATAAAGTCGGCACCGTATCGTTCATAGCGAACCATCCAGGCTGGATGGTGCTCCCCGGGAGTGCGTCTGGTCTGCTCGGCATCATCGAGAAACAGCCGTCCTTTGCTGGTGTCGCCGTCATCTACCCAGCAGGGAACGGTAGCAACGTTGAGATGGCTCTTCTCCTTTTGAAGAACCTGTAGTACCGCTTGCCAATCCTCCTCCGACGGCATGCTCTCATTGAACTTCTCAAGGTGCACCCGCTCCGCTGATCCCGGATCGTCCAGCCGCAAGACCCCCAATCCCTCGAATGCCCATGTCACCGGAAGGGAGAAAGGGGAGGTGCAGAGTGATTCCTGGATCAGAGTGTGGAAGCGGTTACCCTCCTTAAGCAGCAGGGAGGGGTGCGCATTGAGTAGATAACACACCCCTCTCCCGACAGTGTGGGAGAGAAGTGCTGCTCCGTCTCTGTCATTAAGCGCTACTCTCTTAGTTCTCGGAGTGTGATCGATAGCGTAGGCGAACCAGCTCTGTACCACCATGCGCAGGAGGGGACGAAAACCGAAGTCGCGCCCGTGGGAAGAGAAGGGGTAACGACGTGGTTGATAGAGCGTTGTTCCGTTCCGTGACCGGATCGTTGTCGCCAGGTGGGGCAGGCGGGAGCGGCGGCGGATTCCGAAGAGCGCCCACTGCTCTCTACTCCGTGTGATAAAGGAGTCGCTGAACAGAGTAAGACCTTTATGTTCAACCAGTTTCTTCAGGGTATCTTTGAGGGTGCGGGGAAGATCATCCAGCGCAATGGTAAGGATTATAGCGGAGTAGTGGAGCGTCTCACCATCGACGATGCGTGCTGGAGTCACATCGGAGAGAGGAAGGGTGTCGAATGGTATCCCAGCTCCGGTCAATAGAGCGTGATAGGAGCGGCTGCGTTCCTGGGGAAGCAGTGACTGAAAAGGGAGAATCCTTCTCAGATGTGCCCAGACTGATTTGCGTTGACTTGTAATCACCAGAACGGCAAAACGCCGCTTCATGATGGTGTATCCGTCGATTGGTGGTGGGCGTCGTCCGTGCGCTGTGGAAGCCATTCAGGGCGGGTCGTTTCATGGATCAGATCCGGATTGTGGCAGAGGTTCTCCAATTCACGCGCGCGCGTATGGAATTTAACCAGAAGCGCTGGTCCCAGAGTCATTCCAAAGAAGATCAGATAGAACGCCTCCATTGAGAAGAGAACCGTTACGATCAACAAGTAAAACATACCCACATCGGTATGGACGACACCGAGCATCGATTTTAGCAGTGAAGGAGGTCTGAACCGATTCTCCGATTCGGAATTACGGTGGGGCCTGACAGGTGGAAGAGTACGCCCGAAATGACAGAGCGTTGCCAGAAGCAGAACGTTGTTCCGCAAGGCCATGATCGGACCGGAGAGTGCTGTTGCGATCATACCGCAGAGGATAACGAACGGTTCTCCATTCTGAAGAGCAACCCCAGCCGTCAGGGAACCCATGGCCAGGGGCAGGTGAATCTGATGACCCAACATATCCATGAGATCTCCCCTGCTGGAGAAGATCCCTTTCACGCGGGCTAGTTCACCATCAACGTTGTCGAGAACCCAAGCGACCCAGAGCAGAAAAATCCCTATCAGGGAGAGGGCGTATTGGCCGGGGATCAACAGGAGAGCTCCAATGATCCCGGACACCACCCACATAGCGGTGACCTGATTGGGCGTGATGGATGTGGTGTGCAGAAGATAGGTGATCCATGGCGAGATCCTGCGCGTAACGAAGAGCGCTTCCCAATTGGCAGGATTCTCCCGATAGGTGCTGGACTGCTTTTCAGGGTCCCAGCACCGCTTTCGGAAGGCGGGCATCTCCCTCTCCATACGTTTCAGGGGATTCATGCTTGTCTCACCGTGTGCCAGCCATTGAGAACGCCTTTGAGAATGGCACCAGCCAGAATAGGTCGACCCAGTAGAAGATGCTTCACGACGGGCAGGATCACCCAGCGCAGGAGATACCACATCAGAAACAGAGGAAAGCAGCCTCTCGGACTAACATGTTTCCAGGCGCAGAGGAGACGGTGGCTGGTGGTTTGGAAGAGGCGGCTCCTCGTCTCATTGTGGAAGGAGAACGGGGTGATATGCTGACACACCGCCTCGTCAACCAACACGATGGACCAACCTTCATCTCGGATGCGAAGGGAGTAGTCGATATCCTCGAAGGCGTAGGGGTCGAATCGGGAATCATAGAGTCCGACCTCTTCCACAGCCTGCCGACGAATCAGTCCGATGACTCCTGTGGCATAATCGAGAGCGAGATTGCGTGGGCTTGGTCGTTTCAGCATGATCGGCTGTCCGAAACAGCGTATGTAGAGACCGCCTGCAGAGATAACATTGTCGCTGTTCTGATCCAGGATAAGGGGTGCTGCCACTCCCATGGAGGGGTCCTGCTCCATAGCCAGGAGCAGCCGTTCCGGGCACTCGGATTGTAGAATAATATCATCGTCCAACTGTAAAATGAATGCAGGGTTGATCTCTAAACACCTCTGCAATCCAACTTTTCGACAACTGCTTACCCCGGTGCTGCTGGGAAGGGTTATCGTGATCAGGGTGAGCCCAAGTTGCGTAATTTCATGCGGCAGAAGAGGATTCGGGGCGCTGTTGACCAGCACAATGGGAGCGTTGCGGATCGCGGTGGTGGTGATGGCGTGCAGTGATTTCATCAGACAGTGGCTGCGACCGGCATAGAGTATCAGGGTCACGATGCGGATAGAGTCGGCCTCCGGAGTTATGACACTGTCCGGGCGGGAGCTCATGACCTATTCCGAGGGGTGCAGACGTAGTAACAGAAATCATCAAGCAGACCGAGCAAGGGATAAGACTTGAGTGCCATCAACCGTTTTCTGCTGACGAGCTCTTTCATCCGAAACCCTGCGTCACGAAGCTCATTCACTTGAATGGCAGGCGTAGTCAAACGAATGGTGGTTCGTCCCCATTTGTAGTGATCATCCTGCATGATCGTTTCCCGTTTTCCCTTGAGAAGCGTCTTGAAAAAAGGCCGGATCCCGTCCCGGCTGCGGGGAAAGCAGTTGTTGTGGGTGCTGAAGATGAATAAGCCATCAGGCTTGAGGACGCGCCATATCTCACGCAGAGCGGCCAGACGTGCGGAATAGGGGTGGATGTAGTCGATACCATTGAAGGAAAAGAGCACCACATCGAAGGAGTCGTCTCGAAAGCAGAGTGTTTTGGCATCGGCAGTGCAGAATGGCACATCGGGCAGTCGTTCAGACGCAGAGTGTGTCATGGCATGTGCATAGTCGACCCCTATTACCGAGTAGTTTCTGCTATACAGATGGGTTGTCGTCCTTCCAGTGCCACATCCCAGGTCGAGGATTGTTGCGGTGGCAGGAATGTGCCGAAAGGCGCGTTCCTCCTTGTTACTCAATTGATCTTCGTTGCGGTAATGAGCAACCGTCTGTCGGCAATTGTAGAACAGGCGATTGGTCTTCTCTATCTCGTCTTTCTGATCCATGATCTTTTCGCTCACTCTCCTTGTCAGACTGTGATCGGTGCGGCCACTCCATTGACGAACCGGGGTGGAGATATCAAGATCGGATCATGTTGGAATCTACCGACTACTTCATCTTTAATCATAACGATTTTATCAGAATTGAACAGCCATGCACCCTGTCGAATACGATGCATCGGTAGTCATCCCCTCGTATAACAATCGCCTGCTGTTGTTGGAGTGTCTGAAGAGCTTGGAAGGACAGAGTTGGCCGGTGGATCGATTCGAAGTCATCGTGGTGTTGGATGGTTCCACGGATGGTAGTAAAGAGGCGTTGCTATCACTGAAGACGGGATACTCCCTGACGGTACACACCCAGGAGAATCGTGGCCGGGCCTCAGCACTCAACGCCGGTGTTGCACGTGCTGGAGGGCGGATGTTGATATTTACCGATGCCGACATCCGTGCTTCTACCACGTTCATCGAAGCGCATCTGAACGCTCTGACACGGGCCGATGCCTCAATCGGTCCCATTCCGTTGGATCCCGATGTGGTCTCTGATTTTGTCACTGATCCTGTAGCAGAGTGGGGAAAGAGCATTCAGGATAGAATGGAGAGAACGTCCGGTCCGACCAGATGCACGGATATCTTCGGGGCCAATATTGCATTGAAAACCGATCTGTTTCTTGCAATCGGTGGGTATCGAGAGGATCTGCGCCGAGCGGAGGATTATGCGTTGGGAAGGGCATTGATCTCTCACGGTGTCGATATCGTGCACGCACCCGAAGCGGTGGTGTACCAGACATTCGATAAGACCATCTCGGAACTTTTCTACGATACCCAGCAGGATGGCTTTTACGCGCTACTTTTCGTCATGGAAGCCCAGGAGCAGGCGGAGACGTTGATTCTTAAACGTTGGCATTCCGTGACCACCGCCAAACGTCTGTTGCGACGTGTGATCATACCCCGCAACCTCATGGGAGAGGGAATTGTCCTGTTGTCGGGGACCATTTTGGAAGGTGCGCGCCGTCTCGGCTGGCGGCATGGGTTCTGGCGGTCACTCTCGGGAGTAATACGGGACGCACTCTTTTTTCGCGGTGTCCGTGACGCACTGTCGGAACATCCATCACGACCGGATACTCTCTCGGAACTCCGAAAAGGGCTGCTTCTCTGACGTGTTTCTACCAACCAGGTTCAGGGCATGGAACAACAGACCGACAGTGATAAACAGCTCCTTATACTCGGTCAAAACCGAGATCCAGTGCAGGGTGTGACCATGGATCAGAAACAGAACCTGGGCGGTAACCATGCCGAGCATTATGAAGAGTATTGCGATCTTCTCAGGAGTGCCACGAGCGGTTCTCAGCCAGTACAGAATGATGAACAGACCGCTGAAACTACAGAATTGGGTGATCAGAGCATTCCATGTATCATAGTTTAACTGGAGAGAAATCACACCCAGCGACAAAATAAATCGGTCTGGAAGAACACAAGAGATCAAACCGTTTGGATATCGTCCACGTATACCATCGGCCACGAATGGTAGTAGAACCAGAGAAACAAAGGCCCCGGTATAGTAAAGATACTCTGACGTAGTGGTGTAGAAGTTGTGAATATTCATTTCGTTCTGCATGTTACTGCTGAACAATTCAGGTGTCTCAACGTCGAGAATACGTTGAAACCAGGAGATCTCCTCCATTCCGATTAGAAACATCACCACGGAAAAGAGCAGGAATAGAGTGCGTGCAGAGGAGGTGAATTGCCTCTTGGCCAACATGAAGTGAATGAGCGCTGTCGTAAAACAGAGACCGGCAGAGATATTCTCAATGAAGCGATCTTCTAAAGAGTTGTGAGAAAATGTGCGCGGATCGTGTAGAAACTGGTAAACAAGAGCTACAAAAAACCCCCACACTAGAAGTGTGAACACCCATTTGACCGGCAGAGAAACGGGCGAGAGTGTTGAATAGTGTGAAGGCGTCCATCGCAGCACTCCCCACGCCAACCAGCTGTTCTGATCAGAGACAAGATGCGTATGATCGTGTTCGTACTGGAAACTCCAGTACGCAAGAACTGTTGTGAAACAGCCACCTGCCACCACCATCAATAGAGATCGTACGATGTAAATGGTATCAAAGAGTGGTTCATGGTCCTCGGCCCAGATAAATCCCAGATGAATATGATTGATACTGAATGCCGTGCATAGGGCAAGAAACGCAGAGATCAAACATATGTGTGGCCATGGAGATGAGCTCGTCATTATTGGGGAGCCCTTGTTCAAGGTTTTCAGAGAGGGGCACGTAACCCTCTGATCATACACCCCGACAATTCACAGTGGATAGTGCGTTGATGATGTGTCGTTCCAAACCTCGACCGGTATTTTGGTTCTTTGGTGCAGCAGCAGGATTGTATGCAGTCATGCTCCTGGACGGTAGTTTTGGTGGTCATGCCTGGTGGGAACCAGAACGACTGCCTCGTTTCGAACCGCTCTCTCTGTTTCGGTCAGTCGTATTGATAGTGATAAGTTATTTTATCGTCAAAGGATGTGTGGCTTTTTGTACCCCGGAACAGCGTTTGTGGAGCGGAGATCAGTTGCGAATCCGCAGGCAGGAGTGGGGACTTTTTTCATGGGAACATTCCAAAACCCCAACCAGATCAACATGGGGCATACCTGTTACCCAGTTGGTTACTATCCTGATTTTGGGAGGTGCGGTAGCGTGTGTGATGGTCATGATGCACAGCCCCGTCTATTTTTACGCACTCTCTTGGGAAAATGGGTTTGTGGAAAATCTATCGGCTCTCTTGTGGTTTATCTCTGCTCTGCTCACTCTTGGAACATTAATCAACATGCTGGAGTGTGGCAGGTCACCCGGTAGAGGGAGTACGATAATACTCATAGGCCTGTGCACTTTCTCCTTTCTTGCCATGCTGGAGGAGTTATCCTGGTTCCAACATCTTCTTGGTATACGTCCTTTTGGTCCATTTTTGAACAGTGCTACTGTGGAGATCAGCATTCACGCTTTTTTTCCAGAGCGTGCTGACTCTCTGTTCTACTCTCTTGCCTTTGTTGTTTTGGTCATGGCCCCTTTTTGTGTCGAGATGCAACCTGGATTACGTCGCCTGCGTGCGTTTCAATTCTTCGTTCCTGGTCGCGCTTCTCAGTCGGCTGGTCTTGTTGTTGTTTGTTTCAATTACGATCTCTGGAATGCGGTTCATGCTCAATTGGCTCTTTATATCAGTCTCTTCATTTTAGTCGAGCAGATAGGAAGCAGTCATCCGAAGAGAGAGAGATGGATCTCCATGGCTATCCTGGGTGTCTTTCTGTTCTGTCAGGTGTCGTGGTTGATGTTGGGGGAGCAGTTCTGGCGGGTGTCAAATATTCGTGAATACAAGGAGTGTTTCATCGCTCTTGGTTTTATGGTTATGTCTATTGAAGTCGGTGTGCGCATGAAATTCTTCTGTAATGGGGACAATAGAATGTCCTCATTATATTCATAGTTTGTCAGCAACCGAGTGGTGCGAACAATGAATGATCGTCAGGTCGAACAACAACAACGACACTCCGTTGTGTTCGGTATCTCCATCGATCGTCTGACGATACTACTGTTCTTGCTGTCTATTGGAATCCTGTTTCTGGATCTATGGCTCTACTTTGCATGGCCGAGACTGCCTCATGATATACGACAGTTGATCGATATCACCCGTGAGGGAAATATTCCAACATGGTTCTCTTCGCTGCTGTTCCTGTTCTGTGCACTCGTGGCGTTCCAGATCAGGTTGGAGGATCGACTTCATCAACAGAGTGTCGAACGCAGTGCTTGGTTGTTGATCGGTCTCTTTTTCCTCTTTCTATCCATGGATGATGCTTCCCGTTTTCATGAACGAGTTGGTCAGGTCGTGGGTGATATCCTCAAGGAGCAGGGAGAGGCCACTTTCATCACCTCCATGGTCAGTGCTTTTCCTAGTTGGAACTGGCAGATTGTCGTCTTGCCCTTCTTCATCCTGATAGCTGTTATTATGGTTCTTTTTTTAATTCGGTCTTTTCAGTCAAAGTCTCTTCTGTTTCTGTTTCTTGCCGGGCTGGGACTCTTCACTCAAGCGATCATACTGGACTATGTGGATGGGCTTGAAGAACAGCGTCGTGTCTACGGAATCATCGCTATGGAGTTCAATCTTCCAGGTCGTAATGCCATCCAACATCTGGTCCGGGCCATTGAAGAGTTTTTGGAGATGTCCGGAACTGTTCTCATACTTCGTTCCTTCTTGGGACAGTGGGCTCTATTGGGGTTTGGTCCCAATAATATCGGAAGAGAGAAGCGCTCATAGTCGGAATAAAATCACTCGGCACTTCATAGCTATACGCCGTAGAGTGGAAGGTGCGCCAGTGTTTGAATAGTGTCAGAATATCCTTATGGATGAAGGAAAGGGAATAGAGTTAAATGCGTTTCTGGACGACACTCATCTACTGTGTCTGTGTAGCATTGGTGGTCGTTCCATGCCTCAATGCCCTCGATCTGACAGCATTTCTCACTTCTCATTCGAACTATGATCTGGAACTTCTGCCCGAGTTGCTGATAGCGGTATCGGTTTTGACTGTGATTTTGGTGGTGGCAAGTGCTTGGTGGTGGCTGTTTCTAGGGGTGTTGGTGACTCTAGCAGTGTTTGGGGCAACGGTGCTCTACTATCGAGCATTCTACTCACTACACCTGACCACCCGTATCCTGGCAGCCGTATTTGAAACCACCCTAAGTGAATCTTCGGAATTCATCGATGGAGTTCTGCCCCAATGGTTGGCCGTTGCCGTTATCATGGCACTCACCATCTTCGTTATGGCCCAACGTGAGAAAGTGGGCGTGACGCAACGCTCTTTTCGGTGGTCGGTGGTCGTGGTGGCAGGGGGGCTGTTCTGGGTGTCGTGGGAGAGCTTCCGTGACTTTCTGGATGGATATGCCCGCTACTCTCCATGGGTGGTTCTACTGCTGCTTTTGGCGGCGCTCCTGAGTCGTTTTCCGGACCGAAATCATCAACGACGGATTGCAGTCGGTGTGGTGGCGGTTCTGACTGTCACGTGGCAGACTTCCGACCTCTTCAACAGAATCTCTGAGGGTGAACTGTTCGAACGGGAGCCGTTCCGTATCCTAGGCTTGATTGGCGACACCATAAGCTGGAGTCGCTGGTTGGAACGTAGGAACGCCAAGCTCCATGATCTCTCCACCTTACCTTCCCATTTTCATGCTGAGGGGAAAGAGGATCTCGTCGTTGTCGTAATCATCGGCGAGGCAGCCCGGTCGGATCGATTTCAAATCGCCGGTTACCATCGCCCCACCACACCGCGCCTCATGCAGCGTCCGGAGCTGATCGTCTATCCGGATGTCACGGCCTGCGCGACGCTCACATTCATCGCCATCCCGTGCATGCTGACCCGCGATACGGCAGAAACCCTTCCTCTCTCCGAACTGGAAGAGGGGTATGATGAACGGATGCAACTGGTTGCCCGGGAAAGCTCCTTCATTCCGCTGTTTGCCAAGCACGGGTTTGAGACGGCTTGGATTTCGGTCAATCCGGTATTCAATCGGGCCAATTCACCGACAACGCATTTGATGTACGGGGTGGGATTCTCCTGGTTCCACAATCCAATATCGTGGGAAACCAAGGACCACCCCACCTGGGATGAGGAGATGCTGCCGGTGTTGGATCGGTTTCTGAAGAAGCATCCCGGACGTTCACTCATCATGCTGCACGGCAAAGGCAGCCACTGGCGCTATACGCAGCGATACCCTAAGAGTTTTCAACGATTTTCCCCAGTCTGCAAAGGGGCGGTCAGCCGCTGCTCCCAGCGACGTCTAGACAACGCCTACGACAACACGATCGTCTATACAGATTACCTCATCGACAGCGTGATCCAGCGTTTGGAACAGCGTAACGCTCTGGTGATCTATCTCTCGGATCATGCCGAATCTCTCGGGGAAAACGGACTCTATCTCCACGGCAACAACGCACCTGTGGAGTATCGTGTTCCTATGATTGTCTGGGCATCGCAGCGGTTCCAACAGGCCAATGCAGAGGGGTTGGCCCTCATGCGAAACCGCCAGAAACAGCCCATCAATCACGCCCACCTGTTCCACACCGTGGTAGACTGTTCCGGAATCGAATCGGAGGTGGTTGATCCATCATTCAGCCTCTGTCATGAACACGGAAATACCAGTGAATAGTGCATGATCATTCTTCATGAGGATAAGATTCCTTTAAAATAATTAGGGCGTGTCCTCAATTAGCCACAAACGCGATTGTGTTCTAATTGAGGACAAGCCCTAAATATCAATCATTTAATCATGATCTAAAAGGAATCTGTAGTGCTCGTGAACAAAGCCCCCGAACATCATGTCGAACATCCTGCCTGCAAAATCGTTTTTGGCTAGTCGTCTAAAGAGAAACGCATTATTAATATGAGTGAAATCAATGAAATGCTCTAGAGCAGATTGTCTCTCCTTATCCCCCATGTTGGATAGAATGATTCCGATCTCCTTTTGCTTCTGCTCATCCTGCTCCTTCTGACGTCTCTCTTCTTCCTTCTTGTTTTGTACCTGTCTAGCCAGAATACGCTTGTTTTCACGATCTTTTTTAACCGATACCGCAAAGCCAGACGTATAAGTGCCTTGTCGCCATCGTTGAACGATACGCGCAAAATAGCCCCCAATATTGCGTATAGGGTTATTTCGTTTCTTGTGGCGTTCGATTTGGGCTGCTGTTTCATCCACGAGTTCTTGAGCTGTCTCATAGGGAACTCCCTTGAGAAGTTTCATAACTGCTTTGTGAATGCTCTGAAGACACGTTGGAAGGATAAGTTGTGGTGCTGGGATGTTCTCAGAAACCTTCTTTTTTTGGAGTGACAATAAAACATCATCACCACAATGCCCGGTTTCCGTTTGTTCTGGAGTGGAGTGGAGAGTATTCGCAACGACAGGATTAATGGGAGCTGTCTGTTGTGATTGTTTGTTGATGTTTTCAGGGATTGTTTTTTGTATGGGGCGAATTGCCCCCCCCTTTTCTCCCTGATTGGGGGCAATTCGCCCCACCCCCCCTACTCTGTTCGCTTCTTGCCTGGTTTTTTGATGTTTTGGTGCACGGAATTCCAGGATCTCGTTCCAATGTTTCTTGACCTTGTGATATTTTCTCCAGGTCTTGAAATTGAGGTTCAATTTCAGCCTGCGTCCATATCTCCCTTTCTCTTGGAGCACGATGCCAGCTGCAATCATGTTTGCAAGAGTGCGCCGGACATCCGAGCGCTCCATAAGGGACATGCGACCTAATCGTGTAACGGAAAGATCATCCCACACTTTGTTGTAGCCGATGGTTTGGCGATAGATGACATCGAAGAGACGCCGTTCCCTGAGACGGAACGGATAGATAGGTATGAAGTCGCAGAGGTCGTTTGAAATTCTGACATAACCATTTTCAAACAGTTTGTTGATTGGTATGTCGGACTGTTGGTTGGGTATTATTACGACAGACGGTAATGACATGACGCACTTTCTCCCTGGGGTTGGGCCGGTGCGCGTCTATTTGTCGCCACATCCTCGTAGATGGGGTTGAAATAACAATTCAACACCCATACAATAGAGGGATAGTCTTTGTGGGGCTGTTTGATTGATGCACTCAGTAGATGCATTCAGCAGACGCATTCAGCAGACGCATTAAGTAGACACATTCAGCACCAGCTAGTACCGAACCCGAACAGTTTGCGGCTGTTCGGGTTCAGCATTTCTGTAGGGCGTGTCCTCAATTAGCTCGAAACCGCGCTGGCGTGCCGCCAGCCCTTCGGGTTTGGCCTGAAAATGCACCATGCTGCGTTGTTCGTCGCTCATTTGGCCATGCCAAACCGCACTCCTCACGCCTTGCCTACTGCATTTTCAGTCACAAACGCGGATTCGTTCTCATTGAGGACACGTCCTAGTCAAATTTACTCTTTATTTCTCTCCAAAATCACAAACGCAGTTCCATGAAACCATGGTGTCTTGGGCAACGTGGTGTTTTCTCATGCCTGGGTCACGTTACAGCCTTCGATAGCAATAACTGGCCTCTGGAAGTCCTTCCAGCTTATTTACTTAATGTGCAGTTACACAAGGAGTTTTCTTGAGGCTTGAAAGGTATATATAGCCGTAACAGATGGTTCATTCACCATGATTGTGAATAAAGATTAGAAGAGGCAATTAATGGCATATAGTGCTGAAAATAAACACAAAAATAATTCATGCGTGGGAGCTATGCCGAGTAGAAGGTGGGAGCTATGCCGAGTAGAAAGTGGGAGCTATGCCGAGTAGAAAGTGGGAGCTATGCCGAGCATTTTTGGAGGGAGCTATGCCGAGTAAAGTCAGATTTAGATCGGATGTGGAGGGAGCTATGCCGAGTAGAATCAGATTTAGAACGGGGATGTAGAGGGAGCTATGCCGAGTAGAGTCAGATTTAGGTCGGGTGTGGAGGGAGCTATGCCGAATCAGAATCGATGGTGGGGTGGTAGCAGAGGGAGCTATGCTGAGAGGAAGGGAATGTATGAGAGACGACCTGTCGAGTGTGGGATCTATGCCGAGGTGGTGTTCCCAAGGGTGGTCTGACGTGATAGTGGTCTAACAAACTCTAAAAGATCCTTATTGATATTCCATGAACTGATGATTCCCATTGATTTTAATGTTGCCATATCACGCTTAATAGCTCGACGAAAATCCTTGATATCCCCTTCCATACCACACAGAGGTTTAAGGTTGGATAGTCGAATTTTGTGGGGTGCGTTTACAGGTGCCTCCTGAGAAGAGATATAGGCATGCAACCACTTTGCAAGATCATTTTTAAGAGATAAGCGTAGCTCTATGATGACGCGTGTAAGTGATTGTCCACCAAAGATATTTGCTAGTCTAGGATTGAGAGTTACTGAGATTTGACGTGAGGATCGGTCGATGCTGTATTCTGGAATAAGATACCCATAATAGGTAGCATCTTCATGTTCCAAATTGATATGACTGCGGTGCATTCGAGTAAGAGATCGTTCAAGCCATTGGTATTGAGATTTTCCTGTTGAACGACCGATGGCTTTGAGAAATGAATGAGCTGAAAAAACGATGGGATCAGATGGGTCTAGATTATGTATCATGGCCATGTGAACGACCTGAAGCCATACATCAAGATCCGCTTGGTCCAAACGTTCACCTGAATAAATCATGGTGACACCAGACCACGTGGCAATGGGTTCTCTGTTCATGGTGCGCCGTGCGCCACGTTTAACCACGCCGAATAGGGCCGAACGTGCAATGCTGTTCGGGATGGCGCGGTCGGTATCAGGCCACAGGGGGAAAGTGAGTTGTCTACCGACCTTGCCAGGATGCTTTTCGGATGATGCAAACTGCTTTGATGGCTTTTTATGGTTCATAGGACTTAATGGTGATGTTCAACAGCATCCAGCCACCGTTCAACCAGATTACCAATCAGTTTGTTCATGGATATTTCAGAGTTCATAGCAGTTCTCTTGAGGCGAGTATGGACGCCCTTTTTCAGGTAAAGACTGACGGCTACGGTTGGTTCTCTTATCTTTAAGGGAGGTATAACAGCATCCAACAGGAATTCTTTTGAAGCATGGCTCTGATCTTGATTATTCCCCTGCCCCACTTTAGCCTCCTCGTTCTGATCTCCTGAGAGCTGGGATTTTAGATCATCAAGGCTGCTATGGAATCCATTTGGGCGACCACGACCTGTGGTAGGTGTTGTTGTCTGTTCTTTCATGGTTGTTCTCCAAAGATGTTCAGGATCTCGTCTGTGATGTTCTTTATTTCCAGTTTAGCTTTGGGATCATTGCTTTCCATCACCGTAGTCCCTTGGGTCATAGTCTCGACAAAAGAGACGCGGTCACTAACACGGTGCGGTAATACCGGAAGATTGAACTCAGAAAGCGTTTGCTCAACGTCTCCAGCAAGACGTGTACCGCGCTTTTGCTGAGTGATGATCCATGCTGCTGCAGGACGGCCATCAGTGATTTCCTGACGTGTCTGGATTAACTCGACAAGTGATGCAGCAGCCCAGATATCAGGACCGGATGGACGTACCGGAAGCAGTACAAGATCTGCGACCTTAAGTGCTGATACTCCCATCTGTTCAAGTTTAGCGGCTCCATCAATCAGGATGATGTCAAAGGCGTGACGCAATCCTGGAACCTCTTTGTCAAGAACTGGGCGATCAACGGCAACAAGAGTTGGTTGATCCATGGCGCCATCACCTCTTTGACGCCATTCACGCGCCGTGCCCTGAGGATCCGAGTCCATGATCAATACTCTGTATCCACGAATCTGTAATGATCTAGCAATGTTAAGGGTCAATGTCGTCTTTCCAGACCCACCTTTTGGATTGAGCACCGCGATCACTTTTGCCATGAATCATTCCTCAATGTGCTGATTACTTAATCTAGTGAAAGCAACAAACAAGCCAACATAGGACAAAAGAGTCGAGTAATGGGGTGCTTAAGGAATCACATGATGTAATCACGTGATCTCATTACGTCATGTCAATATGGTCCAGGGTGTGTCCTCAATTAAGCTATATACATGTGGTTGCCATATACACGCCGCCCAAGACGGTCTTTGCTCGCTTGTCATAGCGTGTTGCAATGGTAAGAATCAGATAAATTCAATGCAATATGAAGAACATGAAGCCATGATTTTATTGATGGCGATTCATTGCAATTTCTGTTGGAAACCGCGCATTTTGCGTGTTCCAGCTGGAAACCAACGTTAAAGGTGCCGAACGCCTGCTATGGCTGCTGGAATAACAGATCATGCTTGGAGTGTGATGGAGTTGCTGAGCTTCCAACGTGTTGGGACTGGATAATTGTCAGACTACCAAGCCGAATCTGGACCTTCATGGACATCTTCTTTTCTATCGTCCATGCTCTTTGCCATGCAGCACCCGTAAGATGGTGAGAGCTTCTTTTTGCACCAGGTAGCGCACCACATACTCTCCACGCACCATGTCCCGTATGGCCTCTGGAACCGGAGCGTGTGGGACAGGTTTTCCCCTCATCGGAAACTCCCGCAAGCTCTGGATCCCTTTGCGGAGATCATCGGCGGTTCTTTTGGCTGCGTGGGGGGGGTTGTCGGCGATGAATGCTCTGAGCCGTGCGAGATCGGCAACGGCGTCTTTGGTGAAGAGGAGTTTCATGGGGCGGGTGGTGCTTTCTCATCTTCTGATCCCCAGCTCTGTAACCAGTCATCAACTTTGTCGCCTTCAATGAGATCGCCATCTTTGATGGAATCCAGAGCATCCATGGTTTCCAGCCAGCGCTCTTTTTCCAGATTCTGTTGTTGGAAGTATGCTCGGAGGGCTTCGTTGATGATCCAGGCTTTGCTGCGGTCGAGCTCTTTGGCTTTTTGATCGAGAATCTCGGCCAGGTCGTTTTGGAGTCTGAAGCTGGTGACGGTCATGAGTGCTCCTTTTAGATAATGCGATGTATTATAGTGTAGCAGGATGTTGGTGTGTCATCCATTTCGATTTGGCGTTTTTCCATCAATTCAGCTTTGAGTTGAAATGGAAATTTGATACCCTGTCTAGTTAAGATAAAGTGGATTATCTTAATTACGTCGTGATAAAATCAGGCTATCGCGACAAGGTTCTTTTTAGGGGATAAAGGATCAATGTGATCTATGATCGATAGAATTGATTTGGGTAAGGGGCGGTAAATGCACTGACGCGCATGGCCATCTAGAAAATCTCGCCGGCGGCGAGATCGACCCAACCGCCGAAGCGTGGCTCAACCGCTTACCCGATCCCATCAACCCAGAGGTCGATCAGATCTTCCACTGCATACGGGCCATCATCACCCAACGGGAGCTCAATCGACGCGACTA
>JADGBX010000089.1 GCA_015231265.1 Magnetococcales bacterium | reverse complement strand
CATCGACGGACGCCCGGTGTTCCAGGAGGACACCGACGCCGTGAAATGGCTGCTGAAGCATCCGGAGCAGGTGGATGAGATCGATCGTGACTGGTTGAAAGAGAGATTGACCAACCAAACATTTCTGATGCTTTTGCAGGCCGAGGGGCTGACAGAGCACGAGGTCAAAGCGCTGACCATGGAGAGTGAATCATGAAGAAGACATTCGTACACACCCAGAACGCCCACCGGTTCACATTGACGTTGGATGGGCTGCTCAACCGGGGCGCTGAAGAGGCGTGCATCATGGTGGTTGACGGCAAGCCCGGGCTGGGCAAAACGCGTGTTCTCGAACGCTGGGCCATCCAGCAGGAGGCGGTCTACATCCGGGCGATGCGCATGTGGAAACCGGCCTGGATGGTTCGGGATCTTCTCGATGCGTTGGACCCCACCATCAAGCACGCCCGCTCCATGGAACACCTCATGAAGCAGTGTCGGGATGCCATCAAAAAGCGTGAGCAGTTGGCGGAACGAGACGGGTTGGTGTTCGCGGTTGTCATCGATGAGATCGATCATGTGGTGAAGATGAAACCCCGTGAGGCAGCGGATGTTCTGGAGAGCCTGCGCGATCTGACGGACACGACCAAGGTTCCATTCATTCTGGTGGGCATGGGCGAGGTTCGTGACGGTCTAGCCGCAGCCTATCCGCAGATCATGCGCAGAAGCCGCCCGGTGCGATTCCAGACCGTTGAGATCGAGGATGTACGCAAGCTGGTGGATGCCATGTGTGAAGTGGATGTAAAGGACGATCTGGTGGCCTATCTGCACACGGCCTCACGGGGATTTGTTGGGGAGATCATGGAGGGCATCAAAGCGATCGAACGCCAGGGACGACGCAACCGGGGCAAGCCCATGGATATCCCCAGCATGCGCGGCCAGGAGTTGATGACCGACCGCCGCAGCGGCATGCCGATCAAGGTGAAGTGAGGAGATGACCGGTATGTCTTCCGCCCCGACACAGCAGACCGTTCTCAACGCTTTTTCCCAGCGGAAACGCCAGTCATTGGATGAGCTTGACCAAGCGTTGACCGTTCGACGCCGGGAGATCGTCAAGGCTGCCGGATCGTTGATCAAGCGAGGGTTGCTGAAGCGTGAGGCACGGGGCGTCTACCGCCTCACCCGCTCAGGTTCTGAATCGCTGAAGAGTGGCACCGCACTTCGATCCGGCCCCACCGGTCCCCGCTCCACCCCGACCAAACGCCGACAGACACTCCGGCAGCGGGTGTGGCGAGGACTGCGTTGGCGTGGCCAGCAGAACAAGAAATCCACCATTCGTGATCTGGTAGGCGTTGCTGAAACCGGCAAGGAGAAGGGTGCGCAGAAGAATGCCGAACGCTATCTGCGGGCTCTGGAACGGGCCGGATATCTCACCAAGATGCGCATCCGAGAACAGGGTCACGCCCTCACCAGCAACGGTTTTATCCGATACCGACTGGTGGTGGATACGGGTCGGGAAGCTCCGACGGTTCGGCAGGGGAGACAGGCTGTTTTCGACCACAACATCAACCGGGAAATCCCCTTCGGCACCATCTGGATCGATGGAGAACCACAGGGTGTAGAAGAGAGTGAAAGGAGCGAAAGCCTATGAAACGCATACTGGAAGCGGGGGATCTCCTGGCGAAACAGCTTGAACTGATCCTGACCGGCAGAGAGACAGAACACACCGTGATAGATGATGGTGATTCTACCCGGTCGGTCCGCGATGCACTCACCAACTGGCGGTTGGCCGTTCAGGATGAGAAGGAGCATCAGGACACCTTCTCAGATGCAGCGGAAACGGTCTGGAACCACCTGCGCGATGCCCAAGCCGTATTGCGTACCCTCAATTTCTCCTTCGAACAGGAACTGATCACGCAAGTGACGACGGAAGATGCGTTCCGTCTCACCACCATGGTGCTCGACCATCTGGATCAAGCCCAGGAGTGGCACGACCACATGGACACCACACACAGTGCACTTCGGGAGCAGATGAAGGCCCAATCAACCCGGATTGAACAGCTGTTGTATGTCCGTAATCGGATGCCGTCCAAGGAGGATCTGGCGGCACTGTTCAAGTGTGCCCTGGAGCGCCATCGGGATCACGCCTGGAAGGTGCGCGTTGCCGACCTCGGCAATCGCCTGACCCCCCAGACGCATGCGGTTCCCGAGCTGCTGCCGCTGATCTGCATGCTGGGTGAGGCCTATGACAACGCGGGTGGAAAGATTGATGTGTCTCAACCGGATGGTGTCCATTTCGAACCACCGGGGATGGATATGGCGCCAGCAGGCATACATCTGAACCCCTCAAACGATACGGGAGGAGAACGGGATGAGTCGATATCAACAGCAGTTCACCAGCGCTGATAAGCAGGCATCGGGATTCCGGGCCGAGGTTGAGGAGCTGCGCCAGTTCATTGAACGCATCGAACGTCTGGAGGAGGAGAAGTCGGAGATCGGTGCCCAGATCCAAGAGGTGTACAGCGAAGCCAAGAACGGCGGCTTCGAGCCCAAGGTGATGCGGCTGATCGTCCGGCTGCGCAAGATGGATCAGCACCAGATCGATGAGGAGGAGGCCCTGCTTCACCTCTATAAACAGGCGTTGGATATGGCGTGATCATCCCAGAAATGCAGGACAAACCCATGAACAAGGCGCACCGATGAAACCGGTACAGATTCGCATGCGACGTCCGCTCACCTTTGAGGAAACTGAAGGGGCCCGGTTCGAAGGGTGTCCGCACTATTTCACCCGCTGTCTGAAATCGGGCACGGACTACTGGCGGTGCAGCCCGGAGTGTCCGGAGTATCTACCACCATACCAACGACCGGAGAGACCGCTCACACCGGGTGATTTGGAGGGCGTTGCCAAGCTGTTGCAGGCGCTCTACCCCGACTACAACCTGCCTCCCGATCTGAAACCCCCAATCGAAAAAGAGTGACCTGCTAAACGGCTTCAGCATGACCTCTGTTGCAGAAATAGGCGATCATCACTGCATAACTACTATGACAAAGAGGTTTCCGCTCCGCTCCAATCAGGCGACACCTCTGAGAACTGAGGAGAGTGCACGCATGAACGCCCACAACGCAGAGATGAAACTACTGCCCGCATCCATGAAGAGCATTGCCGAAATCATCGGTTTTCAAGCCGCCCTGAAGATGATCTCGGCGTTTGGAGGAACCCGGGTTTCGGTGCCGAAAACCAACCGGGTCATCAATGATAATCACAGGATCTGCAAGGTGATCGGTGTGGATCTGACCCGGCTTCTTGTGGCCTATATCGGTGGAGAAGTGCTGCACATTCCCCAGTCAAAGGCACTCGATCGCGCCCGACGCAACACCGAGATTCTTGCCCTCTATGATGAGGGCATGTCCGCCGCGAAACTTGCCCGCAAGTTCCAACTCACCGAGACGATGATCTACAAGATTCTCAACAACCCGGCCTGAGAATCCACAGCTCGCCACAACCGGCACCAATTCAATGATAGCTGGTGACGCCTCCCGGGAACCTCAGCAGGAGAACATCATGACTTCACAGGGCAAGACCCTCATCCTCGTTGATTCTGAACGAACCCTCAACGGCAGCCCCACCGTCAACGCCCGTGATCTGCATGGGTATCTGGGGGTTAGACGGGATTTCTCGAATTGGCTCAAAGGTCGAATCAAGAAGTACCATTTTGTTGAAAATGAAGACTATGTTTTGATTCGCCAAAATTGGCGAATCAAAAACGAGGGTCGTGGAGGCGACCGCCGGTCCAAGGATTGCCTCTTCACCTTGGACATGGCCAAGGAGCTGGCCATGGTGGAGAACAACGCCAAGGGCCGGGAGGCCAGGCGCTACTTCATCGAGTGCGAACGGAGGATGTATGAACTCCGGAATGAAGAGACCGCCAAGCTCAAGGCCCAGCTCCAGGATCTCCAACCCGATCCCGACGACGTGACCAACGCCGAGGTGATCCCCTATGAAAGCACCGCCACCTTTCCTCGGACCTGGATCTCAAACGGTCAGGCTTGGGTGGACTCCCTTGAAATTGCGAAATCCTACGGCAAAACACACGGCGATATCATGGCCAGGATCCGAGATCTGGAAGGTGAACTCGATGACTTTTTCGAGGGCAATTTCCATCTGCGGATTCTCGAACGGAGAACGCGCAACGGTGCCCTGCGCAAGGTTCCCGGCTACATCATCAACCGTGACGGCTTCATGATGCTTGCTTCGACCTTCGTGGGGCATAAGGCACGGAATTGTATGGAGTTCATTCTCCTGGGTTTCAATGATCGCATGCAGCAGCTCGAAAAGGCCGAGGCCGTTCGGTCGAAGCAGCTCACCGAGAAGCGCGACGAGAAGGCCGTGGACGGGATGATCAAAGCCCGTTGCACCCCGATATACTTCCCTCTGCCCACCGCTGACGATAACGCCATTAAACGTATGTTGGAAGCTCTGGACCATGCCAGACGGGAGGAGAAGCCCGTTCTGATCCAGGACATCAACGGCGCCCTCGTCCAACACGCCAGGCAGCACACCTCGAACTGATGGGATGCTCTGAAATGAACGCCACATTCAGAGCCGACAGAGCCGACGCCTCGTCCTGCTGGACGGGGCGTTTTGCAATGGATACGTGAGAGGTATACAGACGCATGGTGAGGCCTCCCGAGAACCTCACATGGCGCTCCGATCCGAGGATCGTGCTACGGCAGGGAGAGTGGCACCGTGTCGCATGCGTCATGGGGACGATGATACCACACCCCTCGCTTCAGAAATGGAAAAGTCCGGACAGTGAGGCGGCAGCGAAACAACTTTTCAAATGAGAAGAAGAGGATGATTTCGGCGTGATGCGCCAGTCTCGGAAATTGGCCATTCTGGTGCCATTCAAACTGCATTTTTCATCGTCAGGTGGTGCCAACTCAGATGCCGATTTCTGCCTTGGGTGGTGCCAACCTAACTGCAAATCTCGTGGTTTTCGGTCGCTGGGTGGTGCCAACTCAGATGCATATATTCACGATTCTGTCACAAAAAAAGACCCGCAACGGGCCTTGGGTGGTGCCAACTCAAATGCCGATCGGTGCCAATCCGCGTGCCGATCTACACCGGGTTGTCCGCGTTCTTCACGGCTTGATAGATGGTTTGATACACTCGTGGAAGGGGTTGAGCATGCGGTTGTGATGGGTGGAATCCATAGCGAAATTCTCGTTCCAAGGCGCTTTCGGGCGCCTTTTCCCGTTGGAGGTCGAAAAGTTGAAACCGATGGTCGAAATCAACAGTAACGTTCGATAAACGCCCGTTCAATGCGGTTATTGATGCGATATGATGGAAGTATTGTATTTCAAGAACAGAATCCAAATAATAGCGGCGGATAGAATTGATCGATCTGAACAAGGCATTGCGGGAGGAGTTGCGCTGGCAGATTCTCCAGGCATTGGATGCCGGGCGTCCGGAGCCTGTATCCGAGGCAGTTCTTCTCCGAATTCTGAAGGGGAAGGCGGCGTCCGTCTCTCGGGCAGGACTTCAACGTGAGGTAGGCTATCTGCACAGCAAGCAGCTGGTCAGGATCATGGATGGATCAGATTCTATCCAGTGGCTAAAGATCTCAGCCGTCGGCGTGGATGTGCTCGAAAATACCATCAGCCCACCAGCCGGAATCATCAGACCCTGAGCCCTGCGTGGTGCCAATCCGCGTGTCAATTTCATCGTCGGATGGTGCCAACTCAAATGCCGATTTCGGCCTTGGGTGGTGCCACTGAAACTGCATATCTTGGCGTCGAAGGCTCTCGGGTGGTGCCAACTCAGATGCATATATTCACGATTCCACCACAAAAAAAGACCCGCGACGGGCCTTGGGTGGTGCCAACTCAAATGCCGATCGGTGCCAATCCGCGTGCCGATCTACACGCGTTACAAAGGGTTGTAGATGAGTGACACAATGGATGACGCGTTACATACAACACCAACCCTGTGTCCAGGTAGGGCACAAATCTGGCACAATTGATGCCCCATGCACAAAAAAAGCCTCCACTGTGCATTGTGGAAGCTTATGATTCTTCTCTAAAAAAATGGTGCCCAGGGACAGAATCGAACTGCCGACACGGGGATTTTCAGTCCCAGTCTATTGCAGTATTATAACCAGAAGCTATGATATGTGAACGCATATAGCACGCTATTACAATGCATTAGAAGCATGATGCAACAGATGGAAGGACGCGTGCAGACGATGTGAGTGTGCTGAAATTGTGCTGACACACCACGGTGCTCGCATAGGCAGATTCAATCACATCAGTAACACGATACGTTCATGGGGCTCCCACGGTTTTGACGTGCACATCGGCATAAAGGCCGTAATTCAACACGACCCACCCGGCTATCACCATCACCGCCTGCATGATTGGAGCTGAAGATAGACAGTGCAGGCGGTGATGGTGATAGGTCCAAGCCAACCAGATAACGATTTCAGGTTTCTCTTCGAAACGTGCACAGCACTTGCGCGAGATGGTCTCCACAATTGCAGAGAATTCACCATTTAGAGAAAGCATCACGGGTCTTGGGAACACGATGCCATTACTTGGTGTGCATGCTTCTGGAGCACCTCATGTTTATCCTCAATCAGGTTCTTGAACGACTCCGAGATCGCCCACCAGTCCAGCACATCCACCCTGAAGGGCAGATCGCTCAGAGAGAAGGCATCCCGCAATCGGCCCAGTTGATCGAAAGCCAACGGCCCATCCCCTCGGATACAGAGATCCAGGTCCGAGGCGTCGTTCGCCGTCCCACGGACACGAGATCCAAAAGCCCACACCTCACGATCAGGTATATGGCGTTGTAGGATCTCCCGGATGAGATTCAGATGATCCGACTGGATATCAAGCGGCATCTTTCAACCTTGTCAGCAACTCTTGGGCATCAGGAAGAAATGCGGGGATATGATCGAACACCTGTGCTGCCATGTTGCTGTCGTAGATATGCGATGTCTGGTTACGGGCCTCGTAGTGAGCCAACCAGCGTCCCGTATCCGTGATCAGTTCATACTCTGCAGCAACACGAAACATATCTTTTTTTGAACGGATCAATCCCGGACTGATCGTCAACACATCCTTCAAGGTACGTTGCATCAGCTTCCAGGCGAGGTCCATGGCGATTTCAAACCTCTGGATCACACCATCGCGCATGGTCAATACAGGGTGCTCCTCATACTCCCGCAGACCCTCTTCCAGAGCGGCAACCGCCAACTCCAAGGCTTCAACACTCAACCGCGACATAGTGTCCTCACTTTGACCTCTGTTGCCCTCTTCCCGTCCTGCCGTATATACGGACAAGTCGAGATCATGCTGCCTTCACTGTAGCATCCAATATGGTTGGGCTCCAATGCCGTTGAGTGCGATCATGATGCCTGAGGAGGTGCCCGGTCAAGACTCCGATACCGGTGACATATCGAGCGGGCAGGAGAAGTGGATACACAGAACGACGGGCAGACCCGTCGTGAGCGTACCGGCGACTCAATCCTATCCGGCGTGTTGGGTGTCTCGTCAACGAAGACGCCCGCGCCACTGCCCGTACTGACAACATCCAGAACAACGAACTAGGGCCTGTTAACACGAATGACTTGGCGACGACGGGAGTCATTTTTTTTCAGGACAAGGCGTCTGGAGTGCAGCGTACGTACCGTACGTCAGCGACAGACAACGCAGTCATGGAAAAAAATGGCCCCGTCCCGAAGGGTTTCCAGACAAAACTGCCTTAATTCCGTATTTATTTGTCTGGAAACGGCGGTAAGTCATTCGTGTTAACAGGCCCTACAACAGAAGCTGGGTGCTACACTGTTCTGTGCGGACCTACACCACCAGGGGAATAACAATGGCAGACTCGGTCAAGTGCAGCGTGTGTGGAGGGATGAAGCCCAAGGGTAAAATCAAGTGCCCCCATTGCGGGGAAAATGATTCCCCCCTGTACACCATGATGATCGTTATAGGTGGAGCAGTGGTCTTCTTTGGATGGATGACATTGGCATCTTATGGGATGATACCAGACTGGGTCTATCAGTGGTTTGATTGGCCGTAAAGGATCATAGAGCGCCATGTGAGCGCCTCTGTGCCCATGGGTAGATCCTCGGGGCGATCTTCATCCACTTGGCGCGCTCCAGGGTGTGTTGGCTGCCGGGGTTCGAGTAACTGTCCCAGGTTGCGAAGGTGTAGGCCGCTTCGGCAAAGCCTCTGTTGGCAGCATCCACGAAGAGCTGTCGTGCCCGGTTGAGGTCATGGGGCACACCGGTGGCGTGGTGACCCGTGAGACCATGCACGGTGTTCACCGGAACCGCCATCCATTCTCTTGAACGATGCGTGAACATTGTGAACATGGTGAACATCATACCAACGACTCCATCCTATTCGGAGTGTCGGGAGCGTTTCCAGCCCCCCAACTTTAAGTACATCCAGCTCGCCACGATCCGCAGTATTCGACCCGACCCATCCCCGTCCGTTACAGGGGCACCACCTCTTCCACCCGGAACGACTCCGCCACGACGAATCCCCCTTCCCACACCAGAACGTGGAGTTCGGCGTTCGGATCGTGCCCGGTGTCACGGCGGGCGGTTCCCATGCGTTTGATCGTCACATCGATCCCCTGTAATTGCGCCTCGCCCCAGGCCAGAACCGACTCCGGCCCCCGCAGCAACATACCACCGTGGATCAGAATCTCCGTCAACGGAACCGCGTGGTTGAGATAGCAGTCACTGCTGCGTCCCGGTGTCATTTCCCCGTTCTCCAGAAGGGTTGCCGCAGCCTGGGCCTCTTCTCCGGAACGGCAGCCCGTGGCGATCTGCAGATCTCCCCACGGTTCCAGATGGTGGGTCAGCAGGGAGTGTTCGGTGTGCAGGCCCAGTCCACGACATGGAGAAGAGGGTTGTCGGAAGATGACGCACTCCCGTCTTCCCCGGAAGTGGATGCGCAGTCGGGGCGATCCGTGCAGATCCCGGAAGCGGGATGCGCCCGGCGATGCCACCGCGATCAGTTCGACAAAGGTGGTCTGCCGTTGAAGGAGGTGCCAACACGATGTTTCGGTCGTGGTACGGTGGTCGGGTCTGCTCAGCCAATCGGCAAGATCGGTGAGTTGCTCATAGGGGATGCGGCGACGTCTCAGCCCCGGTTTGTCTCGGGAGCGGGTTTTGCCGGGAGAGGCGGACGGTGTGGCAGCGTCTGCTGATGGGGTGGAACCTCTTTGCGTCCCCTGTCCATGGGAGGGTTTCCACCACTCGTCCACCATCCACCACAACTCCTCAAGCAGCCCCCAAACTGGAAACAGCACGATCAGCACCAGAAACAAGCCGCCGACAACATCTCCGACCATTTTCCAGATTGAGGCGGGCGGGAGATCTCCGAGGCACGACTCCGGCAACAGGGCATGATCCGACTTGGCCACATCCCGGCGTTGACACTGCCAAGTGCCAGAGTGGTCACGGCTCAGTACCAGGGCACCCTGTTTGAATCGGGAGTGCAGACCGACCAGTTCCACCGTGGTGGAGTCGGAACGGGCGTTCTCCGCCACCTGCTGCACCACATCGGTGATCCGGTCGCGAATCGTGTGCTCCTGCAACCACGGCACCAGCAGAGCGGCGACGATCCCCAACCAGACCAGGAATCCCGTGAATCCCAACTGTTTGCCCGACTCACCGTGCCAGGTTGTATTGGGTTCGGGAGGCATGTTCGTCGGGCGATCCATCGCTTCCTTCGTGGCGCACTGCCTGACCGGAGAGGCATCCGGCATGCGCTCGGGGTGTCCTCCATCTTTGCCAGCGACCAAGCAGTGATCATTGGGGAAAAGGTCCCTCACACTGTCATGGAATGCCGGAGCGATACCGGAAACGGCAACGAGCAGGCTCTGCGGGTGGTCCGGATCATCAGAGTGGGAGTACTCCCGGATCAATCCCGCGCTCTTCAGGCACGCCAGAGCCGGTTCGACTCTCCGGTATCCGACGGGGCGCATGGTCACGGTCACGTTCGTGTTGCCGGGTGAAGCCCTCAACATACTCTGCCAAAGCAGGCTGGGCACACACGTTTTGTTCCGGATTTGCCGCAATGCACGGTCGATTTCCACCGATTATTTTCCAAGGTTTCCGTCATGGTTGTTGGCGTCGATAGGGCACATACGGGATCAGCCCCTGCTCGAAAGCCAAGTCCTGAAGCTCTGGAGCAGCTCTTCGAATGTCGACAATGATCCCATCCACCTCCAGCATCCAGACCGCCGGGTTGGCGTCCATGCGCTCCGGCAGCAGGGTCCACTCTGGATCCATCTGCCCGGTCTTGAGCGCCAGACTGATTTCACGCGCCTTCCCGGATGCCGTGCCCTGGCTGACACCGATTTTGGCACAGAGGTCGGTCGCGGTCATGTGCGGCTCGAAGGAGGCATCCCAGAGAAAGTTGATCTGGCCGAGGGCATAGAGAACACCAGCCGCCCAGCTCTTCGGCCTGCCCTTCAGCAACGGTGAAGGGCGCTTCCGGCTCAAGGTCGCGGTCATCGTCCGGGCAAGTTCTGCATAACTCTCCGTCAGATGCGCGTGGCAGAAGGCATCGGTGAGATCGGTGATCTGCCCGAAGAGGGAACGCATCTTGACGAGCACCTTGTAGTTGGCAGCGGAATCCCCCTCGGTGCCTTTCCGGCGTGGAGATTTGGCCCTTTTCCCTCCGTTCCCCTTGCCCGCCTTGGTGCTTGAACGCCCCAGAGCGTTACCGTGCCTGTCCAGACCCAGCTCCGCCCACATCCAGCCGGTGTCGTAGGGCGTATCGCCTTCGGCCTTGGCACGACGCATCTCGTTATTCTCGATGCCTTTGAGCCATTGAATCACCTTCTCCCGCCCGGCCTGTGTTCTCACGGCCTGGCGCGGCGTCTTGTTCCCCAGCGCCGGGATGCGTTCACCGAGGATCTTCCGGTAGTGACGGCCGAAGAACTCCCGCAGGATCTCCACCTTCTCCTCGGGCGGGATATCGAGGGTGTCATCCAGCCCTCCGGGTAGTGCCTTCCCTTTACCACTCTTCATGAATTGTTCAGGCGTCTGGTGGCTCATCAGAGGTGGTCCCAAGAGGTCGCCAGCATGTTCCATCAAGAGATCAGTCCCACGGTCGGCCCGTGCCTTGAAGTTGACGGACAGGATCAAGCGGGTGCCATTCAGCTCCAGGGTGCCCTGCACGCGCATACCCGACT
>JADGBX010000088.1 GCA_015231265.1 Magnetococcales bacterium | reverse complement strand
AGCCGCTCTATCAGAACCTCTCCGATCCTGCCGATCTGGAGCAGGCACCTCCCCCACGGATCGACAGCCACACCACCAAGCGTACCCTGCGCCGCATGGCCGGGATGGACCTGGGGCGAGGCTGTCCCTATCTCTGCTCGTTCTGCACCATTATCAATGTTCAGGGTCGCCGCATGCGCCAGCGTCCAGCGAAGGTTGCGGCGGAGTATATTCGGCACTGTGCGTCGATGGGGGTGCGTGATTTTATCGTCAGCGATGATAACTTTGCCCGCAATCAGAACTGGGAGTCGATTCTTGACGCATTGATCCAGCTCAGGCAGCAAGAGGGGATCGAGCTCGACCTGTTCATCCAGGTGGATCTGCGAGCAGCGATGATTCCTAACTTTATTAAGAAGTCCGTTCAAGCAGGTTGTCGGCGGGTCTTTTTGGGTGTCGAGTCGGTGCGCGATGACAACCTGCTGGAGATGGGCAAAAAACAGAACAAGCGGGCCGAACTGCAAGAGATCGTGCTGCGATGGAAACGGGCCGGAGCCATCGTCTATGCTGGATATATCATCGGTATGCCCCACGATACCCCGGAACGGGTAGCGGAGGATCTGCGCTTTCTGAAGGAGGAGGTGGCGATCGATCTGCCGGAGTTTTACATTCTGACACCACTTCCCGGCTCTGAGGATCATCAGAAGCTTCTGAAATCCGGAGTGGCCATGGATGCGGATCTCAATCGCTACGACACCGAACACCCGGTTATGGAGCATCCCAACATGTCCCGGAAGGAGCTGCAGAAGCTCTACCAGGATGTCTGGAGATGGTACTTCACACCGGAGCACGTTGTCCGAGTGTTGAAACGGGCGATCGTCTCCGGGCTGGATGCCAAAGAGATTCATAAAAGCATCATGGGATTCTATGCGGCTGTTCACTTCGACCGGGTACATCCGTTGCAGAGTGGAATCCTGCGCCGCAAAGTCCGTACCAGCCGTCGTCCTGGATTGCCGATCGTTCCGTTCTGGCGTTTTCATGCGGCGCGCTTGTGGGAGATCCTCTCGCTTCAGGTTAGGCTTGTCGCTTATAGCTGGCGAATGGTGCGTCAGTTCAAGCTGATTCAGAAAGAGGTCGCTCGGGAGGGCTATCACGACCCTCTGATCGACCTGGAGAAGGAGCGCTGAATGGAGAGTTCGTCCGCCGCACCCTCTCTGCGCATTCTGCTGCTCAAGCCGTCACACTATGACGAAGAGGGGTATGTTGTGCAGTGGTGGCGCTCGTTGGTGCCGACCCAGGCGCTGGCGGTGATTCTGGGGGTTTTGGAGGATGCGCGTGAGCGAGCTGTTCTGGGGCCAGGCACCTCACTGGAGGTGAAGGTGGTCGATGAGCACGCCACCGTCGTCCACCCGGATCGTCTGCTCTCCTGGTTGCGTAGTGCCCAACGTGGTGTGGTGATGCTGGCTGGGGTTCAGACTAATCAGTATCCGCGCGCTGTCGATCTGGGACGGGCATTTCTTGCGGGCGGGGTTCCGGTGATCATGGGCGGGGTCCACGTCAGCGGTATCCAGGCGCTCACTCCCGGCTGGCAGCCGGGTCTAGCCGCAGCAAAAGAGGCTGGGATCTCCCTCTTCGCTGGTGAGCTGGAAGAGAGCATCGACACCCTTCTGCTGGATATCTGGCACGACCGTCTGCACCCATTTTACAATCGGATACAGCCTTTTGTCGATCTGAGCCAAGCGCCGCCATCCCGGATCGATTTGCAGACCATGGCCAAGGTGTTCCACGGTCTTGCCGGAATGGATCTTGGCCGGGGGTGTCCCTATCTCTGCTCGTTCTGCACTGTGATCAATGTCCATGGCCGACAGCTGCGATGCAGAACCACCGACGCCATGCGAAACTACGTCCGACAAGCCGCCGAAATGGGTATCCACCGATTTTTGGTAGTGGATGACAATTTTGCCCGCAATCCTGATTGGGAGCCGTTCTGCGACAGCCTCATCGAGATGCGCCGGAAGGAGAATCTGCCGGTAGAGCTGTTTCTTCAGGTGGATGCTCGGGCGACGCTGATTCCGGGGTTTGTCGACAAGGTAGTGGAGGCTGGGTGTCGGCGGGTCTTTATCGGCATCGAATCGGTGCGCAGCGACAACCTTCAGGACGCCGCCAAAAAGCAGAATCTCCGAGCCGATCTGGCCGAAATGGCCATGACATGGCGGCGGGCAGGCGTCATCATTTACGCGGCGTATATTATTGGATTTCCCCACGATACACCGGAACGTATCGCCGAAGATGTTCGCTATCTTCAGCGTGAGGTGCGATTTGATATTCTGGAGTTTTTCAGTCTCACGCCTCTGCCTGGTTCTGTTGATCATCAGCAGTTGGTTGCTGCGGGGTCTGAGCTGGATCTCGATTTCAACCGCTATACCGATGAGCAGCCGGTCTGCGATCACCCGCAGATGGATCGCACCACCTGGCAAAAACTCTATCGCGATGCCTGGGACTGGTACTACAGCGACGAACACCTGGAACGCACCCTGCGGCGGGCTCTAGAAGATAAATTACCAGTGAAGGAGGTTCTGGCGAGCTTGGTGCTTTATTATGGTTTGGTGCGTTACGAAGATGTCCATCCGCTGGTAGGGGGGTTGGTCCGGCGCAGAGTACGCAGGCAACGACGGCCCGGTCTGCCCATCGAGCCGGTGTGGCGATTTTTTCCGCATCGGTTGTGGCAGACTCTGAGGGCTCAGATTGGCTTGATGGCGCTCTCTTGGAAGGCGCATCGGATCCTGCGTCGAATCCGCTCCAAGACTCACATGTGATTGTCATTCTGGTAAGGAGAACACCATGAAAGATGACCAAGCAAGCTCCACTGCGTATACCGTTTTACAAGGTATGGTCTACTCCGGGCTCTATCGAAAAGGTCTGGTTTCAGATGAAGTGATGACAGCCTGTCGTACCATTCTGTCGGCTTCGGAGGAGGGGAAAAAAAGGCTGAATCAGGTAGAAGGTCGGCTGTTTCCGATGTTGGTGCCGTTCATGGAGCGGATGATGATTCCCGGGTTGTCACTGCACTATGTTTTGCGTAAGCAGTTCATTGAGGAGGCGACTCTTTCCGCGATCAAGGAGGGCTATACTCAGGTGATCAGTTTGGGGGCTGGGTTTGATACCCTGACCTGGCGGCTGCACAGCCAGCACACCGGAGTCAACTTCATGGAGATCGATCACCCCGCCACCAGCCGGATGAAAGTAGACGCACTCACCGGAGAAGCCCCGCTGCCGGGGAATCTGCATCTTCTGGCCGTTGATCTGGCCGAGAAGGATCTGGAAGAGGTTTTGGGCGCCTACTCCGGCTTTGATCCCAGTAGAAAGACTCTCTTCATCTGTGAGGGGGTTCTGCCTTACTTGCCGCAAGCCGCTGTCACCCATCTGCTGGCCGCCCTCCGAAAACTCACCGGGGCTGGTACGCGCTTTGTCTTTACGGCGGTGTCGTCGATGAGTTCACCCAACAACAACACCGGTCCTCTGCTTAAGGTCTATCTGATGTTCAAGAATGAGCCCCTGGACTGGACGCTGGAGATGGCGGATGTGGATGCCTTTCTCACCGCTAATGACTACCTGTCCATGGACAAGGCGGACGATGAAATGCTCTCCGGTCGCATGACGGAATCCCTCGCCGGGGAGACTCTGCATCGGGGTGAGTATGTGGTTCTAGCCGAAGCTGGAGCGCAATAGGGAATACTTGCCATGTCCGAAATGATCACCATTCGCGAGGCGGTTCGCGAGGATTGCGCAACCATTCTCCGGTTTATTCAGGAGCTGGCCCTGTTTGAGAAGGAGCCTGAAGCCGTAGAAGCCACTGTAGCTGACCTGGAACGGGATGGTTTTGACCAGGAACCCAGGCGTTTTGAGGCGTTAATTGCCGAGACAAAATCGGGACAACCCATCGGCTTTGCGCTCTTTTTCCACACCTACTCTACCTGGAGAGGGCGCGCAGGTATCCACTTGGAGGATCTCTACGTCACCCCCGCCATGCGCAAACAGAATGTGGGTAAACAGTTGATGGAACGAGTGATAGAGATCACTCAACAACGGCAGTATGGTCGCCTGGAGTTGGCAGTTCTGGACTGGAATCCAGCGCGTGGGTTTTATGATCGTCTGGACTTTATTCACATGAAAGAGTGGCTGAACTATCGCATTGAGTTCAGCCGCAACGGATAGTGCTGGAGATGGCAATAAACCTCATCACCCGTTGGTGGCCAGTGCTGGCGCTAGTGCTGTTCATGGTGGCCGTGATCATGATCGATACGGCAACACTGGAGCGGGTTGCACTCGATCTGGGACCGATGGGACCGCTCTTCATGGGGCTGTTTCTGACCTTGACCCAGGTTGTGGCACCGATTCCGGGTGCTCCGGCGATTCTGCTGTCATTCAAGCTCTACGGGTTTGATCTGACGACGGTTCTATTCATGGGCTCAAGCGCCATCAGCGCCATGATCAATTTTGCCCTTGCCCGTCACTATGGACGCCCCTTGGTGGAGCGTCTGGTCAGGCCTGAGAGTATGATCACCGTTGATCGTCTGGTGCGTGCCGATACGCTCACACTGCTACTCTTTGCTCGGATGTTCGGCTATGCATTCTTTGATCTGATCAGCTATGCTATCGGGTTGACCAAGATACGTTTTTCCCACTATATGCTGGCGACGGTCTTTTTTTCGCTGCCGCCATTGGTGATTCAGTATCTGCTGTTCCGGGATATGGACCTTCAGAATCCAGAGGGGTTGGTGTTCTTCATCGTTTCTGTGGTGGGGACAGGGGCTGGTCTGGCCTGGTTCTTTATGCGGCTATTGAAGGCTAGAACTCGGCAGGAGAACTCATCGATCTGACCGCCGAATCACCTCATCCAGCGTCGTTGCCAGACGACCGAGAAAGCGTCCCCGAGTCATGCCCCCATGGCCTCCGCCCACCTTGCGGCTGGTGAGTCCCTGAGGAAACAGCCGCCGGGCCCGACCAAAAATCCGCCAGGTAAAGCCAGAGACCAACGCCCCTTGAATCAACACCACAGGTCCTGGATAGGGGCGCTGCGGAGCGTGCAACAGTGCCGTGAGCTGGAGTTGAAGACCGGCATCACCAAATCGATGAGCGTAGGGCAGTCGCCAGGTCAGGCCCGCCACCAGACGCCCGAGTAGACGGTAGCCGCTGAGGTAGGTTCCGACCAGTGTCGGGTAGATGGTGTCCAGCAGGATGGGTGGCCCCGGATCTCGATTGTGATCGAGGAGCTGTCGCCCCAGAGCAAGAGCCACCGATCCTCCCACCGAATAGCCTCCAATCCGAAACGGCTTGTCACCCTGTAGCTGCTCTTCCAGCAGAAGACGATAACCCTCAGCCAGAATCTCCATATCGGGGACGCCCCCATCGGGCCAGTGCTCAGGGGGCTGCAACAGATAGAAAGGCTGGCGTGTTCCCATAGCTTCGGCCACCCGGCCCAAGCGTCGTCGATCACGCAGGGAGGAGGCCACGCAGAAGAGGGGTGGATTCTGCGTTACTCCCTGTTGCTGCGGGGTCAGGGCGATACAACTGACGCGCCGAGCCACACGGTCGGCAACGTAACGGGGGCTCTTCACCACATCGGACTGAAGGCCACCCTGGTGCTGTGAAAGAGCGGTCGCCATGCCGTGAATAGTCGGATTGGTAAACAGCGTGTCCAACGGCAATCGCTGATCATAGTGCTTCTCCACCGCTGCCAGGAGCGACATCGCCGACAACGAATCTCCCCCCAGCATGAAAAAATCATCGTGAATCCCAAACGATCCGTGACCCAACACCGACTGCCAGAGTGACATCAGAGTGCGCTCCTGAGAACTCCTGGGTGGGATCATGCCCTGGTCATGTTCTACAACAGAGCACTCTGGTGAGGGCAGACGTTTGTCGTCGATCTTTCCGTTTTCGCTGAGGGGCATCGTCTCCAGAGTGAGGATCGTCGAGGGGATCATGTAGTCCGCCAGCCGCTGACTGAGAAAGCGTCGTAGAGCTTCTGGTGTGGTCTTCTGGCCCGAAATCGGGGTTATCCAGGCCGTCAGATAGTCGCCTCCCTGCTCTGATCTGCGCAGTCGAACCACTGCCTCTTTAACTGCGGAGTGTTGGCAGAGTTTCGTTTCGATCTCAGCCAGTTCGATCCGATAGCCGCGCAGTTTGATCTGATGATCTCCGCGTCCCCGAAACAGCAACTGACCATCGCTTCGCCAACAGCCGCGATCCCCGGTTCGATAGAGCGTCGCCCCGTCCACCGTCCGAAACGGATCCGCTACGAAGCACTCTGCGGTCTGCTCGGGCTGGTTGAGGTAACCCAGTGCCAGGGCATCGCCACCGATATGGATCTCGCCCTCCTGCCCGATGGGCAGCGGTTCCCCAGTCTGATCCAGAACGTGGAGCGATGTCTCCGAGAGCGGCACACCAAGAGGCAACGTGCCGCTCTCCTGCTGCGGATCGCCCTCCCACCAACTGGCCAGAATCGTCGCCTCCGTCGGACCATAGAAGTTGATCATCCGACAGGTCAGCTCCTGCCGAACACGAGCCGCCAGTTCCGCCGTCAACGCCTCGCCGCCACTGGTCAGAATCCGCAGGTTAGAGAGATCCCGCCCCTCGGCCTGGGTGAGCAGATCCTCAAGAAGGGAGGGCACCACCGAGGCGAAGGTGACAGCGTGCTCTGTCATGATCTTAATCAGAGCCGCTGCTGGTTGGCGCCCAGGATCGGTCAGAACCAGCGAGGCGCCTGTCGTCAGGGGAAGAAAGATCTCATGCGCCGACGGGTCAAACGCCAGCCGGAAGAACTGAAGCACCCGATCATCCCGCCCCACCTCGAATGTTCGCGCCATCCAGGCGATGCGATAAGCCAATGCCCGATGGCCCACCATAACCCCCTTTGGTGTGCCGGTACTGCCGGATGTGTGGATCACATAGGCAAGGCTGTTCATGTCTTCAGGAGTGATGCGTGGGTTCTCTTCTGATCCACTCTGATAGAGGGCAAGGTCGGCCATCGAATCCAGTGTGATGCCGATTCGGTCTGTGGTAACAAGAGTCTCCGAAAGCTTGGAGGTGGTGATGAGGATTCCGATTCTGCTTTCGTCGAGAATCGAGCCCAACCGCTCCGTCGGCTGATCCGGGTCCAGAGGCAGATAGCCGCCCCCGGTTTTGAGGATCGCTAACACTGCGACGATCATCTCCGGTGAGCGTGGCAGCGAGATTGCCACGATCGTTCCGGGCGCGACATCACGTCCAATCAGATGGTGCGCAAGACGGTTCACCGCTTGATTAAGCTGGTCATAGCGCAGCGTGCCGAATCGTCCACGTACCGCTACTGCTTGGGGATGCTCCGCTGCAATTGTCTCGAAGGTGTGGTGAACGGCACGCCACGGTTCATCGGGGGGAAGGGGAGGGTTAAAGCCGGAGAGCACTCTCTCTCGCTCTGCAGGTGGCATCCAGGGGAACAGTCGCAGGGGCTGATCCGGGTCGCGCAACACCTCGTCGAGAAAGTACTCCACCCGCTGAACAGAGAGCGCCATCTCCTCTGGCTGGAAAAGATCGCCATTGAACTCAAAGATCAGCTCCAGATCCTGATCGGGGAAGTTCTCCAGAATCGTCACTAGCAGGGCGTGCGACAACACCCCCGGGAAACGCCGGGCTGCCGTCGCCGCAACCCCATTGAACGTCACATTCAGATCCCAGCGGTCATGGGTGAGAATGATATCAAACAGCCGCTGCCGCGCTCCTTTGATCCCAGCTATCCGAGCGATCTCACCCACCGGGAACCGTTTATGACGGAAGCTTCCTCGCATACTCTGGATCGTCTCGATCAGAAGTTGGGCGAAGCTGTGATCCGGCTCCCATCTGAGGCGCAACGGATTGATGTCCACCAGCATACCCGGTGTATTGCGAAACCGTCCGCTACGATGATGAACCGGAATCCCCACCACCATCTCGCCCGGCTGGCTACGCTCCATGAACAGCAGCGCCAGCACCCCCAGGATCAGGTGATACGCCGTGCCTTTGTACGGTTGGGCCCAGCGGTTCAGGGCGTCGTAGTGGCTGCGTTTGAGCGGTAGGGAGAGAGTTTGGCTGACGGCTGGGCGCGGTGGGGCGTGGGGAAACAGCGTCGGAACAGCGGTGGGAAACTCCTGCTGCCAAAATGTCCGATCCCGCTGATACGCTGCCGATTGTCGATAGCGTTTATCGGCATCCAGATGCTCCAGATAGGTACGGTTCTTGAGCGGTGGGATCTCTGCACCCTGGGTCAGATGGTCGTAGTGAACAGCCCATCGGCGCAGCACCAACGAGGTGGTAAACCCGTCGGCGATCACATGATGGTACTTCATCAGGAAGAGGCTGTGATTCTCTCCGATCCGGGCCAGTTTAAAGTCAAACAGCAACCCGCCATCCAGAGCTATGGGTCGGGAAAAAACCTCCGCAAGCCAGGCTTCAGCTTGTTGCGACTCCTCAGCTCCAAACTGCTGAACCTCCAGCTCGGGCATCGGCTCAACCAGTAACACCTGATGCGGCTGCTCACCTGAGATCGACGGCACAAGGCGCAGAGTGTCGATCTCTGCGGTGAGGTTTGTCAGGGCTTTGTGGAACAGCTCAGGATCCAGCCGCAGAGGTAGATCAACCACACCACCGATGACATGATGCGACGACTCCGGCCGCAGGAGCTGATCAAGCCACAGATCGCGTTGATTGGAAGCCAATGGATGGCGGCTGTCGGTGGTCATTGAGTGCTCGTTAATCTGACTGGATTGGATGCATAAAACCTGTTCAACGACGCTGCCAGAGGGCAATCTGCTCACGGGAGTATGTGAAACTCCGTGCTGCGATCTCTTCACCCTGTCGATAGGCCGTCAGGGAGAAGGCATGTACGGGTGGTTCCAGATAGAGATCCGCCAAGTCTTTGCCAATCCCGGCTCGGGTCGCTTGGCCACCGATGGTTCCTGCCCGGTTGAGAATCTCCATCACGCTGGGAATGGCTACTGGTTCGGTAAAGGGCAGTAGTTTTCGCCACAGAACTTTCCAACCAGACAGCCCGCCCGCTGTTTCAGAATCAGCAAACAGATCCTCTTTGATATTCACATCCACCGCAATCACCGTCCCCACTCCAGGGTAGGCGCGAAGAACATCGATGGGAAGATTATTCAGAATTGCCCCATCGACCAGCAGATCCCCATGCTCTACCTGCGGTGGTAGTAGACCTGCCGGTGAGTTGCTCGCAAGAACTGCAAACCCCAGATCACCCCGACTGTGTATCTGGGTTCGGGCTCGGCTGAGATTACAGGAGACGCTGAAAAATGGTCGCCACAGGTCTTCGATCCAGGCATCGCCGAATAGTTTTTTCACGCCACCTGCCATCTTTCTACCGGCAAAAAAGGAGACCATGGGCAGAGTCAGGTTTTCTCCCCCTAGAGCCAGATCGATGGTGTCACGTAGAATCTTCTCCGGCGAGCGTTCCAACACCAGTTGCCCGGCCAGGAAGGCCCCCATGCTGTTGCCGCCAACGACATCAATGGGAATCCCCGCCTCCTGCAACGCCTGAATCACACCAATATGTGCAAATCCCCGCGCACCCCCACCTCCCAGAACCAGACCAACCGCCTGATTAGTCAGAAACCGCACCATTCGGGCGATGTCCTCCTCGCCATGCTGATCGCTGCGAACGGGGTAGTGATTCTCAACCCGGCGTTTTGACAACCAGCCGGCTGTTCCTGATGGCTGCTGCGTTCCTTCGGGATGCAGTAGAATGAGGCTTGAATCAGCCGTGTGTGCCCCTTCATCCCTCAGTGCATGCTCGTTATCGCCCAATCCGGGGCCATCCTCCGCCCTGGCTACGATAAGAACATGGTCCGATTGACGCAGACAGAGGCGCGTCCACTCGGTTATCTCGGAATCCACAACATAGATAAGGTAGTCGTAGTCGAACTCCAGGTCATTGAGTTCCTGGATGGTCTCCGAACCGATGGTGAACTTGCCGTAATCCGTGATATTCACACTCCCCAAATGATCCGACAGCACGGAACGATTCAGAAGCAGCGTTTTCCCGCTGTTGCCAAGGGCTTTTTTCAAGTTATTGGCAACGTCGAGATGGTGCGTACCAGCGTGGGCCGGAAATATCGAGAAGACACGACGTCTGCTGCGGTTAGGTTGATGGTCGCTGTTTCCGGTGCTCAAATGGTCGACGATAAAGTGGGAAAAGGCGCGGTTGATCTCTTTCGGGTAGCGAACCAGAATCTCCTCAAACTGCTTTCTGGAGAGCCTGGCCACCATGGTATCCCGTACGGCGCGCACCGTTAAGAGTCGTGGTTTATCCAGAATCAGGCCGATTTCACCAACACTGTCGCCATGTCCGATCTCACTGAGCACTCGGATAGCTCCATTTGCCTCCTGATTCACCGCCTGCAACCGGCCGCTGACGATCATCAACAGATGATCCGAGGCATCCCCTTTGCGAAATACGGTGGTTCCCCCCTGGTAGATCTGGAGCGTGCATGCTCTGCTGATGGTGTGCAGCATCTTCTGCGACATATCCTGAAAGATCCGATTGCGCAAAAATGCCGATTGGAGACGCTCGTACTGCTGTACCAGTTGCTGAAAGGGGAGAGCACAGCCGACACGTCCATAACGATCCCGAATGAAGTTAAGTAGATACTCCTGCTCAATCAGAATAAATTCCGAATAGCTATCCACACGGATATCATACGGCCATTGCATGGGCAGAAGAGACGGGATCCCTACCATACTCCCTGGCTGACTGATCAGATTGCCTGGTCCTGGGGTGGAGTGGCCTTCATCCCGCGCCAGTCGGCCAGAGATGAGAAATAGACTGGAGTCCATCGGCGTTCCTTGCCGAAACAGGATATCCCCTGCTTTTGCACGCATCCGTTTCATCGTGTCACAGAGCGGGATTCCAATGGTCTCATCCAGTTCTGAAAAACGTTCCCATTCGCGGATGATCTGCCAGATCTCTTCCACTTGACTTGGGATAATGACCATCAGTTCGTTCCACTCTCAGCAGATGATTGAGGAAGCCTGATGATAACGGACACTCCTGCTAGGTAGACAACCCTACAGGAGGAAACAGATACGTCAGGCTCGTGCAGAAAAGTCCACACCCCCTCAAACTCCTTCGGAAAACTTCGGCAAAATCCAACCGTTTTTACTCCTGGCTCCCAACACCAGATTGACGAAAGAGATCGAAGACACAGTCGCTCCAGTAGGGAAAGGAGTGTA
>JADGBX010000087.1 GCA_015231265.1 Magnetococcales bacterium | reverse complement strand
TTGGTCTGAAAATGCATCATGCTGCGTTGTTCGTCGCTCATTTGGCCATGCCAAACCGCGCTCCTCACGCCTTGCCTACTGCATTTTCAGCCACAAACGCGGATTCGTTCTAATTGAGGACACGCCCTACTCGATCTTGACACGGTCTCGTCCGCTCTCCTTGGCAGCGTAGAGCAGACGATCGGCATCGGTGATCATCTCTTTCAGGGAGTCACGGAGAGTGTTGGTGACCCCGATGCTGGTGGTGACGGTGAGATCTGCGCCGCTGAATGGAATCCGGATCGCAGCGATCTCCTGTCGTAACCGATCGAAGGTTTCGAAAAGCGCCTCTGGTTTGACGTTGGTCGCCAGCACACAGAACTCTTCTCCCCCCATTCGGGCCACTACGTCGGTGTCCCGGAAATTCTTTTTCAATACGGTGGCTACCTCACGCAGCACCAGATCCCCTGCATGATGGCCGTAGGTGTCGTTGATGGTCTTGAAGTGGTCCAGATCCATCAAGCCGACGGAGAGATGAATGTTCTCTCTGCGGGCGTTGTTGAACAGCGGCTCGGCCAGATGGAAGAAGTGGCGACGGTTGAACATGCCCGTGAGGTGATCTTTTTGCGCCATCTCACGAATGGTGTTCAGATGCTCCAGATGCTCCACGTTCTGGATGACACGGCAGATGAACTCCTCTTTGAGAAACGGTTTACTGAGGAAGTCGTTGCCGCCGTTCTTGATGAATTTGGCCGAGAGGGCGTGGGAGCCGTAGGCGGAGAGACCGATGACGGCCAGTTCGTTTCTATCCTTGCCGTGCTGGGTGCGCAACCACTGTAGCAGGGCGATACCATCCATCTCCGGCATCATGTAGTCGATGATCATCAGGGCGATGTCCGGGTATTCGGAGACCACCTTGATGGCGGCAAGGCCGTTGTCTGCCTCCAGAACCTGGAAGCGGTAGAGTTCCAGCATGGCGCGGATCATGGTCCTGGAGATGGCGGAGTCGTCCACCACGAGCACCTTGACGTGACGGTTCTTCTCGATACGCTCGATCAGTTCGACGATGTAATCGACATTATGGGCGCCCTGTTTCACCACATAGTCGATCACTCCCTTGCTGTCGCAGCGATCACGGATATCATCACTGTAGATGGAAGAGAAAACCAACGTCGGCAATCCCGCTTCGGTGACCAGATTGACCACCTCGCCATCGCGGGCGTCTGGCAGAACGAGATCCGCAAGGCAGATGAAGAAGTCACGGTTGTCCTGCTCGATGATCGCCTTGGTTTCAGCATAAGTGGCGGCATGGATGACGTTGAAACGGCCTGTTTCATTGAATTTCCGCATCAACACCTTGACCTGAACCGGGCTGTCTTCGATCAGAAGAACATCGAGCATCGGGTGCTATCCTGGGTGGTGTCGGTCGGAGAGACGGCGGTGAACGGCCCTGGACCAAGCGGGCCGTCAAGCGTTCTCGAATCCGAACGTGTGACAATAAATCAGAAATAGTGGAGCCTCTATCCCATGTCGTCACCAGAGAATAAGACAGAGCCCGACGGATCCAGTGATGATATCCACGGATCCACTGAAGGAAGTGTACAACAGCTTGCCGGTTCTAGACAGACAGATTCCTCTTTAACGAGTACGGAGATTTCGGCATCCGTACCCGGTGAAGCGGCGCTCCCACCCATGGAACACCCACCTGCTGCGCGTTATGTGGAGCGGGTTGGTGAGGAGGTGACGGTGCGTGAACACGATGCTGCGGCTGCCCCGCCCCAGGGAGAGGATGTGGAGGCTGCGGTTCGTTTCGATCCCATCATGCGGGAGGATGGCGACGGTCTTGGTTTGGTGGATGGTGATCCGGAAGAGGGAATGAGTCTGTCGGAGCGACAGATGTTCGGTGGACTATTTCGAAAACGTTCCGATGACGACAACGGATAACCGCAGAGGCAATGGACGCCGTTGCTGTGATGGGGCATGCTTTCTGACCACGTCGGCGACGCAGGCCGCGTTGATACTATTCTCACACACACTCGCATGATGGGGAAATCCATGAGCACCGAAACCTTGCGCATTGCAACCCGTGGCAGTCTGCTGGCTCTCTGGCAGGCCAACTGGGTCAAGGAGCGGCTGCAACAGGCCCATCCCGGGTTGAGCGTGGAGCTGCTCACCATGAAGACGCGGGGGGACAAGATCCTGGATGTTCCCTTGGCCAAGGTAGGTGGAAAGGGGCTGTTCGTCAAAGAGCTGGAAGAGGCGATGCTGGAGGGTCGTGCCGATCTGGCGGTGCACTCCATGAAGGATGTTCCGGCGGAGTTTCCGGAGGGGCTGGGGCTGGGGCCGGTGTTGCAGCGTGAAGATCCTCGGGACGCTCTGTTGAGTGTGCATCACGCTGGTTTGCAGGCGCTGCCCGAAGGGGCGAAAGTGGGTTCTTCCTCCCTGCGGCGTCAGAGTCAACTGCTGGCACTGCGTCCAGACTTGAAACTGCTCAGTCTGCGCGGCAATGTCAACACCCGTATTCGCAAGTTGGAGGAGGGGGAGTACGACGCTATCGTGCTGGCTGCTGCCGGTGTCAAACGTCTCGGAACCGAAGAGCGCGTTGTGGAGACCTTTGATATCGAACGGATGCTGCCTGCGGTGGGGCAGGGTGCCGTCGGCATCGAGTACCGTCTTGACGACAGCCGAACCCAGGATCTACTCGCCCCGCTCAACCATCGGGAGACGGCGCTCTGCGTCCAGGCGGAACGGGCGTTTCTCACCCGTCTGGAGGGGGGGTGTCAGGTGCCTATCGCCGGTCATGCGACGTTGAATAACGGCGGCGAGATCACCCTGCAGGGCCGGGTGGCCGATCTCACCGGTCAGAGGATGTTCTCCCAGCAGCAAACAGGCAGAGATCCCGAGAGTCTGGGCGTCTCCGTTGCGGAAGCGCTGCTGGGGCAGGGGGCTGATGCCGTATTGAAAGAGGTGTACGCAGCGTCCGAGCCGTCGTGATTCGATCCGGAGAAGGAGCGGATGTAAATCGCGTTCCTCAAGTACGGAGGAGATCGCGGAAATAGCGCCTTACAACACTCTGTGTCCCAGGCAGGGAATGCGTGCCCGGCAGCGGTTGACGCGTGCCTTGTTGATTTCGGCCAGGGCGAACCCCTCTCCGTCTGGGACCTGAGCGATGACGGAGCCCCACGGCTCGACGATCATGGAGTGACCGAAGGTGCGGCGACCGCCGGGGTGGCGTCCCCACTGGTCGGAGGCGAGTACATAGGCGAAGTTCTCCACCGCCCGTGCCCGTAGCAGCAGCTCCCAGTGATCCCGGCCCGTGGTCAAGGTGAACGCCGCAGGAACAACGAGAATCGTTGCACCCAACGCCGCCAGCTTGCGATAGAGTTCCGGAAAACGGAGATCGTAACAGATGGAGATGCCGATACGCCCGAAGGGGCTGTCGATGATCACCGGTTCCCAGCCCGGGGCGATGATATCCGACTCGCGAAAGGGCTCTTCCCCGCCGAGATTGACATCGAACAGATGGATCTTATCGTAGCGGGCACGCACATCGCCGAGATCATCGACGACGAAGGCGGTGTTGGTCACCTTGTCGGCATGCTGCGTTTTCAGCGGGACGGATCCACCGACGATCCACACCCCGTGGTGACGGGCGAACTCGCGAAGAAAGGTGAGACTCGGCCCGCGATCCGGATCCTCGGCCATCTCCCGTTTACGGGACTCACCTTCGCCCATGAAGGAGAAGTTCTCCGGCAGCACCAGAAGTCGGGCACCACGATCCACAGCAGCCTTCATCCAGTGCTTGGCCATGGCCAGATTGCGCTCCCGGTCCGCACCGGCGGAGAGCTGTATGACGGCGGCGACATTGGTCGCCTGTTCGCTCGATTCATGCATGGCGTTCACTCACCTGTCTTCTGAGCCTCTCCATCGGGACCCCCGTTTTCTGAAAAGGGGTCCCGGTGTCCGTCACGGTTTACGTCAACATGGGGTCGAGCTTGCCGTCCAACTCCAGTTCGTAGAGATCATCGCAACCGCCTACGTGCTGGCCGTTGATGAAGATCTGGGGAACCGTGCGGCGGCCACCCGCTTTCTCCACCATCTCACCACGACGGGCGGGATCCTTGTCGAGATTAATCTCCGTGTAGGCGGCGCCTTTTTTGTCAAAAAGCATCTTGGCCCGAACGCAAAACGGGCAGACAGTCGTCGAGTAGATTGTTATATCAGCCATGTTCTTTCCTTTTCAGAAATACGGTCGCTGTGCGAATTGCTGGAGTTTCGCATCCCGAATGTCACACTGAGTCCTTAGAAAAACTTTTCAAACGTACTTTCATAACTCGAGCGTGCGGGACAGAGCACCTCTACCCGCGTGGCTCCTGCTGTTTTCAATGTCCGTGTTGCTTCAAACACCGTGTTGCCGGTCGTAAACACATCATCGACTAACAGAACCGATCGTCCGGCAAACCGGGTAGCATCCGCCCGGAACGCCCCTTGGATATTTCTACGGCGTTGACGGCGATTCATCCGGGCTTGAGCCAGGGTTATTGTGCAGCGCTCCAGACCATTTGTCACCAGAGGGCGTCCCAACCGTTTGGCAATGGTCATGGCGATCAGGGATGCCTGATTGTAGTGCCGTTCCCGAAGCCGCTTCGTGTGTAGAGGGACGGGAACAACCCATTCACACCTATGCAACGCGTGACTATCAGCGAGGCCGCGCACGGCCAGGTCGCCCAAGACCGCTCCCCACTCCGGGTGATCATTGAATTTCAGGCCATGAACGATCCGGCGGACCACCCCCTGATAGAGGTAGGGGGCATGTACTGCATCGGGCAGTCGCTGCCGTGATCGGCAGCGGGGGCAGTGTGCGTGGCAGGCACCCTCCGAGACTTCGCCGCATGTTGGGCAGTGTTCAGCGGATGGACGACGCAAGGAGAGTTCACAGAGACGGCAGAGGCGGTGCGGTTTCTCTGTTCGTCCTTCACATCCGGCACAAGTGGTGGGAAACAGCGTGTCAGCGAGAAGCGTGCCCACACTCTTGATCCAACGGTTTACATGCGGTCTCACGGCACCTCTCCTTCGACGCCTTCACTCTGCTGAAAAACAGAGCATATCCCAACCCGTGTTGCCGTGGTATGGAACGTGGGGGGTGCTTTTCCCAATCTGGGGAGTGTGGCATCATAGCTGCGACCTTCATTACACATCGATTGTCCGAGCATCATGACCACACTCTCAGATAACAGAGCGACCAGCACAATGAGTGATCAGAATCGCGCATCTTCCGCTCAACCGGTGACGCTTGCACCCGCTCTCGATCACCGTCGTATTCGTATGGCGATGGACAGGGCGGCCCTGAGTGATCCGCAGAGTGCCGGCAAGCGGTTTCTGGCGGATGTCGGAGCGATGTTGGTGGAGCGGTTGGAGTTCATCCGCATCGAACCGGATCGGATTCTCGATCTCGGCGACCGCTCCGGAACGGTCCACCACCTGCTGCGACAGCGCTTTCCCGATGCAAAGATTCTGTCCAGCTCGCCCACCTCCGGGACAGCGTGTGGGCTTGCCCGACTGGACACGCCGAATGGAGCTGCCCTGCGCCTCGGTGCCGATGCGACTCGGCTGCCGTTTCCCGATCACTCGTTTTCCCTGATCCTCTCCAACATGGCTCTGCACTGGACATCGCCTCTGCCGACCGTGTTGCGGGAGATGCGTCGTCTGCTGACCGACGACGGCCTGCTGCTCTTTACGACCATCGGTGATGGCACGCTCGCCGAATTGCGAGATGTGTGTGATCAGGTGGACAGGGAGCGAAGCGGCTCGGCCAGACCCAGGATTTTGACCGGGTATGATCTCCATCAACTGGGGGATCTTCTCCAGGCGGAATCGTTTGCGGTTCCGGTGGTTGATCGTGAACAGATTCGTCCCCTCTGGTCATCACTTCAGGCACTGCTGGAGACGCTCAAAGAAGCTGGTAGTCTCTCCACCTATCGTCCCACTGACCGGGGGCTTTCGGGGCCCGGTCTGCTGCGGCGCATGGATCAGCTCTACAGAGAGCGCCACGGAACGCCGGAAGGTGATCTGCCTTCCACCGTGGAGATCCTTTTCGGCCATGCGTGGAACAACGATCCGCTCCCCTCATCACCGCTGCCAAATATTTGACCTGTAATACCATGAATTGATTAGATAATAATGGGAGTGTTAAAAAATATCTTGAGTATTGATGCCTCTTCGTTACACAATATCAGCTCCCATATCACGGAAAACGAACGGAAACAGCAAGGAAGTGGACGCTGAGACGTTCGGAACAGAACACCGTGTACTGGCAACAAACATAAGCTTTAGCAAGAGGTTAGAGCAAAGCCATGTCGATCGTGTCACAGCTTTCCGCCCATAACAGTGCCCAGTTTACGCAGTTTCGCAGTCAGGTTCACGGCAACAGCCAGCAGAACTCCGATAAGACCAACCAGACGTTGTCGAAAATCAACAACTCTGCCCAGTCAGCCGTTGATCAAAAAACGCGCGGTGAGACGCAGGAACTGAAAACCAATATGCCGCACATCCGTGGCACTTCCCGTCTGCAGTTGGATATCTACGCGTGAGTTAAGAGTTCATGTAGAGCGGTAAGAGTATGCAGGGAACCAGAGTCGCCGGGCAGAGTCATCTGCCCGGCGTTTTGCGTTCTGTGATGGTATAGAACTGTGCTGACGGAGTGGATAGGCTCCATCACTGTAGAATGGTTCAGTCGTTCTTGTCGTTCATGAGACGGTAGAGATAGTGGATGATGCCGTCGGCAAGACCGATATTGGGAACGTAGAGCTTATCGATACCTGCCCACTGCATGACAGAAATGAACACCTTACAGGCGGGCACGATGACATCGGCTCGGTCGGGACGTAGACCAAGGCGCAGCATGCGCTCTTCATAGGAGAGGAAGTCCAAGGCATCGTGAAGCTCCTTGAGTTTCTCCAGGGAGAGGGGTTTGTCGTTGCGCTTGCGGGTCAGTTCGAACAGTTTGTTGATGTTGCCACCGGAACCGATGCCGGTGAGGGGCCGGTAGCCGACGGTGTTGTTGCGCACCCAGCGCTTCATGGTATCCCACTCTTTCTGGGTGGCCAGATTCTCCTTGATGCGCACCAGACCGACGTTGAACGATCCGGCGGCAACCATCTTGCCGTCAGCGTGCAGGGTGAGTTCAACACTGCCGCCACCCACATCGACATAGAGATAGGCCCCGGCCTGAACCTGCTGCGTCATCCGGTTGAGGGAGATGATCTCCGCCTCCTGGGCACCGTCAAAGATCTGCATGTTGATCCCGGTCTCCCGCCGAATACGCTCCACCAGTTGTGGACCGTTGTTGGCGGATCGCATGGCAGAGGTGGCGCATGCCATGTAGTTTTCCACCTGGCAGACCGACATCAGATTGTTGAATGCGGACATGGTCTTGATCAGATCCTGGGTTCGTTCTTCCGAGATCCGGCCATGGATGAAGGCGTCTTCGCCAAGGCGCAGAGGCACGCGGTAATCTTCGACCCTACGGATGACGGGCATCCACTCACCAACTTCGTAAACGTTTGAAATGAGGAGCTTGGAGGCGTTGGATCCGACATCAATGGCGGCAAGTCTCACGGTGGATTCCCCGTTTGCATGGAATGGATTTGTGCCGAACAGTTATGTTCATAAATGGGATGAAGCAAGAAAAGGATACATGTGGAATCGCCCTCTTTGCACCGGTTTTTTTGTGGATTTCGATTCTCCATGCGCTCCGCTTCGAGTATTCGTATCCACTCCCTCTTCCACCGGGTGCGGAACCGCTCAGCACTCGACCCCCGAACGTTGTCGGGTGGGCGACCTGTGATACACTTTTCCGTGTCGTAGAGAGTGCGCGTACGTTCCACTCTTGCCAAGCACGCACTGGGAATAGTGTGCACCGGGGAGGGTGCGGTTGCCATCCGTAGAGGGTGGAACAATGTGCGCGTGACTCCGATCTAAAGAGATAGTGTAGGGTGTGGAGTGTGTGTGGGGGCAGTGCAGCCGACAGCCTGCGTTGTTATCCCCGTATGACGTGCCAATGTCGTTGTGAACGGGAGGAGAACAATGGACAAAGTGCTTTTTCAGGACAAAGGTGAGATGTCGACCAGCGAGTTTGCTGCCTTCTTGCGCATGGTGGCTGATCGTCTCGAAGCGGGGCAGATGACCATGGCGAGAGGAGAGCAGTCCATCACCATGGATGTTCCCAAAAGGGTGGATACCCGTATCAACGTCAAGGATGATATCTCCCGCTCCGGGACCAAGCGCAAGGTGCAGTTGGGATTCCGCTGGCGTCTGGGTGAAGAGAACCAACCGGAGAAGGGAGGGTTGACCATCTCCTGACGGGCAACATGCACGGTGTCGCTCTTTTGAAAGTGCGTACTCATTCATGTCGAGTACGCACTTTTCATGAAGTGTGCATCACGTTGCCCATGGGTTTTTAAACCAATCCGACTTACCATGAGCCTGCTTGTCGTGCGCCGGGGGAGATTCACGGTGTGCGGATCTCTATTGCTTGCCGACTTGATCGCGTTGAAACAGTGTTCTGGTCAGTATGATGATGAGTGACGATCACGTCTGTCCATTGTCGTAACCGTATCCGAGGGAACGCAGTGAGCAAGGACAAAAAACCGGTCACTCAGGACCGCAAAAAGCGTCGATCCCTTCGGAAGGCTCTTCGGACCCGAATCCGCAGGCATTTGATCACCACGGCGGATCGCAAGGTGCGCAAAGTGGTGGAGAAGGCGCTTCCCACCTTTACCAAACCCGACGCAAAAGTTGGTTTTCTTACCCCGTTGTTACGACAGCGCGTGACGGTGCCCAAGGCGCAGGAGGCGTGGCTCATAGCCCTGACTGAGCGGTTTCTGGCCCATCGGTTCGATCTGTTGGGTTCCGGCTGGGTTCTCAACCGCTACGGGGTCGGCTGTTCCGGTACCGAAGGGGTGTGTTACAGCGAGGCCGATGTACTCTCCTCGCAACCCGAGGATTGTGCCAGGCGGGTCAATCGCGCCAATCGTGAGATCTCCTTCTGGATTCGCAGCGTCATCGATCGCCATTTCGAGCCGCTGGACTGGCAGCGGGATCTCCGTTCCGGCTATCGCTGGTCGGAGGAGAGTTGGCACGGTGATATCCGCTACATGCGTAAGGATATGAAGGCGTCGATTCATCCCGGTGTTGACGTCAAGTTTCCCTGGGAGATGGGACGCATGCAGCATCTCCCGGCACTGGCTCTTGCCTATGAGGCGGCGCGGCGTGACCGGCCCGGTTTCTGTACGGCGGAGATGTACCGTCTGGAGTTCTGCCACACCTTCCTCGATTTCCATGCGGCCAACCCTCCCCGTTATGGTGTGCAGTGGAGCAGCCCCATGGATGTTGCAATCCGGGCGGTGACTCTGATCTTCACACGGGAGCTGTTTCGAACCGCCGGAGCACTCTTCTCGGAAGATTTCGAACACATTCTCACCTCGTCCATCGAGGATCATCTGGAGTTCACCTATAAAGAGCTCGAGTATTGGCAGGAGCTGCGCGGCAATCACTATCTGGCCAACATCGCCGGCATCGTGATCATGGCGGCTGCACTGCCGCAAAGTCCGAAGAGTGATGCCCGGCTGGCGTTCGGAATCCGTGAATTGATCCATGAGACGCAGTGTCAATTTCACCCGGACGGGGCCAATTTCGAGGGCTCCACCAGTTATCATCGTCTTTCCGCCGAGGCGGTTCTCTATGCATCGTCGGTGGTGTTGGGACTCTCCAGAGAGCGGCTCACCGCGCTGCAGAACTACGACCACACCCTGCATAAACGTCTGCCGAAACTGCCACCGGGGCCACTGCCCATGTATCCCAGGGAGGGGTTTTCCGAGGAGCTTCCGTCGCCTCCCGCCAGCGTAGAGACCGAGATCGACCCGGAAGAGGTGGAGGTGCAGAGGCAGCAGGCGTTGCGAGAGAAGCGGCGGCGTACCTTGAAGCGGCAATTGGAGGCGCTGGAACGGGCGGAGAGGGCTGCCAGAGTTGCAGAAAATGAGCAGAGTGACGACACCACCCTGGAGAGTAAGCGTACCAAACAGCGTAAAAAAGTGACGCAGGAGGAGGAGCTGAAAGCGATCGGGGTGATTGTTGAAAAGATGGTCGAAGCGGTTGAGTCCGACACGGAAGAGGTGTCCGAGGAGCCTCAGGGTACCCCTTCATCTCCTGAAGAGGAGAGCCCTGGTCCCGAGGAGACGTTGATCGATGCGTCACTGACTCCGCTGCCCGGTTGGATGATTCAGCGACTGCGGCAGATGGCCCGGTTTGCCGGGGCGATCAGCAAACCCCACGGTCGCATCATTCAGATCGGTGATAACGACAACGGACGTTTCTTCAAACTCTTGGCGACATCGATCACGGAAACCGTTGATAGTTCTCGCTCCTGGGAGCGCACCACCAATGCCGTTCCCACCGAGGATCATCTCAATCACCGGGAGCTGCACGCCGCCCTGGACAGCCTCTTCGACACCCCACTGGTGACGAACACTACCCACCCGGTGTCTGATCTGATTCAGGGTCTCACCGGCGGACGATTCACCGCATCGATCGTGGAGTCCGTACAGTCGCCGCCCCGTCTGGTGTCGGATGGTACCGAAGAGGCTATGTCGCCTCTGCCGCCGAGTGACGAGATCACCTGGGGTGAACTGGAGGATGAACTGTGGCGCTTGGGTAAGAACCGCAGCCTGGATGAGAATTTCAGCCATCAGGTGGTGGAGACCCACTTCCCGTTGAAGGGGGATCTGCTTGGGAATCTGCGTCACACCAGTTACCCCGGATTCGGTCTGCACTGCATTGTAACCGACGGCCTCTGGCTGGCGGTGCGCTGCGGCCCGCCCGGTCAAAACGGTAATGGCGGCCACGACCATCGCGATCAACTCCATATGGAGTTGACCCTGCGTAACAAGGATATCGTGCGTGATCCCGGCACCGGTTACTACACACCGGTTCCCGAGCTACGCAATGCTTACCGCGGAGCGGAAGCGCACTATACCGCTGTGCCCAAAGGGTGGTCCGAGGCCAATCCTCTGCCGTGGTTGTTCCAGTTGCGGGATCATTTTGAGACGCGTGTTCTCTATCTGGGGCCGGAAGGGTTCGTTGGCGAACACACCGGTTATGGGTTTACTCTGCGGCGCTGGGTTGTGCTGAAACCCCATCTTCTGCGGGTGGTGGATGTGGCGATGGATGCCCCGGAGGACCTCTCCCTGGTGGTGACGGTGCCGCCAACGACCCACGACGGCAAAGCGCTGGCATTCTCTCCGGGGTATGGTCAGTTTGATCCGATGCCGGTTGAGAAGAGATTGAAGTGAATCGATGTCACCCCTTACATTCATCATGATGTAGGGCGTGTCCTCAATGAGAACACAATCGCGTTTGTGCCT
>JADGBX010000086.1 GCA_015231265.1 Magnetococcales bacterium | reverse complement strand
GGCGCCCAGAAGCCCCCCATCAGACGCTCTTCCATGACCAGATCTTCCTCCTTCTGAACGTATGAGCCCATGCCTGCAACATCAAGCACGACCCTTCCTCCGGGATTGAGCATTCGGCGCATGCGCTTGAGGAGACGAGAGCGCTGTTCGGGGGCGAGCGCACAGAGATCACAGTAGATCAAAGTGACCACATCAAAGCCGGTGGGCAGGGTGTCGAGAAGGTAGTCGGCTTTGAGGTAGCGAATGGTTCTCCCCGCCTGTTCGGCGTCCTGTTCGGCATAGGCCAACGAGTGGGCGGAGAAGTCGATACCGGTCACCCTGGCGCCGCGAGCGGCAAAGCGCTTGGCGTAGAGTCCCGGTCCGCATCCCAGGTCGCAGAGACTCTTGTTGGAGAGTGAGAGGCTGTCGTCCAGGAATTGGACGATCCGTTCAATGGTTTCAAACCGTCGAGACGCGAGATCGGTCTCCTGGTTGAGATGGAACTGCAACATCTGCTGCGCAATGTGAGGGCGGGTCCAAAGCCTCTTCACGGTGGATTGGGAAAACGGTTTGGGCCGTTGAGAAAAGTCAAGAATACGATCGTACATGGCACTATCCCTTGAGCGCTTCAACACGGTGTTGAGGCGCTTGAAAAGTAAACGGAGGGTACAGCGGGAAAGGCAGCCGGAAGGGGGGCACGCATAATCGCCCGATTCGTTGCGGTGAACGAACCGGTCGGGGCGCACGGTGGCTGCGAACTATGTAGGATCTAAGACATGACTGAAATGTGTAGCAGAAGAGAGCCGAGCGTGAAAGGCTTTTTGAGGAATCGACTGAACGGTGCGTTGCGAGAGTGGGCACCAACTCCATTGCAAAAGGTGTATACTTCACCTGTGATGGAGAGAGAATCGACGTCATACCCATTCGTTTTCCACCGACTGCATCCTGTGGAGCCGTTGCATGGTCGTACCCCACAACCAGAGCCCGGTCGATCCCCCGGCGACCCGGACGCGTAACGGGTATTTCAAACTGCGCTGGAGCCCGCTGCTACCCTGGTTGTTATTGTTGCTGGGGGTGGTGTGGAGCATCTACGCTTGGCGTCAGGAGCTGGCCCACACGCAGACACTGGGGGATCTGCGACTCCATCGGCTCAAGGAGAAGGTGCATGGTCTCACCGAGCAGCGGCTCGCCACCCATCTGAATGTTCTGCGTTCGGCGCGGGGGGTGTTTCGCATTGCCGAGAGACCGGGTGCGGAGGCGTGGGGGCGCTATGTGGCGGCGCTGGATCTGGATGACCACTATCCGGGAATCGAGTGGCTCGCCTTTCTCACACCGATCCCGGCGAAAGCGGGGGAGGATGGGCGCTCACAGAGAACCGGGCTGCGCGTCACCTATGTTGCTCCGCACGGTTTGACCGCGCTCAAGGAAGGGAGTGACCTTGGGAACCTGGAGATTCTCCACCGGGCGGCACTGCGTGCCCGAGATCACGACACCCCCATTTTCACGCCGGTGGGCACCCTGCCGACTCTGGATGGCGATGTGGCCGGTGCGTGGCATCTGATTCCGGTCTATCGCGAACAGGCGCCGCTCTACAGCCAGGAGATGCGCCGAGACGCCCTGTTGGGGTGGGTGGTGGCAGCCTATCGGGTACAGGAGCTGCTGCTGTCGGTGTTCCAGGAGGTGCGCAACGAGGTGCGGGTGCGCATCTTCGAGACCACCTCGACGCGAGAGCGGCCTGAGCGGTTGATCTTCGATACGCTGCTGGGGGGTATGAGAGGTGTTCTTCCCCGTGCAGAATCGGCCAGTCCGGTGCCGCCGACGGAGCGCCGACGGGTGACCATCCATGGGGTGGTGTGGAGCTATGAGATCCTGCCCACTCGTTTCTTCCGCGAAGCCTATCTGCAAAACACCTCCTACTACTCCTTGGCGGTGGGTCTGGTGGCCAGTCTCTCGTTGGCGCTGCTGCTCTGGTCGTTCGGTATGGCCGGAGAACGGGCGCGGCGGGAGGCGAAACGGCTCAGTCGGGCGCATCGTGAGAGTGAGGAGCGGCTGCAACGGGCGGTGCTCGGAGCGCCCAACCCGATCATGATCCACGCCGAGGATGGCGAGACGATTCTGGTCAACTGGTTGTGGCAGGAGCTCTCCGGGTGTGCCAAAGCCACCTGTGACCATCGTGAGCAGTGGCTGGAGTGTGTCGTGGCGCCGGAGGATCAGGCCCATGCGCGCTATCTGCTGTCACCATCTGTGGATGAGAACGCCATGCCCCGGGAAGGGGAACTGCGGATCAGAAACATCGATGACGCGCCGCAGAAGAGGCACGGCGAGGACGACACGGCGAGGCTGGAGAGTGAGGAGCAGGAAGGTGTCGACGATCAGCCGGTCTGGTTCATCCGTTCGCGACCCCTGGGACGTCTGGCGGATGGTCGAGGCATGATCATCAGCATGGCGGTGGATGTCACCAGCCGCAAGCAGACCGAAGAGCAGCTCCGAGAGAGCACCCGCCGTTATCGCTACGTGTTTCAGAACGTGGCGGTAGCGATGTGGGACGAGGATTTTACCTATGTGCGGCGGGCGTTGCGGCGGTTGCGGCGGAGCGGGGTCCGAGATCTGGGCACCTATCTGCGCGCCCATCCGGCGGAGACTCGGGCGCTGATCGACGGCATCCGCGTCAACGATGTCAACCGCGCCGCCCTGGACATGCACCCCAACAAGAGCCTGGAGGAGATCACCAGCGCTTTCGGCGAGTTGTTCAACCACCGCACCGTCGAGATCTTCATCGAGGAGATGGTGGCGATCTGGGAAGGGCGTTCGCTCTTTCGCGGCGAGGTGACGCGCACTTTTGACAATGGCGAGTCGCGCACCTTTCTGTTATCGCTGCCGGTTCCGGAGTCGCGGGAGGAGTTTCGCCACGTGCCGGTGAGCCTGCAGGATGTGACTGAGCTGAAGAGGGCCCACGCCGTGCAGCAGGAGGCGCGGGAAGCTGCCGAACGGGCCAACCACGCCAAAAGCGCTTTTCTGGCCGCCATGAGCCACGAGATTCGTACCCCCATGAACGCCATCGTCGGCATGGCGGAGGTGCTCTCCGAGACGGAGCTGAGCAGCGACCAGAACGAGTATGTGCAGATCTTCCGCCGTGCCGGTGAGAATCTGCTGGCTCTGATCAACGACATTCTCGACCTCTCCAAGGTGGAGGCGGGGCACATGGAGCTGGACGCCATCTCCTTTCCTCTGCGCGAAGAGATGGAACGGCTGGCGGCGATGCTGGACGTGCGGGTGCGTGAGAAGGGGTTGGCGCTCACCCTTGAGATCGATGACGCGGCACCACGGCTGCTGGTGGGAGATCCTGTGCGTGTCCGACAGATTTTGATCAATCTGGTGGGCAACGGGGTGAAGTTCACCAAACGGGGCGGCGTCACGGTTCGCGTGCGCCCGGTAGGCGAGATCGACGAGAAGGGGGTTCAGCGTCTGCGCTTCGAGGTGGAGGATACCGGCATCGGCATTCCCGCCGATCGGCAGGAGGCGATCTTCGATCCCTTCACCCAGGCGGACGGCGGCATCGTCAGGCAGTACGGCGGCACCGGTCTGGGGCTGGCCATCTGTCAGCGTCTGGTCACCACCATGCAGGGCCGGATCGGCGTCGAGAGCCGCGTCGGGCAGGGGAGTCTCTTCTGGTTCGAAATCCCTCTGGAGGTGCCTCCGGAAGAGGAGCAGGAGAGTGGTCTGACCGTCGTTTCTCTAAAAGATATGCGGGCGCTGGTTCTGGATGAGCAGGCTGACAGCCGTCTGTTGATGGCGCGTCTTCTGGAAGGGTTGGGCATGCAGACCGTCCAGGTGCCCCACGGCCAGGAGGCGGAGCGGTGTTGGTTGGAAGCGGCGGATGGGCAGCCGTTTCGGGTGGTGGTGATGGCCGGTCCGGCATCGGAGCGCAGCGCTCTGGTGATCGTCGAGGCGTTGCGTTCGTCTCTGGAAGAGCCGACTCTGCCCGTGGTAGCGGTCACCACCGATCTGAAACCGGGAGAGCTGGAGCGGGCGCGCATCATGGGTGTGCGGCTGCTGGTCAATCCGGTGAGCCGCTTCGACCTGAAAAATGCTCTGGAGTCGGTGTTGGCGTCACCTGTCGCACCGGAGGAGAGGGCGGATCCCGACTCCGTCTCGGCAGATGATAGTGGCGGCAAGCGGCTGTTGTTGGTCGAAGATGCCAGTGATAACGTCGCCCTGATCTGTGCTTTCCTTAAACGCACGAAGCACACCATCGACGTGGCTGAGAACGGGGCGCAGGCGTTGCAAAAGGTTCAGGAGAGCGGTGGGGATTACGACTTGGTTCTGATGGATATGCAGATGCCGGTGATGGATGGTCTTGAGGCGACCAAGGCGATCAGGGCGTGGGAGGTGGAGAGTGGTCGGCCCCGTCTGCCTGTTGTTGCCTTGACGGCGCATGCGTTTGAGACGGATCTGGAGAAGAGTCGGCTGGCGGGGTGTGACTACCATGTCACCAAGCCGGTACGCAAGAAGGTGTTGTTGGAGACGATCGATACGTTCGCACGTCCTTCGAGGTCATGATAATGAAGAGGTGATCCCTTCATTTTTTGGAATACGGTGTGTGTGAGGCTTCAGGTCCGGTGCCAATCACCCGCTTTTGTGTGGAGAACGATAAACCTATCACCGGTCGTCTTCCCCGACACACTCCCCCCTCCCCAGGCGCGCGACACACTTGCGGGGAGTGGTGCAGCTATTCTCCTCTCGAAGGGGAAAAACAGCACCACCGACCGACCCATAAAAACCAGCCACACCCAAGCGCGCCCATTTCACCCATATATATCTTTTAGAAATATATATACTCCCCACTATTCAATGGTGTTGATGTGGCCGTAGCTGTTAACGTCCCTCTTCAGAATAGGAAGAGTACGGATATGGCACCGATTGTCGTGCACCACACAGAAGTGAGGGTGTGGAAACGAACTTAAAGCAGCACCCACCCAAGAATAGAAGAGTACGGAAATGGCACCGATTGTCGTGCACCATATAGAAGTGAGGGAGTGGAAACGAACCTAAAACAGCACACACCCACCGTCACCAAAAAAAACCATGGTTCCCCACACCCTTTCTGAAGGATAGTATGGCCGGGACAACGGCTTGATTGATCGGGCTTCACATTGCTGAAAGAGTATCGTAGCCGGAGAGTGATTTTCGCCAACGGTTCGGAGCATCGGAAACATGCAGGGCACACCTTCACTGACCCGTCCACGACGACCGACGCGCACGATTCACGTTGGTGACGTTGCCGTTGGCGGAGAGGCACCCATCACCGTACAGTCGATGACCAACACCGACACCCGCGACACCGACGCTACCCAAGCGCAGATCGATGCCTTGGCCGAAGCCGGGGCCGACATTGTCCGGGTCTCCTGTCCCGATCAGGCGTCTGCGGTGGCATTGAAGACATTGGTGGCGAACGCGTCGGTGCCGTTGATCGCCGATATCCACTTCGATCACCGTCTCGCCCTGTCGGCGCTAGAGAGCGGGGTGCACGGACTGCGCATCAATCCCGGCAACATCGGCTCGAAGGCGCGCGTTGCGCAGGTTGTGGATGCGGCGCGGGAGCGGCGGGTTCCGATACGGATCGGCGTGAATGCGGGCTCCCTGGAGAAGCACCTGTTGGAGAAGTACGGTGAACCCTGCCCGGATGCGATGGTGGAGTCGGCCCTGGATCACATACGCATTCTGGAGGATCTGGACTATCCTGAGATCAAGGTGAGTCTCAAGGCCAGCGATGTGGCGATGACGGTAGCAGCCTACCGTCTGCTGTCGGAACAGGTGAACTATCCGCTGCATCTGGGCATTACGGAGGCGGGCGGGCTGCTTCCCGGGTCGGTCAAATCCGCCATCGGACTCGGACTGTTGCTGATCGAGGGGATCGGAGATACCTTGCGTGTCTCCCTCTCCGCCGATCCGGTGGAGGAGGTGCGCGTCGGTTTCGAGATTCTGAAGACACTGGGATTGCGCTTTCGCGGTGTCAACATCATCTCCTGTCCCACCTGTGCGCGCCAGACCTTTTCGGTGATCGAGACGGTGGCGGCACTGGAGAAGCGGTTGGGCCATGTTCGCGAACCGATCTCCCTGTCGGTGATCGGCTGTGTCGTCAACGGACCGGGCGAGGCGCGGGAGAGCGATGTGGGACTGGTCGGTGGGGAAGGGGGCCATCTGCTCTATCGTCAGGGCGATCCATCGGGCAAGCTGAACGACGCCGAGATGGTCGAGACACTGGCTCGTGAGGTGGAGGCGCGGGCCGAGGCGATGCGCAGGGAGAAGGCGGAGATGGAAGAGACGGAACGGAAGGCAGAAACGGACACGGCGACGTGATGCCGGTGCGTGAACCGGCAACGGCAGGCCCATGATGACCCAGTGATGTGAGAGACCACTATGGCAGCAGCAATCAAGGCGGTGCGCGGCACCAGAGACATTCTCGATCGAGAGAGCCCTACCTGGCGCTTTCTGGAGGCGACGGCGGCGCGGGTCTTCTCCCTCTACGGTTATCGTGAGCTTCGGACACCGATCTTCGAGAAGACCGAACTGTTCGCACGGGCCGTCGGTGGCGATACCGATATCGTTGAAAAGGAGATGTATGTCTTCGAAGATCGCAACGGCGCCTCCCTGGCGCTGCGCCCGGAAGGGACCGCCGGCGTGGTGCGGAGCTTCATCGAAAACGGCCTGGACAGACAGCTGCCGTGGCGGGTGTTCTACAAAGGACCGATGTTTCGCTACGAGCGCCCCCAGAAGGGGAGGTATCGGCAGTTTCACCAGATGGGCTGCGAGCTGTTCGGGCCGCCGGGACCCATGGCCGATGCCGAGATGTTGATGATGGTGATGCGTTTTTTCATTGATGCCGGTCTGGAGGAGTTGGTAACGCTGGAGCTGAACAGCCTCGGCTGTCCCGCGTGTCGTCCCGGCTATCGGGAGAAGTTGCTTGAGTATCTTCATGCGCACACCGAGGCGCTGTGCGGCAACTGCCAATCCCGGTTGGAGCGTAACCCGCTGCGGGTGCTGGATTGCAAGAATCCCAACTGCAAGGAGGTGGCCGCCAGCGCACCGCGCACCGTCGAGCATCTCTGTACGGCGTGTGGTGATCATTTTCAAGGGTTGACCGGACATCTGGAAGCGGAGAACATCCCCCTTACCGTCAATCCGATGATGGTGCGTGGACTGGACTACTACACCCGCACCGTTTTCGAGGTGACGACAACGGCGCTGGGTGCGCAAAATGCGGTGGCGGCCGGTGGGCGGTATGATGGTCTGGTGGCGACCATGGGTGGTCGCGCCACCCCGGCGATCGGCTTCGCCATGGGGCTGGAGCGTCTGGCACTGCTGCTGGACGAGCGCGCCTGTCCTGATCCTGCAACACCCACCGTCTACGTGGTGGCGGCGGGAGAGGGGGCCGATCTGGTCGGTCTCGGGCTGACGGAACAGCTGCGGCGGTTGGGTGTGGCGACGGAGATCAACCTTCAGGGCGGCTCCATGCGCAACCAGATGAAGAAGGCGGGACGTTCCGGTGCTCCCTGGAGCGTCATCATCGGCGAACGGGAAGTGGACGAAGGCACCGTTCAGTTGAAGCAGATGGCCACCGGTGAACAGCAGACGCTCGCCAGCGAAGGGTTGGCCGAACGCATCGCCGGTCGGCTTTATGACGGGTCGTAGAGCAACAACGCAATAACACGCCCCATCGGCGTATGATACACTATGAGGATTAGTCATGGCCCAGATGGAAGACGAACACATCTTTCAACAGGTGGACGAGGATCTGGCCGCCGAGAAAGTGCGGAAGCTCTGGAAGACCTACAAGTCGGCGGTCATTGGTGGTTTAACGGTCTTTTTCATCGGGCTGTTTGCCTACGTGGGCTGGACGGCGTGGGTGGAGTCGGAGAACAAAGAGGGCTCCGATCTCTTCCTGGAAGCACAGGAGCTTACCCAGCGCAAAGGGGTGCGCGCCGAAGCGTTGGGCAAGCTCGACGAGGTGATTGACGACTATGAGGGCCACGGCTACGGACTGCTGTCGCGCATGGCCAAGGCTCGGCTGTTGGTCGAGGAGAAGCGTCCTGACGATGCGGTGGCCGAATTGAAGAGCGTGGCAGAGGATGATGCTCTGCCCGACGCGGTGCGGGATCTGGCTCGCATCAACGCCGCCTATGTTCTGGCGGAGAAGCGCGACCGGGCGATGGTGTTTCTCGACGCAATCGGCAGCGAATCGGCCTTTCGTGCCCACGCCCTGGAGATGAAAGGGCTGATGGCGCAGCAGATGGGCGACCGGGAGAAGGCGCTCACCCTCTACCGGCAGGCGCAGGACGCCAAACCGGGCCCCGGCGTGGGGCAGCGGGTCAACGAGCGCATTCGCCGACTGGGAGGCATGCTGAAGAGTGCGCCTTCATCGGACTCTGGTGAGAGTGGAAAGTGACTATGACCGTAGCGGTAAGAGAGACGGGCAGAACCGACGAGTGTGGCGAAAGATCGTTGATGACGGCGTGTCGGCGCTGGCTGGTGCGCACGGTGTCGGTGCTGGTTCTGTTGCCGGTTCTGGCCGGGTGTGCTCTTCTGGGCAAGGATGACGAGGATGAGGATATTCAAGCCTACGTCGAGCCGACCCCCGGACAGGAGGTGGCCGTCGAAGAGGTGTGGTCCTCCTCGGTGACCGGCAATCCGCGTAAATATCTTCAGCACCCCAGCGGTTTCTCCGTCCACGGGCGCGATCTCTATGTGGGTAGTTACGAAGAGGGGGGTGTTCCCTTTTTCCGCAACTATTACGGAAGAGTGATCCGGGTGGACGTGAAGGATGGTGACATCATCTGGCGGCGTGAGATTGACGATGCACTGATCGGTGGTGTCGGAACCGATGGCACCCGTGTGTTTGCCGGAACCGTCGAGGGCGACGTGATCGCTTTGGATACCGCCGACGGCTCTGAAGTGTGGCGCACGGCGTTGCCGGCCTCGGTAGCCTCTCCGCTGACGGTAGAGGATGGCCGGGTGATCTTCGTCACCCTGGATAATCGCACCTATGCGCTGGATGCCAAAGAGGGCACCAAACTCTGGGTGCACTCGTCGGTCTCCGAGAATCTGGTGGTGATGGGTGCCGCCAAGCCGACGGTGGCCGAAGGTCGGGTGTTCGTCGGCTACTCCTCCGGCGAGGTATTCGCTCTGAATTTGGAGGACGGCTCCCGTCTCTGGAGTGACAACATGACCGTGCTGGGCGCCCGCACCGAGCTGGATCGGGTGCAGGATGTGGACGCGCCGCTGGTGGTGTCGGAGCGCCGGGTGTTCGCCGTCAACCATCAGGGCAGTCTGATCGCTTTTCACCCGCCCACCGGTGTGCGCATCTGGGAGCGGGAGATGTCGGCGGTGCGGCAGCCTCTTCTCGATGGTGACCGACTCTATGTGGCGGATATCGAAGGATTTATCACCGCAGTGAGCGCCCAGGACGGCATTCCCCTTTGGCGTACCCGGCTCTCGGACGCCCTGTTGTCGGCGCCGGTGATGTACGGTGGCCACATTATGGTGTTTGACAGCGTGGGTCGTCACTTCGCGGTGGACCCCACCTCCGGGGATGTTGTCGGGCTCTCCCGTCTAAACGACGAGGTGTTCGCCGATCCTCTGGTAGCCCAGGAGAGTCTCTTTCTCTGGACCAACGAAGGCAATCTCTACCGCTTTAAGTAGGGTGGCTCGTTTTGCTCCGACTGGTGCACTATCCGGGCTAACCCTCAACATAATCCTTTGCATTCTGGGTCCGAACCGTCCTGCCGACGGTCGGTTGTGACACCATGTCCCGAGACGCCTCCTCTGCACTGGTCGCCCTGTTGGGTCGCCCCAATGTGGGAAAATCCACCCTGTTCAACCGTCTGAGCCGCAGCCGTGACGCCCTGGTCGTCGATGAGCCGGGCATGACCCGTGATCGTCGGTACGGAACGGCTCGGGTGGTGGATGGGCGGGGGGTGAAGCGGTTGTTTCGCATCGTCGATACCGGCGGTTTCGACTCCACCGACCGGCGGCGCATGCCGGTATTGATCCGCGAGCAGGCGCTGGTGGCTCTGGAGGAGGCGGATGTGGTGGTACTGGTGGCAGACGCCGGCGAAGGGTTGCTGCCCGACGATCTGGAGATGGCCGAGCGCATCCGCAAGGCTGGAACTCCCGTCGTCGCCGCCATCAATAAGGCCGAGGGTAAGGCAGGGCAGAGCAATGTGCCGGAGTTCCATGCGCTGGGCTTGGATGTGATCGCCGTGTCGGCGCTGCACGGGCTGGGGGTGCGGGATCTGATTCTGTCGGTGCTGGCGCTGCTGCCGGAGGAGACGGAAGTATCGGAACAGCCCGCTGAAGAGCCCGCAGACAGTGCCGAACCCCTCGATGGCGAGCACGCCCCTGCCGATGGAACAGATTCCTTGCCCGAGACTCCGGAGCCCTCTTCGGAAGAGACCACGGAACTCGCCACGGAAGAGACCCCGGAACCGCCTCCAGAGGTGAATAGCGGCCCTATCCGTACCGCCATCATTGGTCGTCCCAACGCTGGCAAAAGCTCTCTGATCAATCGGTTGCTGGGTGAGGCACGCATGGTCGCCTCGGAGATCGCCGGAACCACCCGCGACAGCGTTGACGTCCCGTTCGAGGATAGTGAGGGACGCCCCTTTCTCCTGGTGGATACTGCTGGTATTCGGCGCAAGAGTCGGGTTTCAGAGCGGCAGGAGAAGTTCTCTATCATGGCGGCGTTGCAGGCGATGCGTCGTTCCGATGTGGCGATTCTGGTGTTGGACGCCTCTGAGGGCGTTACCGATCAGGACAAGCGGGTGGCCGGTTTGGCAGAGGAGGCGGGCTGTGGCTTGGTGATCGCCGTCAACAAATGGGATCTGAAGCCTCGCGGTCGGCAGACGATACGCCGTTTCCAGACGGAGTTGGAGTTGGCTTTTCCCCGGTTGGGGTATGTGCCGGTCTGTTTCGTCTCCGCTCAGACCGGCTGGCGGGTAAAGCAGCTTCCCGGTGAGGTGGCGCGTGTACGCAAGGCAGGGGCGTTTCGTGTTCCCACGTCGGCGCTTAATAACTGGCTGCATGATGCGCTTGCCGCCCACTCTCCTCCCAGGGCCGAGGGGGGGCGACGACCGGTGAAGATCCGCTTCGTCACCCAGACGGGTGTTTCGTTACCTACTTTCATCTTCTTCGTCAATCGGGCTGGCTCCATTGCCGAGTCCTATCGGCGTTATCTTGAGAACTCTCTCCGTAAGGCGTTCGGTTTTACAGGCAATCCGATTCGCATCCGTTTCAGGCATGGCAAAAATCCCTTCGTGAAAGATCAGGATAAGAACTAGGACCGGTCAGGTGTTTATCCGTGGCTGTTCAATGTGTGGCCTTTAAACATCTCGGGGTCGAGGGGACGGGTTCCCTCGCGGAGTTTGAGGCAGAGCCTCAAGGTGTTGACGTTTCTTATGACGTTGCCTTTGCCATACTCCTTCCCTA
>JADGBX010000085.1 GCA_015231265.1 Magnetococcales bacterium | reverse complement strand
CCATATATTTCTTTTAGAAATATATACTTCCCACCCCTTTATGGTTGTGACGTTGGAGATGGTAAAGGCAAAGAATCAGGCACAGAAGAGTGTGCACCACAGTAAAGAGAGCGATTGGCGCCGAACCTAAAACAGCACACACCCACACCTCCAAAAAATGACCCATGGTTCCACACCTCCTTTTAGGGAGGGAGTATGGCCACGGCAAAGGCAATGACGAGAGGATGACGTTGACGTGCCTCTCAAGAGAGGAAACACACCCTTAACAGGCCGACTTCCCCGATGTACTCCTCCACCCTCCGGCGCGCGACACACTTGGAGGGAGGGGGTACAGTATGTTCAATATGTTTTGTCTGATTTCAGCCCCAACGTCAGAAATTCGCACCCCATGCCTGATCAACATCGTCTTGTAGCCGACAAATCCCTTAAAAACGCATTAAGACCTCCGTCCACGTTCACCTCTCCAACATAGTTTGCACAATCATCTTCCAACCATACTAATCATCATACGCAAATCTTTAGGTTTGTTTATCGGTCAAGGTACGATAAAATACCTATTTGAAAGAATAATCTCTTAACTTATTGCTGGTTATCACTATACTTATGGTATATATATGTTCTATTTAATACGAAACATATTTAGATTTTGTAGATCATTGCTCTCACATGGAAATCGCCCTGAACCATCTCCTCAGTTGCGACCCATCTCGCCTCTGGAACCGCGGTTGATGTTTGACGGCGCGGGTGGAGCCCTGGCGCTCGATGCGATCCTGGATAATGTTATCGATCCCGATCCCATTCCGGAATCTCAGGCAGACCTCACACCAACCACCATTGAGCGAACTCCGACCCCCTCTTCAACCCCTCGCCAGATCCTCATTGTCGATGCCGCCGTCCGTGATCATCAAACCCTGATCGATGGCTTTGAGCAGCCCGCCGATGTGCTGGTTCTGCAACCAACCATGGATGGTCTGGAGCAGATCAGCGATTTCCTGGCCACCCGCTCCGACATCGACGCCCTGCACATTCTCTCCCACGGCGAACCGGGCGCCATCACCCTGGGCAGCACCCATCTCGACGCGGATCTCCTGGCCGACCAGGCCGATACCCTGCACGCCTGGGGGGATGCTCTCTCGGAGGATGCCGACATCCTGATCTATGGCTGCCATGTCGCCGCCGATGCCCGGGGTGAGGCGTTCATAGAGGAGATCGCCCGTCTTACTCGGGCCGATGTGGCCGCGTCCGATGATGCAACCGGGGCCGCGGCGCTTGGGGGGGATTGGGAGTTGGAGGAGAGAGTCGGCCCCATTGAGATTGAGGATGATACAAATACGTTTGCCGACTCTGGGTATGGGCAGGTGTTGGAAGTGACGACGCCAGTTGATATTTCTGACGCCACACCTATTGATTCAGGACTTCATTACGATGCAACAAATGTGAGTTCATACACTTCTGGCAATACATCAATAATTGCCTGGTCGCAACGCAAAATTGAAGGAGACACAAATGCAGACAACCCAGTTGAATTCATAAGTATAGCAAAACAAGAAACTAAGAATGGAATAGCCGAACGCACTCTGGCCATTAATTCGATTAGCTTTCCATTATCACTGGAGCACAAACAAAGATCATTTGCTTTGCTTGACAAAAATACAGTTATCTTCGCTTGGAGCGATCAATTCAATAATAAGCAGCAAATTTTCGCCCAACTGTTCGATATTAGTTCCGGAAAAAGCACCCCTTTATCAGATCCATTTATGGTTAACAAAGATACTTCGGAAAATCATCTACAACCGCAAATCGCAAACGTGGACAATTCTAAGTTTATCATTACTTGGTACGAACACAACACCCAAGATGATGGATCAACTTCATCAGACATCCGCGCTCAAACATATACCTATGAAGGAAATGAATTAGGACAAACAGTCAATATAAATTCCTATACAAGCGGATTTCAAAGCAATCCAAACATATTAACTCTTTCTAATGGTGACTATGTAATATCATGGCTATCTAATCAATATGAGGACACTGTATCTGGCACATATAATGTTATTGCTCAAAGATTTGCTCCGACTGGCAATAGGATCGGAAGTGAAGTTAGAGTTTCATCTCACGGCAGCACATCACAATACGCGCCTGATATGATAGCCCTTGAAAATGGCGGCTACATAATAACGTCAAAGAATTTCCAACCCAACACCATAAATGACACATACGCACACTTGTTTGACAACAACGACAATATTTATAGCAATGTACAGCTAAACAATTCTCACCAAGACAGTAGAATATTATTATCTTCATTAAATGATGGCGGATTTGTTGTGCTCGGAACTCAGAAAGGAAGTATTTCAAGCTTTGGCCAAAGATACGACAACAGCGGTATTAAGGTTGGCAGCCATTTCATGATTGATAAATACGATTCACTACCAGACGAACGTGTATACGTAATAACATCAGGCCTTGCTTCACATAGCGATAACACCTTCGATGTGTCTTGGTGGATCAATAAAGCTGCGATTGGCGAACATAGTGAGTTCTATGTTAAACGATATGCTGTTGCAGATAATGCCATACCAAATTATAATTCTGTTCCAACCCTCACAAACCCCACCTTCACCACCGCCGAAGATACCCCCCACACCTTCACCTCCCAAGCCTTCACCGACACCTTCACCGACCCGGACGGCGATACCCTGGCCACCGTGAAGATCACGACGCTGCCGGAAAACGGGCGTTTGATGCTCGCGGAGGCGGCGGTGATCGTGAATCAGGAGATTGCGGCGGCGGATCTGGGTGCGCTGGTGTTTACGCCCGACCCCGACTGGCACGGCACCACCACGTTCAGCTACACCGCCAGCGATGGCACGGTCTACGCGGCGACTCCGGCCACGGCGACCCTGACCGTGACGGCGGTTAATGATCGGCCCGTGATCGGATTGGCGGATGTGCTGGCCTACTATCCGTTCAGCGGCAACGCTCGGGATGCGGGTGGATATGGCAACCACGGCAGCGTTCACGGCGCAACTCCGGCCACGGATCGGTTCGGCAACGCCAACAGCAGCTACGCCTTCGACGGAGTGGATGACACCATCACCATCCCGGACTCCGACAGTCTAGACGTCACCGATGCCATGACCCTCTCCTTCTGGATGATGGTGGACAGCGATACCTACGGCACCGGACTGATCGGCAAGGGCGATGGCGACAGCGGGCCGTTCTACGTCCACTATCCCGACAGCAACCATCTCTACGGAGCGTTCCAGAGTGGCGAGCAGCGGGTAGGTCTGACGACGGACTTCTCCAGGCCGCTGGATCAGCAGTGGCACCACGTCGCCATGACCTATCAATCAGGGGAACAACACATCTATGTGGATGGCGTTCTCAAGGGCTCCGCAACCCACGAAGGGCCGCTCAACCTCAACGACTACGGGCTCACCATCGGCAATCTCTCCAACCGGGACTACCCTCTCCATGGCCGTATCGATGATCTGCTGATTCTGGGTAAGTCCTGGAGCAGTCAGGAGGTGCAGGACGACTACAATCGCGCCTCACCCTTGGCAGACAGTCTGATTTTGAGCAGTGGCGAGGACCGGACTATCCATCTGACATCGGATGACTTCACCACCTACTTCGCCGACCCGGATGGCGATGCCCTGGCCGCGATCATCGTTAAAACCCTTCCCGAACACGGAAGCCTGTTATTGAACGGGGTCGCAGTCACGGTTAATCAGGAGATTGCCGCAGCGGATCTGGGGAAACTCACGTTCGTGCCGACCGCGAACTGGCACGGCACTACTGCATTCACCTATGGTGTCAGTGACGGAAAGATCGTGGCGGAGGGGACGGCCACGGCACGCATCGGCGTAGCATCGGTCAACGATGCGCCGACACTGACTGACGGAATTCAGACCGGGCGGGAGGATAGCGGTCTGAGCATCGAGGCCGACGCCTTCACCCGAGCCTTCCGCGATATCGATGGCGACACGCTGCAAACGATCAAAATCACCACCCTGCCCGAACACGGCACGCTCCGACTCAACGGCGAACCGGTCTCCGTCAATCAGGTGATCCCGGTCGCTGATCTGGGCACTCTCGCCTTTCAGCCGCGACGTGATTGGTTTGGGCGCACCTTCATCGGCTATACCGCTGGTGACGGCACCACCTTTGCTGCCACGTCGGCCCGTCTGCACCTCCAGGTGGCCGATGTTCCGGAACCCCTGCCTCCGCCGCCGCCACCTAAAATTCCGGAGCCGCCACCCCCTCCTCCACCGCCCCAGGTTGCCACACCGAGTCGGCCAAACGATGGCGGCGGAGTACGGGTAGGTGGAGGTAGAACGATTCCGAATCTCCCGCCGTTTTTGTTACGCATGTTGGGCTTTCCCGTACATCGATCAGCATCAGGAGAGCTTGTCGCGGGGCGTGCCGGATCGGTTCGAACATCCGAACGTGCAGAGTCCGGTCCCCGCGCTTATGGCCGGGGAGGTCGGTTCGGGGTAGAGGCCCGTGTTACACGAGGTGAAGGTACTGAACGTACTGAGGAGGAAGGTTCCGGCAGGCCGTCCCGTGGTTTGGGTATTGGCCAAGGCGGACCCGTGGGGCCGGGTCAGGGCGGCACGACGGCCAATCAGTTGGAGGGTGGTCCCGGCGCGTCGGATGGGGAGGGCGAGGCACCTCCGACAGAGGGTGACCAGGAAGCGAAACCCGATGATACCGCACGCAACGGTGCCTCGGAATCTCAGAACCGGGAGACTCGCCGAACCACCGTCCACTCTCCCCCTGTCGGCATGAGACCGGGCATCTCCCTGGCCAAGATTCACACCCTGGATACGTTGGGATTTCAGGATACGGAGCCCTTTCCCGGTGAGAGAATTTCATAAATGATCTTGAGGTTTGATGTGCTTATAGCTTTTCAACGAATGATTGTCGTATTGATGCTGTTTTCCGCTGGCTGGATGGTAAGCGGCTGTACCATTCAACCAGAACCGCTCACCCCGGAGGAGACCACTGCTTTGGCCAAGGCCGATCGTGATGCACTGTTTCGTGGTCAGGCTCCGGTCGATGGTTCCATCACTCTGTTCGAAGCCATGGCGCGCTCGGTGGCCTACAATCTGGAACACCGGCTCAAGGTGATGGAGGAGGCGCTGGCCCAGGGCCAGTTGGAACTCTCCACCATGAACATGCTCCCGAATCTGGCAGCATCGGCGGGCTACAGTGACCGTTCCAATCTGACATCCTCCAAAGGGACCGGAGCCCTGACCGCCTCCACCTCCAGTGATCGGTTCCGCTGGGACGGATCTCTCACCATGACCTGGAATGTGCTGGATTTCGGGGTGAGTTGGTTTCAGGCCCATCAGGATGCCGACCGGCTTCTGATCGCCCGGGAGCGGCGGCGCAAAGTGCTGCACAATCTGATTCGGGATGTACGCTATGCGTATTGGCGGGCGTTCAGCGCCCAGGATCTGGCGCCACGCATCGACCGGATCCTCGATGATGTGGAGCGGGCTCTGACCAATGCCAAAACCATGGAGCGGGAGGGGATCGGTAACCAGCGCTCCCCGGATGAAACCCTGACCTACCAACGCTCCCTGATCGAAAGCCTGCGCCAACTGCGCAACCTCCAGCCCGAGATGGATCAGGCCCGAACCGAGCTGGCGGTTCTGATGAATCTCAAACCCGGCGAGCCCTATCGTCTGGCCGGAGATGCGGAGGTGTTCCGATCCATGCCGAAAATCGGCGCATTCGTCTGGAAAATGGAGGAGATGGCCCTGACCAATCTTCCGGAACTCCAGGAGGAGCGCTATCAGGCCCGAATCAGTGTAGCCGAAACCAAAAAGGCGATTGCCCAGCTCTTTCCCGGTCTGGAGATCGGCACCGGGTTCAACTATGACAGCAACTCCTACTTCGTCAATCAGAACTGGTGGTCGATCAGCGCCCGTCTCACCTGGAACCTGATGAATCTGGTGCGGGGACGGTCACGGCTCCAGGTGGCGGAGGCCCAGGCATCGGTGGGCGAGGTGCGGCGTCTGGCCCTCAACATGGCGGCGTTGAGCCAACTGCACATCGCCCTGCGCAACTATCAGGGCATGCGACAGCAGATGGTTCTCATGGACTCCCTGCACCGCATCGACTCGCGTCTACACACCCGGATGGAGAATCAACGGCAAGCGCGCCAAGGTGGCGAGCAGTCCACCATTCTCAGCGCCGTGCGCAAACTGACCACCCGCGCCGAACGGGATCGTACCTTTGCCCTGTTGCAGAACGCCGTCGGCATGCTCAACCACACCCTGGGCATGGACCCGCTGCCGGTCACCATCGCCAACCACGATCTGAAGACCATCTCCCGCGCCATCGCCCGCAGGATCATCCAGTGGGAGATGCACCAGTTGAGCATCATCATGGAGCCGGTTTCGCCGGAGGATGAGCCGGATCCCAGCCAGGTTCCCGAGCGTGCGCCTGTTCGCTTGACCACACCGGAAGTACGGCAGGAACCGTTGATGCACCCGGAGTCCGACGACACGGGTGTTGAAGATGGAGAGTCCGAGCCGGATGCACCCGAACCTCTACCGGAGACACCAGCCCCTCCCGCCGAAGAGGAGGCACCCGAACCTCTGCTGGATACGACAGCCCCTCCCGCCGAAGAGGAGGCTCCCGAACCTCTGCTGGATACGACAGCCCCTCTCCAGGAGTCGTCGGCAACCGTCAGCAGTCGGGATGCATCGTCGATACAGACACCCGAGGAGAGTGTCGTCACGCAGGAGATCAACCAGTGGGCGGCTGCCTGGTCCGGCCAGGATGTGGAGCGTTATCTGGCGATGTATGGTGAGAGGTTTCTGATTCCGCCGAAATATCGGGATCGTGACCACTGGCGGAAGAACCGGAGTTGGGTCATTCGCCGGGCGGAACGCATCGCACTCAGAATCCGCAACATGGAGATGACACCGTTGGATGCCGATACCATGCACGTGGTGTTCGATCAATTCTACCACTCGAAACGTTACAACGACCGTGTCCGCAAGCATCTGCTGTTCGGTCGAGAGGGTGTTTCCTGGAAGATCCTCTGGGAGTGCACGAATAGTTGCGATCCATACGACGCCCTGGAGCAACGTGATGCGTCCATGGTCGATGGTGCCTGGGAGGATCCGGAGGGTGGTGCCTGGGAGGATCCGGAGGGTGGTGATGCGACGCCTTAAGGTCATCATCGTCATCGCTCTGCTGCTGAACGTTCCCACACTCCGTGCTGAAGAGAGGGCCACCTATTCCGGAGCTGAGAAGGAGAACGCTGCGGTTATGATTGCCCGCCGGCACGCAACGATCTCTGCCGGGATGCCTGGCCGAATCGTGCGGAGTGATCACAGGGAGGGCGTCCATTTCAGCCGAGGCGAGGTGTTGGTAGCGTTCGATTGCCGGGAACAGCAGGCCCTGCTGCGTCAGGCGGAAGCCGATGTCACCATTCACACACTCAACCATCAACGAGTAACGCGGGAGTTTCAACTGGAGAGCAGCGGCCAACACGATGTGGATATCGCCGCCGCTCAGTTGGAGAAGAGCCGGGCACAGGTGGCGGTTCAACAGGCCAGAGTGGCCCGATGCAACGTGACGGCCCCCTTCTCCGGACGGGTGGCGGAACGGATGGCGCAGCCGTTCGAACAGCTCTCCATCGGCGACCCTGTCATGCGCATCCTTGGCGATGAGGCTCCGGAGGTGGAGATTCTGGTGCCGAGCCGCACCTTGCCTCTCATCAGACTCAAACAGCCGTTCACCCTGCATCTTGAGAGCACCGGCAAGCACTACTCCGGACGACTTCTTCGAATTTCCACCAACGTCGAACCGGTCTCCCAACGCATCACGGTGTTCGGAATTTTGGAGAGTTCTCCTGTTGAGCTGCAACCGGGTATGAGCGGCCATGTCATCTTCGACTAATGGTAAGGGGACGGCCGCTCTCTTCCATGATCAGCCCGATGTGATGGCGAACCTTCTCCGCGTGCAGCATCAGATCCGCCACGCCCGGACGATATCGGAGCTTCGTTTTCTGATCGTCAATAGCGAAGCCTGGCGCCTTGTCCCGTCACACCATGTGGTTCTTTGGCAAAACAACCGGCTTGGCCGGACTAAGATAACGGAGATCTCCGGCGTTGACGCCCCGGACAGCCGCGCCCCCTACATGCTGAGGCTGAACGGAATCCTGCGAGCCGCCTCACGGCTGGCGCCGGTTGCGGACGAGAATTACCGCCCCTTCCACGCCGGGGATCTTGCCCATGACCACCGGCAATCGTGGGGAGAGGATCTCGCGAAATACGGTCTCTGGCTTCCCATGGCCACGTCGGACGGGGCGCCACTGGGCGCATTGGTACTGTTCCGAAATCAGCCGTTCAGTGAGAGGGAGATCACGATAGCGGTGCATCTGGCGGAGATTTATGCCCACGCTCTGCTCATGATGCACGGTGGCCTCCGTCGCTGGAAACGTCGGCAGTCGATGCTGAGAATCGGCGTGGTTGTTCCCTGGCTGGTGCTGGCGTGCGTCGTCGTCGCCATGGGATATCCGGTCACGTTGTCGGTTCTGGCCCCCATGGAGATCACCGCCAGGGATCCGGTTCTGGTCCGCGCCCCACTGGAAGGGGTTGTGGAGACGGTTCACGTTCACCCCAATGCCACGATCAAAGCGGGAGATCTGTTGTTGAGGCTGGATGATACGACTCTGAAGAATCAACTGGAGGTCGCCGAAAAGAGCCTGGAGATCACCCTGGCGGAGCTGAGACAGAGCCGTCAACTGGCACTGGGCAACCGCCCGGAAGCCCAAGCGAGACTGGAACCATTGCAGAAACAAGTGGAATCCCAAAACGCCGAACTCCTCTATCTGCGCACGCTTCTGGCAAGGATTGAGATACGGGCAGCGCAGGCGGGGGTGGTGCTGTTTGACGATGCCGATGCCTGGACAGGACGCCCGGTCGCCTTGGGTGAGAAGATCCTCACCATTGCCGATCCCAACCGGGTGGAGGTGACGCTCCATCTGCCCATGGCCGATGCCATCCCCCTCAATCCGGGCAACGCCGTTTCGCTCTTTCCCGATACCGACCCGGACCACCCAATCCCGGCAACTCTGCGCTTTATCGGCTTTCAACCGAAGATGACGCCTGCCGGGGTTCCGGCCTTTCTGCTGCGGGCGGAGCTTGCTGATGGCGTTCCCCTACTCCGTATCGGCACCCGTGGCATCGGTAAGATCGACGGAGAACGTGTCACTCTGTTCCACATGCTCTTTCGCCGACCAATGATCGCCCTGCGTCAATACATGGGATGGTAGTACCCGTGTCCTCTCCGAAAACAGATCCACCGCTCCCGACACTGCGCGAGATCGTCACGGTTCATCACGCTCCTCGCAACCATCGGGGCTGGCCGACCTGGACACTCTACGATCCCATTCGACACCAACACCACGCCCTTGACTGGCCGCAGATCGAAGTTCTGAAGCGGATCGGGGATCCGGAGATCGACACGGCCCAACAGGTGGCGGAACGGGTCACTTCCGAAACGACGCTCACCGTCACACCCGCTGAGGTCACTACCATCGTCAAGGCGCTTCACGACAATCGACTGGTGATCATGGAGGAATATCTCACCTCACCCCTGTCATCCCCTGGCCGATCGACCGGTCACTCTTCCCTGACAACGCAGCTTCTGCACACCTATCTTTTCTTCCGGATCCCATTGGTGATGCCGGACCACGTTCTGAATCGGATCGTACCGTGGATTGGGTGGATCTTCTCCGGCCCCTTTCTGCTCTTTATGTCACTGCTCTCCCTTCCAGCCCTCTATCTGGTGGGGCGACAGTGGGAAGGGTTTCTGACCACCTTTCCGCATCTGTTCAGTTGGCAGGGTGCGACACTCTATGGCGTCGCGATCATCCTGGTCAAAAGTGCCCATGAACTGGGCCACGCCATCGCTGCCAAGCGCTATGGGTGTACGGTTCCCACCATGGGTGTGGCGTTTCTTGTTATGCTTCCAGTGCTCTACTCCGACGTCTCCGATGTCTGGAAGCTGCCGGATCGGCGTCACCGACTGCTGGTCGATGCCGGGGGGATGATCGTGGAGCTGATGATGGCGGTGGTCGCACTGCTGGCTTGGTCGTTCCTGCCCGATGGCCCTGTTCGCAGCACGGCGTTCTTTGTTGCCACGACCAGTATCGTCATGACCCTTCTGGTCAATCTCAGTCCTTTTCTCCGCTTTGACGGCTATTTCCTGCTGTCGGACTGGGTGAACATCTCCAACCTGCATCGACGTGCTGCCGGGATGGGCCGCTGGTGGCTGCGCACGTTGTTATTCGGCTGGAACATGCCAAGCCCCGAACCCTCTCTCTCACAGGGGTGGCAACGCTTTCTCATTCTGTTTGCCTACACCACCTGGCTCTACCGTCTGGTTCTGTTCATCGGCATTGCCCTGTTGGTCTACCATCTCTTCTTCAAGCTGCTTGGGCTCTTTCTGTTTACCGTCGAAATCTACTGGTTCATACTGCTCCCCATCGGCCGCGAGGTACGCACCTGGATGGATGAGAACACCCCTGCCTTTACACTGAACATTCACACCCTGATCACGGCAACTCTTCTGACCGGGATCTTGCTCTGGCTGATCCTGCCGCGTTCTGTTGTAATTATCGCCCCGGCTGCTCTGATCCACGGCGAGCAACAGTCACTCTTCACCCAGGTTGCAGGACGCATCGCGACCATCAATACCGAGGAAGGAGCACGCGTCACCCAGGGAAAACCGTTGATCACCTTCACGGCTCCTGATCTGGAACACCACCGTTTTCAGATCGAGCGCACCATCGACACCCTGCGCTGGCGATTGAACCATCCCGGACACGACAACACCCTGCTCCAACAGCGCCCAATCATCGCTCGGGAACTGCACGCTGCGCTGACGGAGCGTCGCGGTGTCGAGGAACAACAATCGACATTGACGGTCCGGGCTCCATTCGACGGTATCGTGGTCTCAATGACCGACACGTTGCGGATCGGCGACTGGATAGCGGAGAAGAGTCGGCTTCTCGACATCGTTCAACCAACCACACGGCGAATAGATGCGTTCATCAAAGCCGAATCGGTCTCAATGATCCAACCGGGTAGTCCAGCCGTGTTCTTCCCGGAGATGCTGGAGAGACTCCCCCTTGATACCCGTATCACCGGTATCGATACTGCTGGAATTCGTAACTTTCCTATTCCGTGGTTAACATCGGAGCATGGCGGAGAGATTGCCGTTCGCCGTGACCATGATGGGCAATTGATTCCGGAAGCCTCTCTCTATCGGGCAACCTTCTCCATTCCAACCACTCAAGAGACCATCCAACGACCTTTGCGAGGAACGATTCACCTCACCGGTTCGGAAGAGCGTCCCATTCTCGCCGTTTGGCGGCGTATCGTGGCGGTTATGGTTCGTGAAAGCGGGCTCTGAAAACAATCCTCATACTTCTTTTATATTCAACACCAGTAGTGTCCGGTTAAGAATCGAACAATTTCAACTGGTTGCGTGATTGCGTGTCTGGTTGTCTGTAGTCATCACC
>JADGBX010000084.1 GCA_015231265.1 Magnetococcales bacterium | reverse complement strand
GAGTGTGGAACGCACTGGCTCCACTGTTTCCCGTCTCTCTACAACTACAAGGCAACGAACCCCTGCTCGGAACAGCACGGAGAGCAGCAAAGCGTTGGCGATTCGGATCGGTCGGATTCAAGTCACGGGCAAGAGTGTGGTCCACTTTCTCGATCAGGCGGCTCTGCCACCATTCAATACTGCGCTCCACATCACCAGTGCCCGTATCAACTCCCTGGACAGTCGCAATCCCGAGTCTCCCTCGACGCTGGTGTTTCACGGCTCATTCGACAAGTACTCGAAACTGGCTATTTCGGGTTCCGTTAAACCGTTCCTAGAGAGTCCTTCATTGGCACTGGAGACCAGTCTCGATGCCGTGGAGCTTCCGCAATTCTCCTCCTATACCACGCCGTTGATGGGGTATGAGTTGAAGAGCGGTACTCTGAATGGAGATTTGGCCACAACGATCGAAAACAACACCATCACCGGCACCAACCATCTGATCATAGCCCAGTTGGAGGTGGAGGGTGTTGATAAGGAGAAGATGGGGGGCATGGAAGCGAAACTGAGCATGCCACTGGGACTGGCACTGGATATGATTCGGGATGGCAACGGTGATATCACTCTTAAAATACCGGTCAGTGGTAGCCTGGATGACCCACAATTCAATGTCTCGGATGTGATCAACACCGCTGTGGCCAAGGCGATGAAAGTGGCGGCGATCAGTGTTCTCAAAGCCTCCTTGCAACCCTTTGGTGCTTTGTTGACGGTTGCCGAACTGGCCAGTGACGCCATCTCTCGTGTTCGATTCCAACCCGTGCCTTTTGCTGTCGGTTCAGCAGTGGTGGATGAGCAGGGTGAAGCGTACATGGGTAAAATGGCCGGGGTTCTCTCCGACAAGAAGAGTTTGCGCATCAAGCTGTGTGGATTTGCCGTTGAGAAGGATCGTGAGGTGCTGCTCACCAAGGCAGTCGACGCGTGGGAAAAGGAGCAGGAACGTGTGCGTGCTCTAGCCACTCGGAAGGAAGCTGAACTCAAGCAGAATAAAGGGCATGGGGAAGAGACTCCGAGCAAGAAAGAGACAGAACACTCCGTAGCGGAGACGTTACTGGAGGAGAGTGTACAGGAGACAGCAGCCATTGCTCGTCCTGAAGCGATTGATGACGAGAAACTCCTGGCTCTGGCCAAAGCCCGTTCAGTAGCATTGAAGGATCTGTTGGTGACGGGGCACAGTGTTGAACCGAGCCGATTGTTCATCTGCCGTGAGGCGTTGGATGAGAATCCGAAAGCAGAGCCGCGCGTTGAGCCTTCCATGTAGCATGGTCTGCTTGGACTCTTCTAGAGGAGTGGGTTCATGCGTTCCTGCTTGACCGGTAGAAAAATGGCGTCATCATGGATGTGTTGGGGAAATCCGTGAGCGTGCTCTTGAGATAGAGGTCATAGAACGATGAGTGCCACAGCTGGAGGGGCGGTTGATGCAACTGCTGAACAGGCTGCTGCCCTTGCGAAACGGGCCAGTGGAGTTGTTGCGGGAATCAAGGAGAACCTGGAGATCAATACCGCCAGGATCTGTCGCGAGGATCTTAAGAAGCTAGATCAGGCAACCTATGATTTCATGGTCGCAGCCAAACACGGCCACGCAGATGCCAAACCTGCCGTAGATGAAGCCCGAAAACTGATGGCCGAGGCATCGGAGCTCTATCAGCTTCCGGCCACGGCCCACGATCTACTCAGAAAGGGGCAGCTAGCTCTGGAGAAGGGAGATCGGGGTGAGGCGATTGCCTATCTGCGCGGAATCGTCGATCTCACCGGGGGACGAGCACCGGCGTTCGTCAATCAGTTGCTGGCGGAGACTCTGATCGCGCGTTGTCGGGAGATGTTGGAGGAGATCTCTCAGATTCCCCAGGATCGTCTTGGCGAGTTGGATGTGGGGGAACTGGGCATGCTCTACTCCCGCTCCAACTGGATTCTTGACGATCTGCGTGAGGTGGAAGCGCGCTATCCCAAACAGAAGGGGCTGAGTGAGTTACGCACCAAAGCGAAGGGGTATCTGGATGCGGTAGAACCGTTGGCCAAGGAGCGTAAGGTTCCTCTCCAGATGCGCGGCGCCTCTAGAAAAAAACTGGCCATGACCGAGATGGAGAGTAAACGGTCAGACCAGCGCGGTCTCTTTTTTAAAGGGATCGCCGTGGTACTTCTTCTGCTCGTGACCGGAGTTGTGGTGGCAACGGTGGATCTGGGCTCCGGGACACTCCTCTCCCGTTTGACGGGGGAGAGCGAGCATGGAGAGACGGCGGACGGCAAGAGCACGTCCAACAAGAAACAGCCAAAGCAGATCTCTATGGGTCAAACCGTTCCGGGCGCCCCACCGCCGGGAGTAGGAAAACTCCAGAGCCCTGGAACCGTCGATCAACAGCGTGCCCAACAGCTTCAAGCAGCGCAGAAAGCGGGTCAACTGGCCGGTAAGATGATGGCGGGAAAAGGGCCGGGAGTTTCTGGTGTTCCCGGGGGAGCGGGGGATCTTCAGATCCCTCCAGCTCGTGATGGGATCTCCATGCAGGAAGCAGTACAAAGGTCACAAAAGCTCCTGGGAGGGCAGATGTCGGGCCAGAGCCAGGCTGCTCAAGCTATGCAGACGGTTCAGCAGGGTATCGACTCTGGGAGCATATCAGCGCATGTCCAGCCCGGATCTGAGCCGCCAGCCTCTATTCAGCCGCACTCTTCTCCATCACAGCAATCCGGTGGGTACTCCTCTGTTGATGCGCCTCCAGCGGTTACGGAGAAGATGCCCTCACACGCCGGGAGGTCAAAGAATGCCTCCCACTCCCCGAAAGTGGCACAAGAGGATTCCGGTCTTCAAGCGGTTGGGGCAGCACACCCTTCAGCCACGTCGCCATCTCACTCCCAGCGACGCTGGAACCTCTTCCATGGGAAACCGGTCTCGGTCACTTTGGAAAATGGCAAAATCTATTATGGTGCTTTGAAGAGTGAAGATGCGACGTCACTGGTTCTGGAAGGGCCGCAGTCGCGTTATGGAACAACCAACAGAACGCTTCCCCTTGATGCGATTCAGAGTGTAGAAGAGGTGGAACCGGTTCGGCTCTATATGCACCGTTTGGTCCGCATCACGGTGGAGGGTGGCAAAGTCCAACGCGGCAAACTGAAACGGATCGACCCGGAGAAACTGCACTTTGTTCGCCGTTTACACAGTGGCGATATGAAATTCAGTGTTGACCGGGAGAAGATAACCTCCATGGAACTGACTCGGTAGTCCATGGCGGTGATGAACGCACTTCGAAGATTGTCCCAAGGGTGAGACAGGGTGATGCCATATGTCCAAGAATCCACTCAACGCGTTGGTTCAGCGTTTGTTCGGCAACCATTTTATGGGGATCGGATTACCGAAACGTGATCCTAATATCGCCTTTCTCTCTGTTGCCTGGAATAAGTTCTCCCGCCCGGAGTTGAGTCCGGCCAAACAGGTGGAGGAGTGGGACGCGAATTATGGGAAGCCGTGGGCGTTTTTCAAGGTGTTGCTGCCGCATCTGAAGCAGTTGAACGGTTATCAGAAGTTGGATGCCGATGAACGCTATTCCCATGTGAACCGGGCTCTTGGTTACGCAGTCCCGGTGATCGATGAGATCTACTACCGGTTTCGTCGTCGTGGAGGAAGTCCTGACCACTGGCAGAGGGCGGAAACAGTGGATATGGCCATCGACTCGACCAAAGAGCTGATCAAGGGGCTTTCGGTGGTTTTTCGGCAGGACTATCGACTGCCCAACTATCGCTACGCCGCCATTCGGCCACGGATTAAGCTGGTTGCTGTCCGACTTTTCGAACTGACGTGGATTCTACAGCACCTGTGTGCACTGCGATATCGAAGCATGCCCACTGGCTATCTGGCCCAAGTGAATAAAGTCTTTCATGTTCTCATGCACTATGAGGATGTGTTGGGAGAGTACGCCCTGCTCAGCGAGTCCAATCTCCGTTTCGAATTGGACCGTAAACTGCGTGATGGCGGCATACAGACCAAGATGACACCGCTCCAGCTCTATATTCAGGTGCAGGTGTTCTCCATGATTGATCCCATGACGTGGCGATTGGGCAATCTCCATGTCATTGCCGATTATCTCCCTTCGGTGATCGGCGGTATTCAGGCGCTGGTTGATGAAGAAGATGAGCAGGGAGAGCTTGAGAGGGGGGTGTGTCGGGTGGTGTATGATCAGGATCTCCCTCCCGTCAAGGAGCGAGCCGTTGCCACACGCGACAGACCCGCCTATCTGATCGATTTCTCTCCCCTGCTTGATCATCTAGATGCCGATGTTGCCGAGTCACGGAACATGATGACATCACGGCAGGAGAAGATCCCACCCATGCCGCCCACCCATGCTCATTTCAATGATACCGATCGATTTTTGGTGCTGAGCCGCCTGCGTGAAGCGCTTCTTGATCGGCAGCAACAGGCTCCGGCCAGACTCTATAATGCCGCGGATACTCTGCATCTTCTGGTTGGCCATGCCCTTATTCACCGCTTTGTTCTGGACAAGGGGAGACTCTCTCCCGAGAAGTTCGAGGACTCTTATGCGTTGGCTCTGGCTCTCTCTCAAGGGTCGGCGATTCTGACGCAGATGGAGGATAGCCAGGATGAACAGGAGGAGAATCCACACGGGTGGAAGCTCGCTGACAAGACCGGTGGTGAAGGGGCTAAAGAGACGGTTCTCAAAACCATGGAGTCGGATCAAGGGCGCAGTTTCGCTATCGGTGATATGACCGCCGTGGCCGATTCGGCGGACTCTCTTGAGGCGTTGCGTTTAGGGGTGGTCTCTCGATTGTCCCGATTGGCTGATGGCAGTCTGGAGCTGGTGATTCAAACCCTGGCCAACCGTTTTCTGCCGGTGTCGCTGTCGCTTGGAAAGCGCTCTGCCCTGCGTTGGGCGGGATTTCTGGTGATGGATAAAAAAGGTGAAGAGAGCGTAATCCTGCAACGCCACCCGCTCATGCATGAGGGCCAAAAAGTCCGCATTCATCTGGATGGCAAGCGTGTCGATCGCCAACTGGGCGAAGCACGGGTCATGATGTCGGAGACCGAATCCTATCCGCTTATGACCGTTCCATCATAACGCTGAAGTTTTAACGAGATATGGAGAGTTCCAATGAGTGTCTTGATCGAGTTTTCCATGACACCTCTCGACAAGGGTGAGAGTGTCAGCACCTATGTCTCCCGGTCGCTGGATATTATCGACCAGAGTGGCCTTCCCTATAAATTGGGGCCCATGGGAACGTGTGTCGAAGGGGAGTGGGGCGAGGTGATGGCCGTCGTTAAAGAGTGCTATGAGAAGATGAACAGCGACTGCAACCGGATCACCATGACTCTCAAAGCCGATATTCGTAAAGGCAAGGAGGGGCGACTGACCGGGAAGTTGAAAAGTGTTGAGGATAAACTAGGGCGATCGGTTAATCGTTGATTCATCGAGCAGTGGGTGACGCGGAGTGCTCCCGATCGGAGTACTCCGAATGACCGAAATGGAGAGAGTTATTTCATCGGTCGCGACTCTTCAAGAACACCGGAGCGCTCCAACTGCTGACGATGCTGATTGATCCACGAGACGAGCATCACTTCGTAGAGTTGAGCCAGGTCTGGATTCTTGGCGGTTTTCAGAATGCCATCCAGCATACGATCACCGGCTGGGGCTTCGACGATCCTGGCTGTTATCGCTCGCCCTTTGAATGAAGTTGCGTGCACAACCAGCACTTCTTTTCCCCTGAGTGTAACGTGAAAGGGGCGATCAGCCAGATTGGTCGCTAGCTTCGCCTCGTCCAGATCCAGATCGTGAACGTTCCACGTCTCTTTATCCAGTAGAGAAACCCGATCAAATAGAGTGTATGCAAGAATATTGAAGACGTTCTGCTCAAATGTGAGATGGGTGGGAATGTGCCGCGACATGGTGTCCCACTGCTCTAAGAAACCGGGAGAGCGGACAGCAAAGACGGCACAGTTGAGATAGGGGGAGTCCGGCGAAATCGTCGTCTGATCCAACATCTCAGTGAATGGGCGCACCTTCTCTTGGAACTTGCCGGTATAATCGCCGATGGTTCCCACGGAGTCCTGTCCCACGGCTATGAAGGTTTTCTGCGCCTCCATTTCAGCGATGAGTTCCTCCATTTTCTCAACGAACGGTCCTGTGATCAGAGCATCGGCGTCGATCCAGACCAGAGTGTCATAAGGCTTGGCTTCAGCAAAGCGGTGCAGAGCTGCTTTGTAGCGATAGGGGTGGAGATCATCCGGAAGATCGGGTGGTTTTGGCAGGAGAATCCCGAGTGAGGCCAGGAATCGGCACTCCGCTTGTGTCAATCCGAAATCGCAGACATAGAGCGGTGTTTCCGGAGACTGTAGCCGAAAGGACATCAACAACGGGCACATCATGACGAAGTAGCGGCTGTTGGCTCCTGTGACGTAGAGAGTCTCGGACATGATGCTCCTTTTGTAATTAAGAAGATGAAAGAAATGTTAACTGACTGACGATTATCAGGAACTCAACCCACTACATCAGATGGAAGGTAGTGGCGAAGAGCGTCTAATAGGTGTCCTTTTGTGATGGGTTTGGTCAGATGTGAATCACAACCCGCATCGATACTTCTCTGGCTGTCGCCCGGTTGAGCAAAAGCGCTGAGGGCAAGTATGGGTTGCGGGGTGAGCGTGTGCTCTCTCTCCCATTTTCTGATCATTTCCGTTGCGACCAGTCCATCCATCTCCGGCATTTGGATATCCATGAGAATGAGATCATAGCCGCCATTCTCCCGTACTTTATCAACAGCAATTCTGCCATTGTCCGCCACATCTATCTCAAGATTACAGTGTTTCGTAAAGGCTTTAATCAGAAGGATGTTGTCTCTTGAATCATCGGCCAGAAGTAGCTTTGGACGTCGATGAGTCCAGGAGGAATCGCTCTTATGCACAGACTCTGTTTGAGATCCATCTTCAGAGGGGTCGGTGTGTGATTCATCTGTGATCGGCAAGGGAATACGACAGAAGAAACGACACCCCTCTTCTGTCTCCTCATCCACATCAACGGAGCCGTTCATCAGTTCCGCAAGTTTGCGACAGAGAAACAGACCGACGCCCGTACCACCAAAGCGGCGGGTCAATGAGTCATCAGCTTGTGTAAAGGGCTGAAAGATCATCTGGCGCTTATCTCTCGGGATGCCAATACCGGTGTCCTTTACAGAGAATTCCAACCACTCCTCACCCAGTGACGCTATGGGCGATACGGTCAACGTGACGGAACCGCGTTCGGTAAACTTGACGGCATTGGAGATCAGATTGGTGAGAATCTGGTCCAGTCGCCATGAGTCCCCTCGGCGTTTAACCGGTATTCCCGGTTCTACTTGAATGATCATCTCCAGCCCTTTCTTCCGGGCCAGAATCATATACTTCTCTCCTATGGTGGTGAGCAGATCACCGATATCAAAGGGGTGATCCTCCAAGACGGTTTTTCCCGCTTCAATCTTGCTGATATCGAGAAAATCGTTAATCAATGTCAGCAGAGTCTCACCATTTCTGCGCAACATGCGGACAAAGCGTCCCATTTCAATGTCAGAGGCACTTTTGTCGGAGGAGGTGGTGTCCGGCTCTGTTGTTAGGAGTGATTCCTCCATCAGTTCCGCAACACCTAAAATCGCATTCAAAGGGGTTCTGATCTCATGGCTCATATTGGCCAGAAAGACACTTTTTGCCCTGTTAGCTTGATCAGCGGCCTGTTTAGCAGCTTCCAGGGCCGCTGTGCGTTTCCGGACCCTCTGTTCCAAGGTTTGGTTCTGTCTGCTCAGTTCCAGTCGCATGGCGCTGAGAGAGAGGTGCGTGTTCACGCGTGCCAGCACCTCCCGCTGGTGGAATGGTTTTGTGATGTAATCTACAGCACCGGATTCGAATCCCCGCAGGATATCCTTGGCTTCATCCCGTGCACTGATGAAGATGATGGGAATATCCCGGCAATTCGGCAGCGCTTTGATCCGGGTACACACCTCATAGCCTCTGAGGTCGGGCATCATGATATCAAGCAGAACCAGATCGGGTGCGTGTTGCTCAATAGAGCGTAGAGCCAGAGCACCGTTGATGGCCGCGCGGACTGCGTACCCTTCTTGATCGAGAATTCCACGGAGAAGATCAAGATTGGCCGGGTTGTCATCCACCACTAGGATGGTCTGTTTCTCTTCAGCCACCGTTATTCTCCTTCTGCGATGCGCGACGAGCATCAAGCAGTTGCAGAATCCGATCAAACTGGTACCGGTGCATGAGGTGGTTCAGGTGGTCGGCCAGGAGAGGGGTGTCTTCGCGAATGGTTTCGATAATCGGTGCCAGACTCTCTCTGTCCAGGAGAAGGGCAGCAGAATGCAGATCTTTGATCAAAGGCTCCGGCAGCGCCGTATTGAGTTGTTGAACGGCTTCATCAATCTCTTCAGGACTTAATGGCAGAGAGCGTCTGGAGAGGGGAGGGGTCTGGTCGGCTTGCGTTGATTCCTTGTATCGGAATTCAATACCCAGGTGGTGGGTAATGGCATCAAATATTTCGTGTTCGGGAAAAGGCTTCTGGATCACCGCATCGCATCCGGAAGTGAGAATCTCCTCGTGATCATGAGAGAAAGCACTAGCGGTCAATGCGATGATGGAGACATCCTCGCCGCGCTCCATAGCGCGTATGGAGCGTGTTGCTTCCCGGCCATCCATGATCGGCATGCGCAGATCCATCCAGATGAGATGGGGTTGCCACTCTTCGAAGAGCGTGACGGCACGGGCACCATTCTCCGCCTCCTTGACTTGAAATCCGACAAACTCAAGCAGGGATCGTAGAAGCAGGCGGTTGTCCGTCCAGTCATCGACAATCAACATCTTCCAGTCGGAAGCCTCTCCTTCAGCGACGCCGAGAACAGGCCGACGATCGGCAATAATGGTTGAGACCTCCTCTTCAGTGGCCTGCTCCACCGGGATTTCCAGAAGAAACGTCGACCCTTTTCCCTGAACGCTGGTTGCGGTGACATCACCACCCAAAAGGCGAGCAAATTGGCGGGTGATGGCCAATCCGAGGCCAGTGCCCTGCAGGCTGCTTGGACTGCGTCCCGATTGAACAAATGGTTCAAAAATGGTTTCCAGATCGTTGGGGGCGATTCCGCACCCGGTGTCCTGGATTCGGAAGATCATCGTTGAGCCTGCGTCTTGATCATGCGGAGTTGAGAGTGCGTCCACATGAAGCTGAATAAGTCCTTTGTCGGTAAATTTGACGGCATTGGCCAGGAGATTGATCAGGCACTGTCGGAGTTTTCTCAAGTCCGTCTTGATGATGGGCGGAACATTGGATGTGACCGTCAGATCAAAGAGTAGCTCCTTCTCCTGGGCGCGAATGATGACCATGTCACTGATCGCCCTGATCAGTTGCGCCGGTTCTCCTGCTTCCTGCTCCAGTACCATGCGTCCCGCTTCTACTTTGGACATATCAAGCACATCATTGATGATCGAGAGCAGGTGTTCACCACTGCTGCTGATTATGCGCAGGCGGTTACGTTCCTCTTCGGGGAGCGTGTCATTGCGGGCGATGAGACGCGTGAAACCGAGGATGGCGTTCATCGGTGTACGCAACTCATGGCTCATGTTGGCAAGGAATGCGCTTTTTGCTGAGTTGGCTGCCTCCGCTCCTTCCTTGGCGATACTGAGGTCGCTGTTGAGTCGTTCCAACTGTGCCGTGCGTTCCAGAACGCGCTCTTCAAGATGGGTGTTGAGATCATTCAACTCTTCGTTGAGTTGCTGAAGGCGTTGCGCCTGACTGCGTGAATCATCAAACGCCTGTCCAACCATGGAGAACCACGGTTTCCAGTGGTCCGGGACTCTGTTGAGCGTCATTGTCGGAAGATTGTTGGCTTTGTCGTCAATGTGGGAAACAAGTTGTTGAGCAGGCGCGATGAATCGGCGTTCCAACATCCAGAAAGCAGCGAGAAGAAGCAGAACACCGCCAAGCATCAGAACAATCTGGGCGGAAAGACTCGACCACGCATGTTCATAAAAACTCTCTCGGGAGAGAATCAACACCTGCTGCCAATCCGTACTGCCGATGGAGTGACTGAGCATGATGTAATCGTCGGTCTGAAATGCCTGATAGTCTCTTTTCCCCAGTTGGGGAATGAACGTCCGTAAAGAGTGCGGCACGGTTTCTTCTATTGTATCCAGCGTCTCCTTTTTGTGGGTAACTTTCTGAGAGGAGTGGTTGAGAACATCGCCCTTATCATTGACGATGAACATTTGAGCATCCGGGTAACTCTCCTGTTTAACGTAGCGGGAGAGAAAATCGAGCCGAATGTCTGCAGCGGCAATGCCACGAAACTCTTGATCGACCCAGACCGGCATCACATAACTGACGAACAGTAGGCCACTGGCGCCGATATCGATGTAGTAGTCGCTCCAGAACGGTTTGCCGTCGGGATTGTTCTCAGGGATGGCCCCGGTCCAGAAAGAGGCCGTATAGGCAGCATCGGCAAACCCTTCCGGAGAGCCGTAGAGCGATGAGACCTCAGAAGCGGTTATTGCCGGAAAAATCGGAGCGTAGCGAAAGCGGGCTGACTGTAAGTAGATATATGAGAGTTGCGGGGTCGTTTTGACCGCACTGCGGAGAAAAGGGAGAAGATAGAGAGAGGCATTGAGTTCCTCCCTGTTCTCTTCTGATAGTGCGGCAAGGTTCTCCATGCCGTGCAGAAGGCCAAGCGTCTTGACCTCCTCTCCAATCTCACTGTACTCCAAGGAGAAGTGATTGATCTCTGGTTTGTAGATCAGTTTCGAGTAGAGAGGGGAGGGGGGAAATGCATCGGGATTCCGCCAAGCATCAAGCGTCAGCGCATGGAGTTCTCGAATCCTGTCGAGGACAGCTTCCAGTGCTGTATCCGCCTCATCGGCTTTACTATGGATCAGAGCTTTCAGGTGGGCAAGCTCAGTGGTGGTGTGGCTGTTCAACTGCCCACGTATGAGAAAAAAAGCTGAGAGTACGACAAAGAGAGCCGCTATCGCGAGATACGTGCGATAGCCGCGCACCGAATGGTAACGGGGAGGTGTGTCGGAGGAAATTTCCATTCACCATAATCCGTTGAAAATGAACTTGACTAGAGAAGAAGTGAGTCCAGTATACGGATTCTTGAAGGAAAGTGACAGCGTGTCTTGAACGAGCAAGGGAAAAATGCCCGTACACGCATCACTTGCACGTTTTATCCTCCATCGTGTTGATAGTCTCGAAAGGCAAGGCCATATCAGGAATCGTGCGTTTTATAAAGTCACCTGATTCGAGATTACGCAGTTGCGCCCGGTCCTTTTTGCCTCGTACAGATGGCGATCGGCAGCCTCAATGAGACTCTGAGGTATCGATTCCAGTGTAGGTACTGTCGTGGCAACACCGAGACTGAGTGAAATGTGATCGGCCACTGTCGAGTGGGCGTGTTTGATACGGAGGTCTGCAACTGCTTGGCGCATCTTCTCTGCCAGTATTTTTGCAGCGTCTTGATCCGTATGGGGAAGAACCGCGGCGAACTCCTCACCACCATAGCGTGCTACAAGATCGACTGAGCGCTTGGGAACCTCTTTCAA
>JADGBX010000083.1 GCA_015231265.1 Magnetococcales bacterium | reverse complement strand
GTCGTCTCCAGTGAAGCAACCAGTCGTCCCAGTCTTGCAACGGCCATCAATAAAGTGAAAAGAGTCGGTGGCAAGCCCCTTGGGGTCGTTCTCAATCGTCGTAAGACTCCGATACCTGAATACTGTTCATGACCATCTCTCCGCTGTCGCTGAATGGAGCATGATGGTGTGGAACCAATAGGTAAGGTTGATTCTCATGATAGAGCACAATAGTAATGAAGGTCTGATGACACGGATGGTGCATGCCCTGCGCATCCATGCGCGCTCTTATGTCTTGAGTGTTGCGGTCGGTATTATGGTGGCGCTGGTGATTGTCCAGCAGGTGCCCAACACCTATCGGATTGAAGGGGCTTTGCAGATTCAACCAGCAGCCTCTCGCATCAACAGTGGTTGGGATCTCCAGAGTGAAGCGCAGACTCTTATTTCCGAACGACTCATCCGTGAGGTGGTCGCGACACTTCTGGCAGAAGGCAGGATCACGCTTCCTGCCGAATCCATGGCGGTTGATCTCTTGCCTCCTCGCGAGCAGTTGGTTGCCTCACTCGTGAAGGGATTGTCACTCTCCAGTGATCCGACAACCGGTATCGTCGATCTTTCTCTCCGTGCTCAAGAGAGCCGACAGAGCCGGATGATCATCGATGCCCTGATGCAGCGTCTGGTTGAACAGGCAAAACCCTCCTTTCCTGCCGCTGTTGCCCCTTCACGCAGTGTGGTGCCGGAACGCCAGCTGAGTTATTCCCATGCGCAAGCTGACGCACTGCTTGGAAAGTGGCAGAAAGGTCAGGAGAGAGCGCTCTCTCTCATTCGCAAACACAATGCGCCCAACCCTCAGCAGGAGATCGTTGCCAATCTGAAACTGGGACGAGAGTACCAGGCAAGTTTGGTGCAGTTGGAGGATAAGCGGATCGAACTAATCGCCGAGGTCAGAACCTTTGAAGAAGCGCTGGCTCGTCCGGGAACTCAGGTTTACGCGTTTATTTCAAACGATACCATCAAAGCGATCAGTGACAGATTGACCAAACTCCTTGAGACCAAGCGGGAGACTGATCGGATCTTCCTTCCTACCAGCAAGGAAGCCATCAAGGTGAATAAGAAGGTTGAGGAGGTGCGGAATCTGCTGAGAAATGAAGTGAACGGGTTTCGAGGTCAGTATCAAGGCAGAGTACGCGCCATAGGAGAGAAGATCGCTGTATTGAAGAGGAAGAGTACGGATCTTGACCGTCGAAACATGGAGCTTAAGCAGCTACAGATCACACTGGAATCACTGCAACGGGAGAACGAGCAGGCCGCAAAAGCCTATGAACGGTATATGGATGAGCTCAGGAGTGAAAAACACGCCGTTCTCACCTATACGGAGCCGGAGGTCGTAGCGCCCATTCAACAGGACTTCACCCGTATTTCGATTGTAGACAAAGCTGTTGCCCATGCTCTGCCGATGATCGCAACACAGAAGAGAATCGTGCTGGTGGGAGTGGCTGTATCTTTGCTGCTGGGTTTAATTGTGGTTGCCGTGCAAGAGCGCTTGGTTCGCACGTTCCGTCATGAGCAGGATGTGCGTCGTGTGACTGGATTGCCGGTGCTCTTTTCTCTCAAAGTCGGTGTGTTGTCTACATCGCGAGTTGGAGTTCCATTCAGGATGCGGCGTGCAGTTGCGTTGAGCACACTCTGTTTGATCTCTGTTGGTGTCTGGCACGTGGTGTCCGATGACCCGGATCTTATCCAGAGCATGGTTGCCGTTAACACATCATCCAGCGTGCCGGTTGTCGAGAGTCAGGCGTCATACACCTCCCGCACTTCTGAGCAGAAAGACCTCACAAAGCGCTCGGCTCATCCCTCTCCACTTCCAGTTGTTGAACACCGTTTAGGATCGGTTCATGGGGAGCGCTCGCAGCACTATTCGGAACGGAACTCGACTGCACATGTCCCTAGTGATGACAACACCCCTCGACCTTTCACCACGGAAAGCGGGACGCGCGCTTATAGCCTGGCGGCGGTAATCACCCCGATTCCCATGCCACAGCCTCTGAAGCGGGTGGTTCGCAAGAGCACAACAGCGCGCTCTCCGGACAGGAGTACATACAGCATTCGTTTGATGACGCTGACCACCTTGAGTGGGGAGATGCAGGAGCATCTTCAAGGCCTCAATCACACTCTTGGGGCTTGGTCCAAGCAGTATGGTCAGAGTGAATTGTTCGCTCTGCCATCACCAGGAGAGGAGGACACCGTTGTGGTCTACGTTGGAACCTTCCGTTCAAAAACACTCGCACAAACCGCATTGAACGATCTTCCGCACACTCTGAAGAAGAGTGGTCCCATGCTGCAGACCATCAAGACGATCACTCAATATCACGCAATAGAGGAGAGACGGGTATGATGCTCATCATTGTCATGCTTCGGTTGGTCAGCCACGGTTCTCCACCAGCCGCCAAAGATCCATCGCGCCGCTGAGGGAACTGTGAAAAACAAAGGCGCTGTCGCTTCCTAGAACTTTGGTGCGCGGCAGGAAGAAGGGCTTTTCCTGGGGTTTGGGCAGGCCATTGGTGTTCATGAAGGCGGCCAGATAACCGGCTTCTTCAGACAGGAGCCCTTCCCGGTCCGAGACGGTCCCAGGAGTGCCATAAGGGTAGGCGATGGTTTCACAGGGGGTGCCGAGATTGTGTTCGATGCTCTTGCGTGACTCCTGGATCTGACGTCGGGAATCCTCCGGGTCCAGTGATGAGAGGGGCGGGTGGTTCAAGGCGTGGGAACCTATGGTCCATCCGGCTTGGTGCAGTTCGCGGATCTGGTCCCAGGTCATGAAGGGGCCACCGGCGACGAAGCTGGCATCAGCGGAGGCCTCTTTCTGATCGGCCAGATCTGAACAGATAAAGGCGGTTCCGGGGATCTTAAGATCAGCCATGATTGGAGCTGCCCGTTCATAGACATCGAGAAACCCATCATCGAACGTGACGGCAACGGCCCCCTTGGGAGGGGTGGGACCGCCTCTGACCCAGTTGACGATCTCCATCAAGGAGACGGGGTGTCGGGTTTTTGTCACAATCTCCATCTGACGGCGAAATTGCTCCGGGGTCACGGACCATTCATCGGGAGGATTGTCCCGGACACCGTGATAACAGAGAATCCGAGGTTCGCCGGCATCAGCATGAGGGAGAATACGTCCGGCAACAGCAACGGATTCGCGCAGGAGTTTTTTGATGATCTGTTTGGCGGACATCAGCGGTGACTTTCTCTCTGTTGGGAAGGCAGGGCGTGTTGATTACGGAACTCTGCCCAAAGACAGCGCAGCATAAATTTCGGGATACCAACGAAGTAGCGTTTCAACTTGCTCGGTTGTTGCAGAACGATATAGAACCACTCCAACTTGAAGCGACGCATCCAGACGGGGGCACGTTGCAGGTCGTCGGAGAGGTAGTTCAGAAAGCCACCGATCGCCAGAAATAGGACACCCCGAAAGGTCGGGTCATCCAGTTGACGGTCGATGAAATAGCACTGAAGGGGGTTGCCCATACCTACCATGACGATGTCGGGTTTGCTCTCCCGGATCTGTTGAATAACCGTTGGTTCTTCGTCTTGGCTGAAATAGCCGTGGTGGCTGCCGACGAAAGCGATATCAGGGTAGCGTTCTGCCAGAGTTTCCATGGCACGCTGGGCACGTCCCGGTTTTGCGCCGATCACATAGACGCGTGTCCCTTTGGGAGCCTGAGACATCAGGAGTGGAGTGAGATCCGTACCGTTGAGATTCGCCGGAAACGGTTTGCCGAGTCGCCGTGAGACCCACTGCATGCCGGCACCGTCGTTGAAGATCAGGAAGCGGCGTCGCAGTAGCTCCTTGAAGCGTGGATCGTCCTGGAGCTGATTGACGGTGGACATATCCGGAATGGCGAGGCCGGTTGCCGTGTTGCCGCCGATGCGCTCAAGGAGGATGGCAACGGCTTCCTCCTTGGTCAACCTGGGATAGCGAAGCTGGAGAATATCAATGTGTTCCAGGGACGAAGAGTGGAGATCCTGCATGTGGTTTGACTCCGGGCGTTACTCTGTTCAGTAGGGGAAAGCGCGACAGGCGGGTTCCATTGGAGTCGGGCTGCCTCCTGGAGCATAGAACCTCTTCACCACCTCCATGGCGGGTTTGTGCTGGAAGGTGTAGTCAGTGTCCCACCACTCTCGGTTTTCGCCATGGCGCTCATAGGCCATCGCTTCCCAGAGGAAGAGTCCGGTGAGCCACGGTTTCTTCATCTCCACCATCCAGATCTCCAGGGAGGCGGTGAGCAGTTTGGTCTGGGCATCATTATCGATGGTCTGGGAGGTGCCCTGCCACGATCCTGTTTCCCAGAAATTGCCTTTGATGCTGCGGGCTCCGGCTTCGAGAACCACCACTGGTTTTCCTGTTTTCGTGTAGAGCTCTCGCAGGGGAGCTATGGAATCGTGTCCTTCGTCGTTTCTGAAGAAGGCACGTTTCAGTTGGTCTTTTGTGGGATGTTGGTTTTTTGTCAGCGATGGGTAGACAGTCACTCCGACTTCATCAAGCAGATCCCAGAATGCGACATATTTCGCTTCGTTCGCAGACTCGGAATCCGGCCAGATCGTTGATGTCGTGGCGGCATAGGTCAGTTTTCCCGTGAAGATCGTACGTACCTTTCTGATCAAACGGCTCCACTTGGCACGGTGTTTGCGGCCTGTGATGTGTCCGCCCATCTCTGTGCCAATGACCAGACGATTGGCTCCGGCTGATTGGGCGATCCTGGCATGGGCCAGTACATTTTCGGTGAGATTACTGAAAAAGATGTTCCAGCTATAGGGTTTGTAGGCGGGGTAGGCCAGATGGTCGGAGGATGACTCCAGAAGATAATGGGGCTTGATCGTGACGTTCATCCCCATGGAGCGCGCCGCACGTGTGGCAACGGCGAGGCGTTTGTCTGGACCGGTCAGCTCCCATTTGTTCAAAATAGTGGCGCTTGGGCCGGTAATAAGGTTTTCGGTAGAGATCGCAATATCAGTGGTGCCCAGACAGCGGAGCCATTTGAGTGTCGTGACGGTTGACGGCTCATCAAGAGCGTTGTAACCCCAGGAAGTGAGTGTTACCCCTTTGATCTCACCAGCATCAGCAGTGTGCCATGGAAGAGGGAGGGAGAGAGTGCAGACCAGCAGTAGGATGAGAAACCACATGCCACGACGACGCGTTGGTTGGTTTTCATCGGGGATCACCTGGAAAAAACTGTGCATGGTCTGACCTTTCACACTGAGATGCTTTCATGGGATTTCATATCATCCGTCTCATGATGGTATGTGTCGATTTAAAGATTCTTGGGTTCCATAATTATCAGATATTGAGGAGAGCAACCAGCCACAATGGTGATTTCAGAGCCGGTGGTTAGGAAGCAATGTGTTGAAATGTCCACAAGACAACGATGATGAAGGTGGAACAAGAAATGAAATCCACAGACGCAATCCGCAGCAGAATTGTTGTATTGTTCGGTGCTCTTCTGGTGCTGACCGGGTGCATGCATTCTATTGTCGATAATCCCGATGAGCACTTCATAAGCCGGTTCGAACCGTGGCGGGATGATCTTCCACGCTACACTTTTCTTCCCGGAGATGAGCTTGATATTAAACTCACCTATACACCGGAGTTCAGTGACCGAGTGATCGTTGCGCCTGATGGCAACGTCTATATGTCACTGATCGGGGCCGTTAAAGCCGTGGGTCGGACGGTGGATGAGGTGCAGTTCGAGCTTCAGGATCGTTTCTCCAAAGAGTTGAAATATCCTGAAACGGCGGTGATCCCCAGACAGTTCGACTCCCAGTACGTATTCGTCGGTGGCGAAGTGTTCAATCCCGGTGTGCACAAGATCGGCTATGAGACAACGGTGCTCCAGGCGGTGATGACCGCTGGCGGTGTTCAGAACACCGGCCAGCTCGACAAGGTAATTCTTATCCGTCGCACGCCGGACAAAAAAGCGATGTTACGGGTAATTGATCTGGAAGCGGTTCTTGAAGGCGAAACCGGTGAGTTGTGGAGTAGAGACGTTTCCAGTGATGATGTTGAGAATCGTGAGGAGAATCCCTATCACGGTCGCAATCCTCAGAACTCCCAAGAGACGTTGGAAACCGCCGAGTATCGACACGAAGATATTCTGCTCAATCGATTCGACGTGATCTTTGTTCCCCGGACCACCATTGCCGAGTTGAATATCATCATCTCGCAATACATCAACAATATGGTTCCATTCAATCCGACCGTCAACTACACCATCAACAGAACTCAGGCCCAGGGTTTCTAAGTTTCAAAGGATCAGTAACGTTTCTTGGAAAACGGTCCGGAGTTCACTCCGGGCCGTTTTTCTATTCATACTTTAAACACTGACCATCTACATGGGACCCCCGTTTATAGCAGGCCATTCTCGGCAGGCAGTCGGTGTTGAACTGGCAGATGTCTCCAGCCCCCAGTCGATCTTCCTGCGGCAGATTGAGCATCTGTTCATCGGTAGGACGCTCGATGATGGGACGCTGGTTGGCACACTGTCCGAGTTTATAGTTGCGAGCATACCAACAGGTGAGACCCACTTCACACTCGGAATCTTCCTGGCAGGCCGCGGCAGCAGGGTGTGCCATCAGTATAGCCATGGTTAGAGATCCGAGAAAGAGCCACGCTCTTAGTGTCTTATGCATTGTTGTCTCTCTTTGTGACTGTGGTTCATCGCCCTTACCGTCGGGTAAGAAGCCGTGCTTCCAGGACCAGATCAAACAGCGAGATCTCATAGTCACCGATGGGTAATCGCCGTAGCTGAAAGGGGTCGGTTTCAGGCGTGTTGATGCCGGTGGACTGGGTCACTGCTGTGACATAACCGTGTCGCTGCATGGTTGTAGAGGTTTCCGGAGGGAGATCGTTGGGACCGCCGTTGGGGTAGGCAAAGTGGTGGATCGGGGTATTCAATCTGGTTTCGATGATTTTCCGGGATTCTCCCAGTTCGTGCTCCAGTTGTTCCGATGATACCTGGCTGAGTATTGGGTGAGAGCAGGAGTGGGCAGCAAAAAGAGTATCACCACGATCCTGCATCTCTTGTATGTGACGCCACGCCATCATCAGTGGTGTGTCGAAGTGGATGTCAGGTTCGGGAACCAACGCCGCCATGGTGTCGATGAGCGCGTGCTTATCCTGATCGGGGATCCTTTTCAGCATCTGGCAGAATGCATCGATTTCATCGATCCTCTCCTGACCTGACGCTGTGATGTAGCGAGTAACGCAGGCGTGCATGTCGGCGGGAAGGGATTCGGTGAGGCTGTCGAGCGCTTTCGCTGTCAATTGATCCATTATCGGCATCAGGCGCTCGTTCCACATCACACTGCGATCTTCTAAAAAATCGGTCGCCAGATAGATGGTTGCCGGGAGACCGTACTTCTGAAGAATCGGCCAGGCCGGGTCGTAATTATCGTAATACCCATCATCAAAGGTGATCACCACCAACTCGCGATTTCCCAGGGTGTTGTCACGCAGAGCGGTGGTTGCCTCTTGCAGAGAAACCACGTCATAGCGCTGTTTCAAATGGCGCATGTGAGCGTCAAAGTGGTTCGGATGGACACCAAGTGTTTCGGAGACAAAGGTGTAGTCCGGGCCGTTGGGATCGACGATGCGATGATAGGTGAGAATAAGAACCCCCCCTTTGGGTCGCAGTGTGCGACGGACACTCTGAACAAGGCGGCTGGCTCCGCTGTAGTGGAAGAACGGTGCCAATACGGAGCGTATGAGACGCTTGATCAGCTGTTTCACTGAATGCATGGGATTTCCAAGGGATGAGTTGTCGGGAGCTGGAGAAAAGTTACTAAAAAAAACGGGTTGAACGGTTTCCTCTGGCGCAGGAACATGCTATCCCAGTGTTGCTGTTGCTTCAAGCGTTTGACCTTCTATGGAGTATTCCCTTGCATCCTCCGGCCATGATCCTCTCTCCACGCACATCAGGATATCCTCAATGAATAAACCTGCCCGTATTCTGCATCTGAATCCTGGTGGATTTCGTGAACGTGGCGGCATGGGCCGCTTTCTCTGTTATCTGATTCCTGCATTTGAAAAACGGTTTGCGGATGTTGCCGTCAACAGGGCGATGGACACCTATGGCCCTGGAGACAAAAAAGCGATGCCGTTCTGGTTCATGCTCACCTGGTTCAAGCTTGTCGGGACGATTCTCATGGGACGGGTAGATTTCGTCCATATCCACATGGCCAGTTACGGTTCGGTGCTGCGGAAAGGGGTGCTGGTGGTTACGGCGTGGGCGCTGCGCAAGCCGGTTTTGATTCATATGCATGGTGGAGAGTTTCCCGCCTTTATCCAGCCTCTTTCACCACGGGTTCTCGGTTTGACCAAGTGGATGATCAATCGGGCGACGCGTGTGGTGGTGCTGGGAGAGTATTGGAAAACGTTTTTTGCCACTGAGATGGATGTTCCTGTAGAGAAGATCACCATCATTCACAACGGTGTGCCCGAACCGGAAGATCGTGCTTCCCTGGAGCGGCGGAACGATCCGCCTGTCATGCTCTTTCTGGGGCGGGTCGAGGTGCCTAAGGGCGTGCCCGAGTTGATTGCCGCCTTAGCGCGACCGGAGGCTCGCAACCATCCATGGAAGGCGATCATCGCCGGAGAGGGGGATCTGGACCTCTATCGGGCTGAGGTGGAGAGAGCGGGGTTATCTGATCGCATTGAGTTTCCCGGTTGGATCGATCATCAAGGCGCTATCGACTTGCTTCGTAGCAGTGAGATTTTCGTACTGCCGTCCCACTTCGAGTGTTTTTCCATCGCCGTTCTGGAAGCGATGACCGCCGGTGCAACCGTTCTGACTACCCCGGTCGGAGCACTGCCGGACGCCATCATCGACGGTGAGACCGGTCTCATGGTGCCGCCCAAGGATGACGTGGCTCTTGCTGAAGCCGTTGCCCGTTTGGTGACCGATGCACCCCTTCGGCAGCGATTGGCCAAGGCTGCCCAGGAGCGTTTCTACGCCATGTTTACCATCGATACCACAGCAGAGCGTCTGGCTGACCTCTATCGGGAACTGGTCGCAGAACGGGAACGCTAACTGAGCAAGAGGTGGGGGACAAGAGCATCAACGCCTCAGTCGTCGTAGAGCCGGTCCCAGCCCGGAGAGCCGCACACGGAGATCAATGAGATCATCTTCGGCGTCAAAGGCGATGCGGGGGAGGGCAGCAAGGTCGTTGTTGCGCTGAATCGGTCCACCCACGGCCATGGTGGTTGTCTTGAAGCCGACGGAACGAGCCACCTCAATGGCGCCTGCGTCCACAGCCTCTTCATCACCATATGGAAAGGCGAAATGATCAACGGGTTGTTCGGTCATCTCCTGCAGGCGCTGACGCCCCCCTGCGATCTCTCTGTGTGCCTCTTCTCTCTTCATGCCGCGTAGAGAGGGGTGGGTGATGGTATGACCAGCTATGGTGACCAGGGGATGCTCCGCAAGCTCACGGACCATCGATGGGGTGAGAAATGCCTCCTGACTAAGCGCCTTCATATCCAAGTCGTAGCGTCTCTCCATGCGTGCGATGGCCTCAAGGTGGCTTTTCTTGTCTGCATTCCTCAGTGTTGAACAGACCGTATCGTATGCCTGCTGACGCTGCTCCAGAGTCGCGACAGTGAAGCTCTGTTCCGAAGCATCCATCTCAAGTACCAGTTCATCGTCTCTGTTCAGGATCTCTTCCACACCGTACCACCACGCCGTGGCGTCGCCATCGATGAAGCCCGTGGCCACATAGATGGCTGCCGGTGCATTCTGCTGCTTGAGAATAGGGAAAAGGGCGTCATAATTGTCCCGGTAGCCATCATCGAAAGTGAGACAGGCAAATCGAGTTTTATGATCGGAATGATCCGTTAATCGCCGATGTGCCTCATCCAGACTGACCAGTTCATACCCTTCGCTGCGGAGCAGATGGATCATCGACTCCAATGCGGTCGGGGCCAGGGAGAGCCCGGGGTTGCCTTCCCAGCGGTTGGGTTCCGGTGTGCGGACTCGGTGCATCATGATCATGGCTCCAACGCCTCCGAAGCGGCTGCGGATGAGTCGATCGATTCCCAGGCCGATGGCGGTTTTTCTCAACATGATCGTGCAACTCCAGGTGTTCAATGATGAATGATCTCGGTGAAATAGCGCTCTATCTTCCGGACCTTCCTCCAGGTGGTGCCGAGCGCACCCTGCTACGACTGGGGAAAGCGTTGATCGCCCGAGGTCACCGGGTGGTTCTGGTGGTCGACCGGGCTGAGGGAACGCTACTGCCAGCCGTTGCCGAGCATGGCTTAACTCTGGAATCTCTGGAGGCGCCGCGCACAGTTGCAGCGATTCCGAGACTGACCCGCTGGTTGAAACGGCGACGTCCTGCCATTCTGCTCTCAGCAGTCACTTTTGCCAATCTTGTCGCGCTGATGGCTGGACGTCTGGCACGGGTTCCCACGCGAATCGTCGTTTCCGAACATACGGTAGCCTCTCAGCATGCCGCTGATCACAGCAATTGGCAATACCGTCTGGTACCGTTTCTTAGCCGCAAGCTCTACCCGAAAGCGGCGGCAGTGGTGGCGGTTGCGCAGGGAGTGGCTGATGATTTAGTCACGATGACAGGTATGGCTTCGGATCAGATTCAGGTGATTACCAATCCAGTGGTCACCCCCGAGTATCCGCAACGGGCTGCGGCTGCTGTGGATCACCCCTGGTTGAGTGATGGGGGAGGGGCACCGGTCATCGTCACAGCAGGGCGTTTGGTGTCGGTGAAGGATTTTCCAACCATGATCCGTGCTCTTGGTCTATTGCGGGAGCAGTGTCCTGCACGCTTGATCATTATGGGTGAGGGAGAGGATCTTGAGGATCTAAAAGCGCTGCGACATACATTGGGATTGGATGAATCCGTCGATTTTGCCGGATTTCACCCCGATCCACTGCCATTCTATGCCCGTGCCGATCTGGTAGCAGTTAGTTCTCTGTTCGAAGGGTTTGGTTTGACTCTGGTGGAATCCATGGCGGTGGGAACACCGGTGGTGAGCGTTGACTGTCCGGTCGGCCCACGGGAGATTCTGCAAAATGGTCGCTACGGTCCGCTGACACCGGTGGGGGATGCCAACGCGCTGGCCCAGGCGATGTCTGAGGTTCTGGATGCACCACTGGATTCAGAGACTCTGAAGGCTTCAACGGCCAACTATACCGTTGAAGCGGTTACGGATGCCTATGAATCTCTTTTTGCCACCGTAGTGTCAGAAGGGTGACAACCTACGCTCAGGCTCACTCTCTCGATTGCACACTGTAACGGGCGAATGCTATGTCAATGCCACCCTGCTTCACGCATCATGCGCCGTGCTTTTGAGAGCAGACGTCCTACCCGTTTCACCTCGATCTTGTTCTCCGGATACCAGTTGATCTCTTTGGGGCGATAGTGCTTGGAGGACATGGCGTGAATCGGCATCTCCTTGTAGATCTTAGAGAGCCACTCCTGGGACTCCCTGCTGTTCAGATGCTCCATCAGAGTGATGGCATCGTCTCGGTTGTTGGACCAGCGGCTGAGTGCCATGGCAGTGATGGTGTGATGGATGTTGCCGCTCTCCTGAGGGGGCCAGAGCATGCCTACCTTCTCCATGATAGCCAGTGATTCACGATTATCCCGCTCCAGCAGAATGCTTGTGGAATCCGGACTGGCCAGGGCAACATCGCAGGTTCCATTTGCCAGAGCCTCGATCTGATGTGCAAGAAAATGCA
>JADGBX010000082.1 GCA_015231265.1 Magnetococcales bacterium | reverse complement strand
CGTTCCTCGCCGGTCGAGGCGGCCAGAGTGTCAAGACCGACGGGCCCTCCACCGAATTTACGAATGATCGTCGAGAGGACACGGTGGTCCATTCTGTCGAGACCGCGATTATCCACCTCAAGGCGGATCAGTGCGGCGTCCGCCTGAGCCGCATCGATATGCCCTGCTCCGGAAACCTGGACAAAATCTCTGACGCGACGCAGAAGTCGATTGGCGACACGTGGTGTTCCCCGTGAGCGTTTGGCCATCTCCATGGCGCCTGCTTCATCGATAGAGACTCCGATGATTGCAGCGGATCGCGTCACGATGCGCGCAAGATCATCGGCATCGTAGAATTCCATGGGTGCAAGGATGCCGAATCGATCCCGTAGAGGGCTCGTCAGCATGCCCGCTCTGGTAGTGGCGCCAACCAGGGTGAACCCGGGAAGATCAATCTTGACCGACCGGGCCGAAGGGCCTTCACCGATCAGAATATCGAGCTGATAATCCTCCATGGCCGGGTAGAGAATCTCCTCCACCGACGGACTCAGACGGTGAATCTCATCGACAAAAAGCACATCACCCGGTGAAAGATTGGTCAGCAGAGCAGCCAAATCACCGGCTTTTTCGATCACGGGGCCGGAGGTCGTCTTGAGGTTCACCCCCATCTCCGATGCCAGAATCTGAGCAAGCGTCGTTTTACCAAGACCAGGGGGACCATAGAGCAGTGTATGATCCAGCGCTTCGTTTCGTCCCCGTGCAGCATCCAGAAAGATGCTCAAGTTGGATTTCAGCTTTCTCTGACCGATGAACTCTTTAAGATAACGTGGACGCAGCGTCACCTCTTCATGGCGGTCGCCCATCTGGGCATCGCCGGAGATCATGCGTTCATCCATCTCTGTATCAACAGTTTCCATCACTATGCTAATGCCTGCAGTGCCATGGTGAGTGCCGACTCAAGGGAAGAAGGTTTCTCCCGCATTACGGTACGGACCGCTTGATCTGCCTGTGTCTTTTTGTAACCGAGGTTAATCAAGGCAGAGTGCAGCTCCTGACGGATGGTTGGGTTCCCTTTGCTGGTTGTCTGTTTGCCTGTAGTGGCGCGACTGGATTCGGGAAGAGTCGCGACCAGCTCGGTCACCTTCTCCTTCAATTCCATCACCATGCGTTGAGCCGTCTTTTTTCCTACGCCCTGAATACGGGTCAGTGTCGTGAGATCCTCATCCCGGAGTGCAGCGGCCAGCTCCATGGATGGCAGGGCGGAGAGTGCTGCCAACGCCAGACGGGTGCCGATTCCTGAGACGCTGTTGAGTAACAGAAAGAGTCGGCGCTCCTCATCAGTATGAAAACCAATTAGATGAATTGCATCTTCACGGACATGGGTGACCGTCAGCAACCGACAGGTTTCACCGATCGCTGGAAGCTGGGCGTAGGTGGTTCCAGAAATGAAGGCCCGGTATCCGACACCTTGAATATCGATCACCGCAGTTTCCGGATCCTTGAACTGCACGGTTCCTTGTAGATGTGCAATCATCGTTTCCCCCTTTTAACGAATGGCCCGTTTCAGCATAGGGCGGGAACGCCCGGTTCCTGACTGAGCAGGAAGGGCACCTGCCGGACGCATAGCGTTGCCGGTGGAGGAGGGGGAGAGTGAATCCGTTGAATCCTGAATGTGAGGAGATGGCTCTCTTTGGGAATGATTCGGACGTTTCTTGCCAAGGGCCTGAACATGAACACCCACAGCCGATTGCCAACGGGCCTGCTGTTGATGGCAGAGAGCAACCGCCAGGGCGTCGGCAGCATCCTGAGGAGGTGTCTTTTCCAGTTCCAACAGGGTTTTAACCATGTGTTGGACCTGATGCTTGTCGGCGCGTCCATAACCTACGACCGACTTCTTAACGGTTACCGCTGTGTATTCATGTATGGGAAGTGTTTGACCGGCAAGAACGGTGATGGCTGCGCCTCTAGCGTGTCCCAGTTTGAGTGCGCTTTTGACGTTTCGTGAGACAAAAACATCTTCGACGGCAGCCATATCCGGCTGGTGAAGTTTCACGATCCTTTGTAGCGCCCGGGCGATTTGATCCAATCGGTGGGGCAGAGGCATGTCAGCGGTGGTTCTGATGGTGCCGTGCGCGATGTGTCGCACGGTGGTTGCATCCTGCTGAATTACACCCCAGCCCATGACGAGTGAGCCGGGATCGATACCCAGAATACGTTGCGACGGTTCGGATGATGCCGTCGGTTGTTCAGAGATGGTGTGCATGCCCCGTGATCCTACCTCGACCCCATGATGATCTTGATCAAGCGTTCATCATGGGGTCCAGACCGCACCCTTGTCACGTTGAAAAATTGTCCTGCTGAATGATCGAGGCGGAGCGGGTGCTCTCAGGGAGGAGTATCGGTGACGCGCTCAGGCTGAAAGTGCTTCCATCACTTCATCAGGAATATCAAAATTTGCGTGGACGTGCTGAACATCATCGTCGTCCTCCAAGGCATCCATCAATTTCAACATGGTTTCAGCCTTGCCAGCATCCAGGGTGGTGCTGTTTTGTGGCCGCATGGTCACTTCTGCGGATGTGGGCGATGTGAAACCCGCTTCCTGCAGGGCGGAGTGTATGGTTTCGAAGTCATCAGGATCCGTGATCACCTCAAACGCATCATCTCCGGCCTCCTCGACATCTTCGGCACCCGCTTCCAGAGCCGCTTCCATCAGCTCATCTTCATCTACTTTTTCATATGCGATCACCCCTTTGCGATCGAACATAAAGGAGACGCATCCGGAAGTGCCCAGGCTGCCACCGAATTTGGTGAAAAGATGGCGCACATTGGCAACGGTACGGTTGGTGTTGTCGGTGAGGGTATCGACGATCATGGCAACACCGCCGGGGCCGTAGCCCTCGTAGCGCATCTCGGTGAACTCCATGCCGTCGGTATTCCCCGACCCTCTCTTCACCGCCTTTTCAATGGTATCCTTGCCCATATTCTGGGCGCGTGCGGCAAGGATGGCAGTACGCAAGCGAGGATTGGCGTTGGGGTCGGGCCCCTGTCGCGCTGCTGTGGTGATCTCACGGATCAGTTTCGTGAATACCTTGCCACGTTTGGCGTCCTGTGCGCCTTTGCGATGTTTGATATTGGCCCATTTACTGTGCCCGGCCATGACATCATCTCCTTGCTGACGGGTTAGTCATTGCAATTTAATATGGGAACCCTATAAAAGCAGAAATGGCCGCTGAACGCCAAGGGAGGCGTCATTTCAAAGAGAATGATCTGTTTCCTTCTTCATATTAGTGTTGTGGATTGTTGCTGTATTCAGGAGTCGTGATCGTGTCAAACGTCAGTCGGACCAACACAAAGAAACTCTCCAACAGTGCGCCTCCCCGAAAGCGCTGGGCGAATGCGGACCTCTGCACTCATTGTGGATACTGCCTCCCGGCCTGTCCCACCTATCGTGTCGAGAATGATGAGCGACAATCTCCCAGAGGTCGAGTTTCCATCGTACTCGCGTTGAGGGACAGTGGGTTGGAGGATGAGAATGCCCGTGAAGCGCTCTCCCACTGCCTGCTGTGCCGAGCGTGTCATACAGCGTGTCCGGTCGGTGTTCGTCCTGGCAAGCTGGTGGTAATGGCTCGGTCGAGTCTTCCTGCCGAGTCTCATGGAAAAGGGGATCTTTTTCACAAAATAACCGATAATCACACCCTCACCGGAATCACAGCCACCATGTTGAAGCAGTATCGCGACAGAGGGGTGCAAGGTGTGGTGCGGGATGTCGGCATGTTGAAACTCCTGGGGCATCTCAAGCGTGTTGAGGGACTGATTCCCTCAAGAGATTCAGAGACATTGGCGTCCGATAAATCTTTGCCGACTCTGGTTCCTCAGCAGGAGAAGCAGTTGACTGTTGGTCTTTTGTGCGGCTGCATGGCGAGGCTGTTTCTGCCCCATGTGGGCCGGCAGGCTGAAGAGGTGCTGGAAGCGTTGGGTTGTGGTGTGCAGGTGCCGGAGGGCTTCGGTTGCTGTGGGGCACCCTATCGAGAACAGGGAGATCGTGAACAGTTTGTTCGTCAAGCTAGAAGAACCGTCGAGGCGTTTCGTGATCAGGGTGATCCCGATACTTTGGATGCGATCATTTGTGACAGTAGCGTCTGTGCAATCACTGCCAAGAGTTACGCAAAAGCACTCTCCAAACAGGAAGATATCGCAGAGATCGCCAAGGTGTTTGCTTCGAAAGTGGTGGATTTCGGCAGCTTCCTGGCCAACCGCTTGGATGAACTGGATCTTTCACCTGCTGATCCCGGCATGGGGACGCTCACCTATCATGATCATTGTCAAAGTCGCCATGCGTTAGGCACAATGGCGGAGCCACGGCGCTTGTTGAAGAGGCTTCCGAGTCCGTTCCAAGAGCTTCCGAGGTCGGACCGCTGCTGTGGTGCAGGTGGTGACTACATGTTGCGCTATCCGGTGCGAAGTGCCAACGTTCGCAACGATAAACTTGCCGCGATTGTCGAGAGTGAGGCTGATACTGTCGTGTGTGCCAATCCTGGGTGTTTGATGAATATGGAGGCGGGTCTACGCAGCCGCCAGGAGTCGGTTCAGGTGCGGCACGTCGTTGAAGTGATGCACGCATCGCTTACTGCAACCGAGATGTCTTGAGCGACGGATATTCAAGGCTCTATACCAAGCTGTTAAAGTGTATTATCAATATCTGTGTTGAAAGTCCTTATGAGAACCACTGAGAAATGGAGTGAAGAATGAAACGTAACCGTTTGTTTGCCCTCGTAGGAATCTTTATTACCTTGCTCTTTTCCGCTCTGATTGTCATGCCGGAAAGTGCTGAGGCACGCCGCTTTGGCGGAGGCAAATCCTTCGGTTCGAGGGGATCACGGAGCTTCTCTACACCCCAGAAAACCACCAACCGTAATGCGACAGCCGCTCAGAGAAACAAAACATCGAAAAAAGGGTCGATGATGGGTGGTTTCATGGGCGCCATCGGTGGATTCATGCTGGGTGGTTTGTTGGGAGCGATGCTGTTTGGTGGCGATGGAGGATTTGGTTTCTTAGATCTCTTGTTGATCGCTGCTATCGCCTTCTTTGCCTTTAAATGGTGGAAATCGCGTCAGCGGGGAGCCTCTTCTCCCAGCTTTCCTCGTCCTCAGCAGCAAGGGCAGCCCAGTAGCGCCGGTCAGAGTGGTTCTCATCCTCCCATGTCTTTTGATCAGAACGACGAACGGCGCCAGTTTCGCATCGGAGGTGATACCCAGCAGCGGGAAGGTGTAACAGGTGGCCAAACTTCAAGTGCGCAGCAGGGAGAGGGAGGTAGTGGTGCATTTGATCCTTCTGCCAGCTCGAGGAGTGCTGTTGAGGCGGGTATTCAGCAGATCGCTGCGACGGATCCATCATTCAGTGAAGCGAGCTTTCTTGAAGGCGCCAAGGTCGCCTATGAACGAATCCAGACGGCTTGGACTCGTGGCGATATGGATACTCTGCGTCCACTGCTGACTGAGCGTATGATCGATATGGTTGAGGAGCAGATTCTGGCTTCTGTTCAAGCCGATGAGACAAACACCGTCGAGAATATCCGCTTCGAAGCGATGGAGATCACTGAAGCGTGGCAGGAGGCGGGGCAGGACTATGTGACAACCGGTTTCCGAGTCTCCATGATCGAGGTGACCACCGACAGCAGTGGCAACGTGATTGAAGGCGATCCTAATGTTCCTCAGCAGATTGAGGAGTATTGGACCTTCACCAGAGGTAGTGGTGCCACCGATCCCAACTGGTGGCTTGCTGCAGTGCAACAACCTGATGAGGTTGCCAGTTCCAGCAGGTAGGAGAGCGGAAGTAGAGTGTTTCAGAGGTGAGGTGGGAGAGGTGGTATGAGTAGTGACAACAGACGCGGAAATGGCATGATCACCGTGGTGATCATGGCTTTGATCGTAACCATAGCCGTGTTGCTTGTTCTGCTTTTCGAGGAACGGAAAGCTCGTGACCCCGTTCCAATATCACCCCCTACCACACCTGCCCCTACACCCCCTCCTACTCCCCCGGAACCACCGGAGAAGAAGAGTGCCGTTCCCCCCTTGAAACCCATTGCCTGGGGAGATCTACTCCAACAGCTTCAAGAAGATCAGGAGGGGTTCGCACAGTGGTTGACAGCGATTGAGGGAAGCCTCGGTTACTATCGAAAAGTTGCAAAGAGTCGCGTTTTCTCCTATGGAATCGATACGGTAACGGCAAATGATCTCGTTGTTTCTCTGGAGAAGATGCTTAAAGACTTGCCGTCGTTGGATATTCCAGAACGTCTGACCTATCTTCAAGAGCACTTTCAGCTCTACATGTCCATTGGTCGAGAAGAGAAGGGCGGCGATGTCCTGGTTACCGCCTATTACGAGCCACTGCTCTACGGAAGCATGCAGCGCTCTGAGATGAACCACTACCCACTCTATAAACGTCCTGATGATCTGGTCACGGCACAGTTGTCGGACTGGTCCAGTGATTGGCGAGGCAAGCGCCTTTTCGGGCATGTGGTTGATGGCCGATACCGCCCTTATCACAGCCGCTCTGAAATCGATGATAAAGGAAAGCTGGAGAAACGTGGATTCGAGCTGGTGTGGGTCGAAGATCAGATCGACGCTTTTTTCCTCCATATTCAAGGATCTGGTAGGGTTCAGCTTCCTGATGGCAAGATGCTACGTGTCGGTTACCACGGTGCCAACGGTCATGTCTACCGCTCCATTGGTAAGCTCCTGATCCGTGAAGGGGCGATTCCACGTAAGAAAATGAGTCTTCAGGCGTTGAAAACGTGGTTGAAAAAGCATCCTGATCAGGTAAGCAGAGTACTCAACTACAACCCATCCTACGTCTTTTTCCGCGAGTTGGATGGCGGTCCTTACGGCAATATTCAGGTGGGCCTGACACCAGAACGCTCCATCGCGACCGATCACAGACTCTTTCCCAAAGGAGCTCCGGCTATACTGACCACGCGAATGCCCACCATGGATGAGGATGGGACGCTTAAGGATTGGAAAAGCACAACGCGATTGATGGTGAATCAGGATACCGGAGGGGCGATTCGAGGACCGGGAAGGGTGGATCTCTTTATGGGATTTGGGCAGCGGGCCGAGACCATCGCCGGCAATATGAAGCAGGCAGGTTCTGAACTCTACTTTCTTGCACCCTTGCAAGGGCTTGTCAGGGGTGTTGATGTATCCAAGAAAGAGGTTAAGAAACAGAATTAAGGGAGAGGTGACGGAGAATTCAGTTTAACGGGCCAGAAGTCAGTGTCCTCCGAGGTACGCTTTTCGAACTTCTGGGTCTTTAAGGAGTTCCTGTCCAGTTCCCTGCAGTCTAATCTCACCGTTGACAAGAACATAGCCTCTGTCAGCCAATCGCAACGCCTGATTGGCATTCTGTTCAACCAGGAATATCGTGGTACCAGTTGCTGCGATCTCTTTGAGTTTCGAGAATATTTTCTTCGAAATAAGTGGAGCAAGGCCCAGGCTTGGTTCATCCAGCAGCAGGAGTTGCGGGCGACTCATCAGAGCGCGGCCAATCGCAAGCATCTGCTGTTCGCCACCTGACAGTGTACCGGCTCGTTGATTTCGACGCTCTTCGAGAACGGGAAACATTGTATATACAGTCTCAAGAATACCACTTGTAATCTTTGATTCAGCTTCTGTTTTTTTCTTCCCTGACAACTCAACAGGCATGGCGCCCATGGCCAGGTTTTCCGCAACGGTCATGTGCGAAAAGACTCGTCTACCCTCCGGCACCTGAGCGATTCCCATACGGGCGATGCGATGGGTCTCCATGGTGGTGATATCGCCACCTTTGAACAGGATTGTACCTTGATGGGCCCGAGGATTACCGAAAATAGTCATTAGTAGGGAAGATTTCCCGGCGCCGTTGGCGCCAATCAGAGAGACAATCTCCCCTCTATCCACCTGTAATGAGACACCATTGACTGCTGTAATCGGACCATATGCCGAGTGAACATTATCAAGAATAAGAAGATGTTTCGGAGATGTGTTCACTCTGTTTCTCCGCTCTCTTCTTCAACACCCAGATAGGCTTCCAGCACGGTAGGATTATTCTGGATCTCCCAGGGATCGCCGCTGGCTATCACCTCGCCATGATCCAGAACCACCACATGGTCGGAGATGTCCATCACCAGAGACATGTCGTGTTCGATCAGCAGGACCGTGACGCCGTGCTGATCCCGCAACATGCGGATCAGTCCGTTTAGCTCGTCGGTCTCATTAGGGTTGAGGCCGGCAGCCGGTTCGTCCAGACAGATGATCCGGGGATCGGTGCACATGGCGCGAGCGATCTCCAGCCGTCGCTGGTGACCGTAAGGCAGCTCTCCGGCCAGGCGATTGGCATCATCCAGAAGATCAAAGGCATTCAACCAACGGCGCGCTTTCTCAAGCGCTCTCTTCTCCGAGGTTAGATACGATTTGGCATTGAATAAACCGGCTAGGACATTACGATTCAACTGTTGATGCTGGGCAACGAGAAGATTCTCCACCACCGTCATCTCACGGAAGAGACGGACATTCTGAAATGTCCTGGCCACACCCCGGCGCGTCACCTGATGCGATCCCCCGAACAACTTATAATAGAGGCGGTGAGCAAACGCTGTGGGATTGAGCAGGTCTGAACTCTGAAAAGGGGTGCCCAGAATCTTGATCAGATCGTAATGTCCTCCTTCTGTGGCAGCCAAGCGAATTGTTCCGGAAGTTGCTCTGTAGAAACCGGTAACGCAGTTGAAGACCGTGGTTTTTCCTGCCCCATTAGGGCCGATCAGTGCTGTGATCGACTGTTCAGGTACTGAGAAGTGCACATCTTTCAGGGCTTGGATGCCACCAAAGCGCATGCTGAGTTCGGAGACCGTAAGCATCAGGCACTCCTCCCCAGTTTAAAGGCGGGCCGACGAATCTTAAGAAGCCCCCTGGGCCTCCAAACCATCATCATCACCATGGCCAGCCCGAAGATTAATACTCGATAATCAGAGAAATCCCGCAGCAGTTCGGGAAGGATGGTCAGCAACACAGCAGCCGTGATGACACCGATGGTGGAGCCTAACCCACCCAGCACAACAATGGCCAAAATAAGAGCCGACTCGAAGAAGGTGAAGGAGGTGGGATTGACGAATCCTTGTGACGCAGCAAAAAAGACACCGCCGATACCGCCGACCATCGCACCCATACTGAATGCGGAGAGCTTGACGGTGACATGATTGATGCCCAACGAGCGACAGGCGATTTCATCTTCACGTAGCGCTTCCCACGCCCGGCCAATGGGCATGTTCTTCAGACGAACGACGAAGATGACCATCAAACTGACGACGATAAGAAGAATCAGATAGACGAAGATGTAGCGTGCTGAGCGGGAGTAATCGATGCCGATAATGGGGCCTAATACCTCATGATAGGGCACGCCGCCCTGTTTTGCTCGGCTGGTGAACTCCATGCCGAAAAAGGTCGGCAATGGAGCGCTGACACCATTGGGACCGCCGGTGAAGGACATCCAATTGTTGAGGACCAAGCGGATGATCTCACCAAAACCTAGAGTGACGATAGCAAGATAGTCACCGTGCATGCGTAGAACAGGAAAACCAAGAACAGCTCCGAAGCATGCCGCCAGACCCGCTCCAAAGGGGATTGCAGTCCAGAACCCCAGACCAAGGTACTCATGCCCAAGGGCAAAACCATACGCTCCTACTGCGTAGAAGGCGACAAATCCCAAATCCAGAAGTCCCGCTAATCCAACAACGATATTGAGCCCCAAACCGAGAAGAACATAGATCAAAGCCAGAATCAGAACATTGAGCCAGTAGTTGCCTAAAAAGAAGGGAAGAAGTGCAGCGACACAAAGGATTCCGGCAATGGCGAGAGGAGGGAGAGTGGTTTGGGTTGTGGAGACGGAGACGTTGGCGCTGCGTTTTCGAGAGAAGCTCTCAAGAATGTGCTTCCCCTTTTCTGTGGAACTGCCCAGAGAGACAAGAAAACGTCCGACCATCACGACCAGAGTCAATAGGATGGGTCGCTGCCAATCAACGATGATTTCATAGCCGTTCAGTATCAAACCGGTGACTGGTCCGAAGAGGAGCAGAGCCGGGATTCCGATGAAAATGGCCTCTTTCAGAGCGGTGATGAACACGGCTTACACCTTTTCAACTTCCGGGGTGCCCAGCAATCCACTTGGGCGGAAGATCAGGACCAGAACCAGAATGGAGAAAGCGAAGACATCCTTATAGTCAGTATTGACGAATCCAGAGAAAAAGGACTCTGACAAGCCAAGAACGACACCTCCGAGCATTGCTCCGGGCAGGGAACCGATTCCTCCTAGAACTGCTGCAGTGAAGGCCTTGATTCCAGTAACAAAGCCGACATGAAAATCAAACGAGCCGTAGTTGAGGCTGACCAGAACACCAGCCACCGCCCCCATTGAAGCCCCAATGACGAAAACAATGGAAATGATTCTATCCGTGTTGACGCCCAGAAGTTGGGCCATGACGATATCCTGCTGTGTCGCCCGACAGGAACGACCCAGGCTGGTGCGCTGCATGATGTAGGTGAGCGCTGCCATGGAGAGGACGGCAACCACGACGATCACAAGCTGGATATTGGTAATCTGAATAAACTGCTCGCTGCCACTGGGAGGGATGCGAAATCCTCCTTCCATGACAGCAGGTACGCCTTGATTCCTGGCCCCTTGCGAAAGTCGGATGTAGTTCTGGAGCACCAGGGACATGCCGATGGCCGAGATCAACGGAGCAAGACGTGTAGAGCCTCGAAGGGGCCGATAGGCAATGCGCTCTACCGCCCAGCCGTAGAGCCCGGTAAAGAGAATCGCCAGAGCCAGAGTCAGTGTCAGCGCAAAAAAGACGGAATCGATGCCCACCATGGAGAGTGTGGCAAGGAAGATCGCCGTCAGGTAGGCGGAGATCATGTAGATCTCACCATGGGCAAAGTTGATCATGCCGATGATGCCGTAGACCATGGTGTAGCCAATGGCGATCAATCCGTAGATCGCTCCCAGAATCAGGCCATTAACCAGTTGTTGACCGATAATATAGGGATCCATGGCGGCGTGTTGTTCTCTTTGTTTTCGTTATCGGCTGACAGGAAAGAAAGAGACGTTCAAAGGCTGCAGTGGGTTTACATGCAAACGATTGAACGTCTCCCGTCAGTCAAAAATCACTCCACCTCAGCGTAGCTGCCATCTTCAGCCCAGCGGTACATCACATAGTCGGAAACTTTCAGATCACCTTTGGCATCCCATGCTTTCTCACCCATGACGGTATTGACGCTGTTGGTGTGCAGCCAGGTTGCCAGTGTGTTTCCATCTGTACTCTTGGTCGATTTGATAGCAGCAACCACAGCCTGCATGGTGGCGTAGGAGTAGAGTGTGTACCCTTCCGGCTCATAGCCCGATTTGCGGAAGGTTTCAACGACTTTGAGGCCTGTCTGGATCTTCCGAGGATCCGCTCCGAAGGTCATGTAGACGCCCGAGGCGTAACGGGGTCCGCCCGCTGCAACGACGAACTCTTCGGAAACGATGCCATCACCGGAGATAAATGGAATTTCCAGCCCCTGTTCACGCATCTGTCGGACAAGAGGTCCGGCTTCACCGTGCAGTCCACCAAAGTAGACGGCGTCGGCATTGACGGATTTCAGCTTGGTTACCAGGGCATTGAAGTCTTTCTCACCGCGCGTCAGCCCTTCGTACAGCACTTCGGACTGTCCCATGGTCTTGAGATGTGAGCGCATGGCATCGGCGAGTCCCTGACCATAGGTGTCCTTGTCGTGAATGACGGCAATTCTGTTAGCCATGAGACGGTTGACGATGAATTCAGCAGCAACGACACCCT
>JADGBX010000081.1 GCA_015231265.1 Magnetococcales bacterium | reverse complement strand
GTTTGCAACCACTGCTTTGGGAAAGCGAGAAAACCATGAAAGAGCAGAAACCACCATGCGCAGGGAGCGAGGATAACGCGACATGTCCACATAGGAACAACGCACGCTCCAGAGAACAGGAACTCGACTGACCAAGCCTGCTATCACTCCCATCAGATCAGCATGGTAGAGCCAAGTTTGAAGAAGATCGGCCTGCTCACGTTTCAAGAGCGCTCGCAACCGAAACAGAGCGGTGAGGCTGGCAACACCTCGGGACATATTCAAAGTATGAACCGGAACACCTGCATCGACGACCAACGGTCCGACGATCCCCAGATCTGTCATGGAGATCACAACGTTACGCACGCGTTCCCTATCCATGGTTTCAAGAAGGCGCAGCAACATCCATTCCGCCCCCCCTGAATGGAGCGCAGTAATCAGATGGACTACCGTGATCCTTTTGCTGGGAGACCGCCCTCTCTCCTCAGCCACTTCAGACGCCATAGAAGTCCCTGTACCATGCGACGAAACGGCTAATACCCTCTTCAACAGTGGTTTCCGGCTTGAAGCCGGTGTCGCTCTGCAAGCTGGCTACATCTGCATAGGTGGCTGGCACATCTCCCGGTTGCATGGGCAGCATATTCTTGATCGCCTCCTGACCGAGTGCCTTCTCCAGTGTTTCAATATAGTGCATCAGCCGTACCGGCTGGTTATTGCCGATATTATAGAGACGGTACGGTCCAGGGGCGGTGGAAGGATCGGGCGCGTCACTACTCCACTCGGTATCGGGCGTGGGAATAGTATCCAAAACTCGAAGAACCCCTTCAACGATATCATCAATGTAGGTAAAATCTCGCATCATGTCGCCGTGGTTGAAGACGTCGATGGGTTTGCCTTCAAGGATCGCTTTGGTAAAAAGAAACAGCGCCATGTCCGGTCGGCCCCAGGGACCATAAACCGTGAAAAAGCGTAACCCGGTCACAGGGAGCTGAAAGAGATGGGAGTATGTGTGCGCCATCAACTCATTGGACTTCTTGGTGGCAGCGTACATGGAGATTGGGTGATCGACGTTCTGATTGACTGAGAACGGCATGCCCGTATTGAGGCCATATACCGAACTTGAAGAGGCATAGACCAGATGCTCCACGTCGTTGTGGCGACACCCTTCCAGAATATTCATGAATCCGACGACGTTGGTATCGACATACGAGTGGGGGTTGATCAAGGAGTAACGAACACCGGCCTGAGCAGCGAGATTCACGACGCGGTCGGGCTTCTCTGCCTTGAATAGGGCAGCAATCGCCTCACGATCTGCCATATCGGCTTTGATGAACGTGAATCGCTCGTGGTCTTTAACCAACGCGAGACGCGCCTTTTTCAGGTTAACGTCATAGTAGTCGTTGAGATTGTCAAGACCGACAACGGAATCTCCACGATCCAGCAGCCGTTGTGACAGGTGAAACCCAATGAAACCGGCTGCACCGGTGATAAGAACCTTCATGACACCTAACCGTTGATTATGACGCGTTCCATCGGGACCGAGGGAGTCACACCACGCAACCGCCACATCCTGACAGGACCAAAGCAGACCACAACCGCTTGAGACATGCACTCCGGTGTGGTTGATGCCGGAGGAAAAGTGTTACAGTATCCTCACCTTCTTCAGGGTGCAAGGAGAGTGTCACGCCTGGGCTTCGTTCCAGATCGCTGTTGTGGTGCATTCGGGAGAGACGCATCATGAACAAAAAAATTATTTTTTACATTTATTCATATAGTTAACACGGTACAGACAGTTCCATGGACCAAGAAACCAACGCGCCGCCCACCCTGCTCTTTCTGGTCACTGAAGACTGGTATTTCTGTTCCCATCGCCTGCCCATGGCTCGCGCAGCTCGGGATCAGGGGTGGCGCATCCTTGTTGCCACCCGCTTTCAGAAGCATCGTCACTGTATTGAAAAAGAGGGATTTGAGGCGATACCCATCCGCCTTCGTCGACGTGGTGAGACACCCCTCGGTATGGTATTGAGCATCTGGGATCTGTTCCGGATCTATCGACGATTTCGTCCCGATCTTGTTCACCACGTGGCGATGAAGCCCATCGTTTTCGGCACGATTGCGGCACTGGCTTCTCGTACCCCATCTATTCTCAACGCCTTTGCGGGTTTCGGGTACGTTTTCACCACAAACACTCCGAAATCCCTCCTTATTCGACCAATTCTCACCATTCTCTTTCGACTTCTGTTTCGCTGGGACAAGGTGAACACGGTGGTCCAGAACAGCGTTGACTTCGAGACAGTCGCCCGCCTCTCCGGCCAATCCAAAGATAGGATCACATTGATCCCCGGCTCAGGAGTGGATACGGAGATATTTTCGCCTGACCGAGACACTGGCCGTCCACGAGCCGGACATAACAGTGGATCGAATCCGATTCAGATCACCATGGTCTCTCGTATGCTGACAGACAAAGGTGTGATCGAACTGGTAGAAGCGGCGCGTACCCTCAACTCTCCTAATCAGCAGGCGGTGATCACTCTGGTGGGTGGCACCGACCCGGATAACCCGGCATCGATTCCAGAAGAGCATCTTCGTCAATGGACCACGGAGGGGCATGTTCGTTGGTTGGGTGCCCGCACGGAGATTGCTGCCATTTGGCAGAAGAGTGATATCGCCGTACTTCCCTCCTATCGTGAAGGAATGCCTAAATCTCTTTTAGAAGCCGCATCCTGTGGCTGCCCCATCGTCACGACCGATGTTCCCGGCTGCCGGGATGTGATCGCAGAAGGGAAGTCCGGCCTTCTTGTACCTGCCCGCAACGCGTCTGCACTTGCTGATGCTCTTCAACGTTTGATCGATGATCCCGATCTGCGTCGAAAGATGGCTAATCAAGGGCGGAAACGTGTTTACACTCTGTTCTCCAATGAAATCATCGCCGATAAGATTGTCTCACTTTACCGATCTATTCTCGAAAGAACCGGCACACTCGCCAAGAGGACGCACGGATGAACACACTCGATGTTTCTGAGATACGATCTGCCCTGGTCACAGGTGCCAACGGTTTTTTGGGTCGTGCCTTGTGCCGGAAACTCCAAGCCCGCGGGGTTCATGTTCGTGCTCTGCTGCGAACGGAGTGTTCCGGTCCATGGCAGGAGAGTGTCTCCGCCGATCTTACTGATACCGCTATTCCTGCTGGAATCATGGAGGGGATTGATACCGTCTTTCATCTGGCCGGGAAAGCGCACGCCCTTTCCGAACGGCTGGGCGATGCAGCAGATGAGTATCAGGCTGTCAATGTGGAAGGGACATCCTCCCTGCTGAAACACGCGGAGCAGGCGGCCGTCCACCGCTTCCTCTATTACAGCAGTATCAAAGCCCAGGGAGGGGGTGCGCATTGCCAAGTCGATGAGACCGACACCACACCGCCGGACACCCCTTATGGTGTCAGCAAACTGCGCGCAGAAGTGTTGGTTCGTGCAGCAACAGCGATTCCCCATCGGGTGATTCTGCGTCCCACCATGGTGTATGGGCCGGGGAGTAAGGGAAATCTTCCCCGGATGATTCGCTTCATTCAGCGCGGCCTCTTTCCACCATGGCCACAAATCCGAAACCGGCGCTCCATGGTTCATGTCGACGATCTGATCGAGGCAACGCTCCTTGCGGCTACCCACCCGGATGCACGAGCTGAAACCTACATCGTTGCCGATCACGACGCCTATTCGACGCGAGAGCTCTATGTCTGGATCCGAGAAGCGCTGGGAAAACCGATTCCCTCCTGGAGCCTCCCCTTGCCCATTCTGAATCTGGCCGCCACAATCGGAGATGGTTTCGGCGCGGTGCTCGGACGTCGCTTTCCCTTTGATTCCGACACACTGAACAAACTGGTTGCGGATGCACTCTACGATGGCTCGAAAATGCGCACCCAGCTGGGTTTCACACCGAAACACACCTTGCGCGCGGCGCTACCGGAGATCATTCAATCGATGTGATGACTCCGTTGCCTGTCGCTCCACTCTCTTATGAATTGAGCGCATCATGCTTCTCCATTTGATTGTCATCGTCCTCTCTGCTCTGGGATCGATGGTTGTATCGCTCTTTGTCAATTACCGACTCAGCCACAGCGACTCGCAACTCTCTTCACTGGATCACCCCAATCACCGCTCGCTGCACGACACCCCGACACCTCGTAGTGGCGGTTTGGCGATTCTTGCCGGAATGGTGCCCGGTTGCCTGTCTTTGACGTTTCTTTTGTCCTCTCCTCCGGGCTTGGGCTGGTTGCTGCTGGGGTTTCTCATTGTGTCGGGGCTCTCCTTCCTTGATGACCATCGTGACCTCTCCCCTCTCGTGCGGCTGCTGGTTCAGTTTTTAGCGGCGTCGATGATCGTTGTCGGAGGGTTCGAACTCACGATCGTCAGTGTCGGATCGCTCTCCTTCCGACTGCCGGAGACCCTGGCCATCCTGACCACGCTCTTCTCGACCGTCTGGATGCTCAATCTCTACAACTTCATGGATGGTATGGACGGTTTTGCCGGTGGCATGGGGATGTTCGGCTTCTGGTTTCTCTCTCTCTTCGGTCTCTTCGGGGATAACACCTTCTACTCCGGCGTCGCCCTGGTGATCGCGCTGAGCAATACCGGATTTCTCGCCCTCAACTTCCCTCCGGCGAAAATCTTCATGGGTGACGTAGGCTCCGTGGGCATGGGCTATGCCGCTGCCGCCCTCACCCTCTGGGGGGTGCAGGACGGTCTGTTTGATCTTTGGGTTCCGCTTCTGATCTTCTCTCCCTTCATCGTCGACGCCTCGTATACGCTGGGCCGACGCCTGCTCAAGCGGGAAAAAGTGTGGCAGGCCCATCGCTCCCACTACTATCAATGGTTGGTCCGGCGCGGATGGGGACATCGGAAAACGGTACTGGCTGAGTATCTGCTCATGGGGAGTTGCGGGATTTCCGCCCTCTGGTTGCATTCCGGCTCGACCATCACCATTCTGCAAGGATTGCTGGCATGGGGACTCTTCTATCTGGCTCTGATCCTCTGGCGACACCAGTTTGCCTCGAACAGTGAGGAGGAGTGATCTCAAGCATGCAGACCGCCGCGCTCTTCAGAAAACGCGGTTCAGCCCGCCTCTCCAGTTCAGCGGGGATTCCCCGAACAGGGAAAATTGCCTAGAATCAGAGAATGATCTACTCAATCTACGATATCCTCAACACCTGCTCCCGCCACCAGAAGATGGTGATGATGGCCCTCTTCGACATCGCGGTGTGCGTGTTTGCAGTGTGGTTCTCCTTCTGGTTACGACTGAACGACTACTGGCCCCCCTTTTTTGAACGCTATCCCCAGGTGTTCATCATTGCTCCACTGCTCTCGATTCCGGTATTTGCCGGCTTCCGACTCTACCGGCAGTTGGTACGCTACACCGGCATGTATGCCCTCTTCTCCATCATCAAGGCGGGCACGCTTGCAACACTTCTTCTCATGTCGGTGAATCTCCTCGCCCGCCTGCAAGAAACCCCTCGCTCGGTCTTCGTGCTCTACTGGGGAATCGTCATCTTCGGCATCGGTGGCGGTCGGATTCTCATGCGCACCTTCACTCAACGGGTGAGTCAGGAGCGTGGCAGCATGATCCGCGTGGCGATATTTGGAGCCGGCTCGGCGGGCACCCAACTCGTCAAAGCATTGGAGGGCAGCACCCACCACCAACCAGTGGCTTTCATTGATGATAATCCGGAGCTTCGCGGCACATTCATCCATGGCAGAAAAGTGTTTACCAGAGCAAAAATGCACCACATTCTTGATGAGTTAGGGGTGGAAGAGGTGCTACTTGCCATGCCTGCCGCTGCCAATTCGAAGCGGCGGGAGATCCTGGAGTTTCTCGAACCCTTCCCCGTTGAGGTTAAAACACTGCCGGGGGTGGAACATCTGGTGGAAGGGAAAGTGACCGTCGCTGATATCCGCCGGGTCGATATCGAGGATCTTCTGGGTCGGGATCAGGTGCCGCCCATTCATGATCTGCTCAAAAAGGATATTGCCGGAAAATCGGTCCTGGTCACCGGCGCCGGAGGCTCTATCGGCTCGGAGCTGACCAGGCAGATTCTCGATCAGAAACCGACAACCCTGGTCCTCTATGAACGGTCGGAATTTGCCCTCTACCGTATCGAACAGGAGTTGCAACACCATCTTCCCGATGGCGTCCGTCTGGTCCCTCTCATCGGCTCGGTAAAGGATCGTCCACGTCTGGAGCGAGCCTTTCACACATTTCATACCGATACGGTCTACCACGCAGCAGCCTACAAGCATGTTCCCCTGGTGGAGCACAACCCCATCGAAGGGGTCGTGAACAATGTGTTCGGCACGCTACATGCTGCAGAAGCGGCTCTGGAAAGTGGTGTGGATACTTTTGTTCTCATCTCTACCGATAAAGCGGTTCGCCCCACCAGCGTCATGGGAACCAGCAAGCGCCTGGCGGAGCTGGTTCTACAGGGATTGGCCAAGGAGCGACCGAATCTCACCCGCTTCGTGATGGTGCGCTTCGGCAATGTTCTGGACTCTTCCGGCTCGGTGGTCCCTCTCTTCCGCAAGCAGATTCAGGCTGGTGGTCCAGTCACCGTGACCCACGCTGAGGTAACCCGCTATTTCATGACCATTCAGGAGGCGTCACAACTGGTGATTCAGGCCGGGGCCATGGGCGAAGGGGGGGATGTGTTTGTGCTGGACATGGGCGAACCGGTGAAGATCCTCGATATGGCCCGACGCATGGTCCACCTGTCCGGATTGGATGTGCGCGACGAGAAGAACCCCAACGGTGATATCCCTATTGAGTTCGTCGGTCTACGACCGGGTGAAAAGCTGTATGAAGAGCTACTGATCGGCGCTGCAGTGCGGGGAACCCGACATCCGCGCATCATGCGTGCTGAAGAGCGGGACCTGCCCTGGACTCAGATGAAGCAACTCATCATGGATATCCAGAAAGCGTGCGACTCCTTCGACAGCCCGCGACTACGCACCATTCTCCACGAGGCGGTACCGGAGTTCACCCACACCAGCGGCAACAAGGATCATCTGCTTGGCTGAGCCCCTGTATGGTTTAACACATGCCACCACTGGAACCTGCACCCCTATGAATAGACTGCCCGGAATGATGCGCCACATCCCGACCAACACGCTGTGGACGTTTCTGGCTCAGTTTATGCTGATTCTCCTGCTCGCTGTGGAAACTGTCTCCTCGGTGCAGGCCTCCCCCCCTCCCAGCCGTGCAGCCTTGGTCATCGGTAACAGTGCCTATGCCGATGCCCCTCTGATCAACCCTCACAATGATGCCCACGACCTGGCGATAACGCTTCGCACGCTGGGATTCCAGGTGGAGCACGCCTCCAACCTCGATCGCAAACAGATGCGTCGTGCTATTCGCTCCTTCGGCGAACATCTCCGCCAGGAGGGTGGCGTTGGGCTTTTCTTCTATGCCGGACACGGCATGCAGGTGAATGGGAAGAACTATCTGATCCCGATCAACGCCGACATTCTTCATGAAGATGAGATCGCTGATGAGGCAGTCGAAGCTGATCTGGTATTGCGCAAGATGGAGTCGGCCAACAATGGCATGAATCTCATGATTCTTGATGCCTGTCGCAACAACCCCTTCGCCCGCAGTTTCCGGTCCTCTTCCAGCGGACTGGCCCAGATGGACGCCCCTGTCGGCACGTTGATCGCCTATTCCACGGCCCCGGGCTCCGTGGCCGCCGATGGTAATGGCCGCAACAGTCCCTATACCCATCATCTGCTCGACAAGATCAGCACGCCCGGCCTCACCGTCGAGCAACTCTTCAAACAGGTCCGCGCCGCGCTGATCAAAGAGACCGATCGACAACAGATCTCCTGGGAATCTTCCTCCCTGGTGGGTGACTTCTCCTTTGCGGCACGCGGTGAAGATCCAGCCGAACCCTCACTCGCCCATGAGAACCGGCCACCGGCAGCACCCCCTGAGCAACAGACGAAGTCAGCCCGATCACCCCCCTCCCCTGAAACAGCGTCTCCATCCAGAAAAGCGTCTCTGTCCGACTGCTGGCACCAAACCACCCCGGGACATCTCTGCACGGAACCGGTCACCCAGATCCCCTTCGTCCGCATTCCCGAGGGCTGTTTTCAGATGGGCAGTCCGCGCAGCGAGAAGGGCCGCAGCGGTGATGAGGGTCCGCAGCACGAGGTGTGTTTGAAAGGGTTCTGGATGGCGATCCATGCATTGACGAACCGACAGTACAGACTGTTTCGTGGTGATCACGACAGCGGTCGCGCCAGAAACCATACGCTCTCCGGAGATGCACAACCGGTGGTGAACATAAGCTGGCAGGATGCCAATGCCTATGCCGCCTGGCTCACGAGCAAAGGCAACGGCACCTTCGGTCTACCCACAGAAGCTCAATGGGAGTATGCCGCCCGCGCCGGGACCACGACCAGTCGCTATTGGGGAGAGAGCAGTTCAATTTCCTGCCGCTACGCCAATCTTGCCGATGGTACTGCCAAGCGTGAGTGGTCGCTACTACGCAAGCACGCCTGCGAAGACGGCTACGCTGCCACATCTCCTGTTGGGCAGTTTCTCGCCAACCCCTTCGGACTCTTCGACATGCAGGGCAATGTGTGGGAGTGGACAAGCGACCGTTATGGACGTCACACCTACAAGAACAGCCCCAACACCGATCCAACCGGACCGGAACGGGGACTGTCACGGGTTTTGAGAGGAGGAAGCTGGGCTGATGGCCCTCGGTTGGGACGCATCGCCTATCGCCACCATCTGCTACCCGGTGTCCGCAACAAACGGTCCGGCATGCGTCTGGTCAGGAAGTGATCTCGGGTGGGGACACAGCACCGGCGTCTGCTCTGGAAGTGATCTCGGGTAAGGGCACAGCACTGGCGTCAGGTCAGGAAGTAATATTGGCTGAGGGCACACTGCTTCCGAGGTCAGAGCCACCGCCATATCCAATAGGCCCCTACCCCTTTGAGGTAAAATTAAACACCCGGTCCCAGTCAGCCGGAGGCGGCACCTCGGCATAGAGACGGCAGCGATCCAGATAGGTGCGTGACGGGCCATCATCGGGCAGGATCTTCAACGCTTTTGAGAAGATCTCCTGGGCGGTGACGAAATCCATCGCATTGTACGCCTCCCGTCCGCGTGCGAAGAGTTCCACCACCTCGGCCAGTGGACCACTGGTCTGGTTTTTTCTGTCGAGAAGTTGGTAGATGGTGATGGGGGTGTTCTTACCCACCACACGCACGGTATCCAACTCCCGAGCGTCGATGAACTCGGCACACTGTGCGTGGGTGTACTCCGACAGCATGGTCCCGGAGTTGTAGAACTTGTTCGCCCCTTCAAGCCGCGCCGCCAGATTGACCGAATCCCCCATGATGGTGTAGTCCATCCGCTGCGCCGACCCCATGTTTCCCACCACCATGGGACCGGAGTTCAAGCCGATGCGGATGTTCATCTCAGGCCGACCCTGCTGCTCAAGTGCCTGGCGCATCTGGATCATATGGACGTTCATGTCGATGCTGGTATAACAGGCCAACTTAGCGTGATCATCCTGACGCAACGGTGCCCCCCAGAAGCCGATGATGGCATCCCCTTCGAACTTGTCCACCGTGCCGTCATAGGTAGCAATAATATCGCACATGGCGGTGAGGTATTCGTTGAGCAACTCCACCAACTCCGTCGGTTTCAAGCTCTCTGAAATCGTCGAAAACGCCGCCACATCCGAAAAGAACGCCGTCATCTCGCGCTGCTCTCCGCCCAGACGGAGGCGGCTGGGATCCTTGACCAGAATATCCACGACCTTCGGCGAGAGGTATTGACCGAACGCCCCCTTGATCATCTTCTTCTGACCACGTTCCTGCATGTAGTAGCGCAGATTGATCGCCAACAGAGCCAACAACGAGGCAAAGAGCACGTAGCTCATGGAAATGACAAGACCTTGCTTGACATGGACCACGGTCAGAATTGCTACATGGACAGCCATGGTGGTTGCCTGAATCACCACCCGTAACAGCGGACTTGACTGTAGAGCACTGAGAATCATCACCAACATGATGATCAAGGTGATGGAAATTTCCAGAGAGAGAGGGGCACTGCGCAGGACACCACCTTTCATCAAGGTTGCGATGGTGTCGGCAATGATCTCCACCCCATACACCATGTCAACCGGTGTGTCGAACCAGTCATGGGAGACCTCGGAGGTGTCCCCTACCAGAACCAGCTTATCCTCGACCCAGTAGCGCAGCTCATCCAGCTCATCCTCATCGAAGTCTGAAATATCCAGAAACTCCAGTGCCGTAATGCCATTGGATTCACTGAGAAACCGCACACCGGTGGGCAAAGCGGGAAAATCGATGTAGAAGGAGTCGAATTGATCAAGCGGTAGACTGATATGATCCCCAATTTTCAACAGGTTGCCTTCCAGGCGCGGCTCCACTCCCCAATACATGGCAAGCGCCTGAACCGCAAACGGCCAACCATCGGCGAGTTCGATGGCATCTCGATAGATTTTCAAGCGGGAAAGGGAGGTCACCACACTGCTGGCGGAAGCAATATTGGTATAACCGCTGCGTGTCACCGTTCGCAACGCTTCGGTGGGATAGTTGATCCCCTCGACTTTTCCATCGAGAATATGGGCTTGGGAAACGAGAAGTGTATTGCCCGCCTTCTCCAGGGATGTGGAGAGGACCGGATCTTCCCCATATGAACTGGGAAAATCCATCAGAATGTCCAGGGCAATCACTTTTGCCCCGAGTAGCTTCAGATTATCGACCAATGTGGCCAGATCCTGACGACGCAGGGGAAAGCTACCATACTCCTCATAGAAGAGTTCATCGGTATTGATCAAAACGATATCCTGAACCGGTCGAACATGCTCAGGATCACCATGGGTCTGGCGTAGCAGCTGCCGAAAAGAGAGCGTCTGCTCTTCAACCAGAGAGAAGATCTCGTGATACTCTGCAGGAATCACCGCCAAGAATAACAAGAGGGTGAACACCATGTCCCAGCGTTTGACCAGCAGGCGCATGGATCAACTCCATAAACATAGAAGAAAGATGTGATTGATGTGACAACACCGGTCTTCGACTGACACCATCAGCCCCGTTGAGAAAGTGTATCACGTACAACTCAAAAGGGCAGCCGTCATCAGGCTGCCCTTCTGAAAAACAGTACGGAACACCACGGGATCGTGCGTGACAAATCGTCAACAACTCACCGCTCTGCTACACAACACGATGCAGGCGTGGTTACTCCTCATCCAGATTCTTGAAGTAGCGCTTCGCTTCAAGTTGACGCAACTTCTCCAGCCTCAGCTTGCCATAGGCCTGAACAAGCATGGGACGCATGTCGTTATCCTCGGGATAGTTGGAAAAGTGCTTCTGGTAATGATCCATCGCAGGCACCATCAAACCATGCTCCTCCAGCAGTCCTGCGAGCAGAAAGTCGTCACCGGGAACGGCTGTCTGCAGCACGCGGATACCCTCCTGAAGCCGGGCCATCTTCTCATTGGTCAACCAGGTGAGCTTGCCCATACTGGCTTCGAACACCGTCTGGTCATCCTTGCGCACCTCAACACCGAAGGGGTGGATGCCGGGCTTGAGCCCGGAAACGGTATAGCGGACGACATCCCCCTCACGCTGACTGATATCGATGCTCTTTTCGCCGATGATCAGCCGGTAGGAGTATCCGGGACCGATGTTCTCCCAAACGATGTCGGGAAACTCCTGAGACAGCGTGATCTTGCGCGCTGTCAAACGCTTGCGACTGGCCCCTCGGCGAATCGTCGTATAGCGCTGGGTTTTGGAAAAGCGATTCTGCAACCCTTCCATCAAGTTGCCGAACGCCTTGACAGGGTCGGAGAGCTTGCCACTGATCAGAGTGGCACCCTCGGAATCGATCTTGATCTCGGAGGACGGACCGAGCTTCCGAGAGATATTCCGCTTCTGGTTGATCAGGA